>NZ_JBFABA010000009.1:0-190807 GCF_040640115.1 Micromonospora sp. NPDC023644 | reverse complement strand
TGCCGGTCGGGCGACGGGTCACCTGGCGCATGCCGAGGTCGGCGGCGTCGCGGGCGGTGGTGGCGCGCAGCGCGGCGGCGGCGGCCGCGTCGCCGGGGCGGTCCCGCCCGGTCAGCGCGTCGGCCAGCGCGGCGCGGGCCAGGACGGACCACGGGCGGGCGCCCAGCCGGTCGGCGGAGTCGCGGGCGGCGGAGAACCCGGCCACCGCGTCGTCCCAGCGTTCCTGCGCGGCGTCGACGAGGGCCAGCCAGTGGTCGACGGGGCCGCTGAGGTCGCAGCCGAACAGCGCGGACATCCACTGCCCGCGGTGCGGTCGCAGCGCCTCCCGGGCCTCGGCGCAGCGCCGGGGGTCGCGGCTCGCGGCGGCGACCCCGGCGCGCAGCCGCAGCCACAGCGGCGACATCGGTCCCGGGTACGCCGTGCCGGCGGCCTCGATGCCGGTGACCAGCCGTAGGGCCGCCTCGACGTCGCCACGCTCGGCCGCGGTGACGCCCCGCAGGAGTTGGGGATAGGGGTAGTCGGTCGAGGAGAGCTCGTCGAGGAGGGCGTCGACCTCGTCGGACCGGCCCTGCAGGTGCAGCCGCGACCAGCGCAGGTGGTGGCCCATGAAGGCGAAGTCGGAGCTGTCCCACTCGCTCAGGGCGGTCAGCTCGCCCGTCAACTCGTCGGCCCGGGCGAAGTCGCCACGGAACGCCGCGATAATGGCGTCGTCCATGGTGGCGGCGGCCCGGTGCCGGGCGTCGCCCCGGCGGGCGCCGGTGACGAAGGTGGTGAATTCGTCGTGGTAACGGGGGTCGCCCAGCTCCAGCAGCGCGACCCAGCGCAGCGCGGTCGCCCAGAGCGCGGTCTCCCGGTCGCCGCCGCGGCGCGCCACGTCCCGGATCTCGGCAGTGATCGCGGCCCGGTCGCGGGCCGAGCCCAGCCCCCACGTGGTGTCGTGGCGGGCCCAGAGGCTGAAGGTGAGCGCCTCGTCGTCGTGCCCGCGCCGGGCCAGGGATTCGGTGGCGGCGATCAGGTCGGTGACGAGCGTGCTGACCGGGACGGCGCCCGCGGACTCGCCGATCAACCGCCGGTACGCCTCCCGCAGCACGCCCTCCGGATCGGTGAGGCGCCCGGGGCCGTCCTCGTGACGCCGGTGGACGACGAGGGCGACACGGGCCAGCACCACCGGATCGTCGACCGCCACGGCCAGCGTGGTGGCCTCGGCCAGCAGCCGCCGGGCCTCCTCGCCCGCGCCCGAGTGGTGCAGCAGCTGACCCAGCTCGATCATGATCTTCACGCGTTGGGTGGGGTCGGCGGCGACCTCCAGCGCCCGGCGGAAGTGGACCACGGACTCGTCCACGGCCAGCCGGCCGCCCGCGTCCCGGGCTGCGGCGACCAGCAAGTCGGCGGCGCGGGACGGGTCGAGGTGGGCGCCGGCGAGATGGGCGTGCCGGGCCAGGTCGGCGGGGATCAGCCGCTCGGCGAGCGCCGGTGCGCTCTCGACGGCCCGGACGACCGCGGCGTGCCGGGAGCGCCGGTCGTCGTCGGGCAGCGCGTCGTAGAGGGTCTCCCGCACGAGGTCGTGGACGAAGGCGAACCGGCCGCCGCCACGGGACACCACGAGCCGGGCGGTCACCGCCCGGTCGAGGAGCCGGTCGGCCTGGGCCGCCGGCGTGCCCGCGCAGGCGGCGAGGACCGGGCGGTGGAACTCCCGGCCCAGCACGGCGGCGGCCGTGAGCGCCTCGACGACCGCCGCCGGCAGCTGGGCGAGACGGGCTCGCACCGCCTCGCGTACGCCCGGCGGGATCGCGCCGACCCGGCCGTCGGCACGCCAGATCCGGGCGGTCTGCTCCACGAAGAACGGATTGCCGCCGGTGCGCCGGTGCACCTCGTCGAGCAGACCGGCGTCGGGTGCCCGACCGGCCGCGCGGGTCATCAGCGCGGCCACCTCGTCGCGGGACAGGCCGGTGAGGGTGAGCGTGGTCGCCTTCGCCACCAGCGGCATCAGCAGCCCGCGCAGCGGGTGGTCGGGTGACTCGACCTCGGCGTCGCGGTAGGTGCCGATCAGCAGCAGCCGCTCGAACCAGGTGTGCTGGGCGGCGAAGCGCAGCAGCCGCATCGAGGCGGGATCGGCCCAGTGCAGGTCGTCGAGCACGACCACGACCGGTCGGCGCTGGGAGACCGCGACCAGCGCGGTGGTCACCGCGTCG
The DNA here is from genome assembly GCF_040640115.1 of Micromonospora sp. NPDC023644. Taxonomy (NCBI): domain Bacteria; kingdom Bacillati; phylum Actinomycetota; class Actinomycetes; order Micromonosporales; family Micromonosporaceae; genus Micromonospora; species Micromonospora sp. NPDC023644. Next base: position 188,615 of record NZ_JBFABA010000009.1, on the reverse strand, counting down.
TGGAGCGCGAACTCCTCCTGGTCGACGCGTTCGTCGCCGGCTGGACGGCCGGTCGCCTCGCCGGCGGCGCCGTCGACCGCCGCGCCGTCCGCCGGCTCTCCGGCGGTGCCGCCGGTCGCCTCGCCTAGCAGGGCCGCCAGCCCCGGCTCGGCCGACTCCCGGGCCAGCGCCCAGTCCTCGGTCGAACGGCGCAGGCCGCGCAGCACCTGCACCCAGGGCCAGTAGCCGGGCGCGCTGTCGGAATCCCAGCAGGCGGCGCCGAGCACCAGCGCGCCCCGCCGGCGGGCCTCGTCGGCCGTCGCCGTGACCAGCGTCGTCTTGCCGATGCCGGGCTCCCCGGCGACGAGGACCAGACCGCCGTGGCTGGTGGTCACCCGGTCGATCTCGGCGCGCAGCAGACCCGCGGGATGCTCCCGCCCGATGACGGCCTCGTCGTACCGCGGATCCATGACGCCCAGACGGTAGCGGAAGGGTGGGACATCGCGAGCCCTTTACGCGGGCCGACGCCGCTGTCCGACAGGTGTCCGCTCGAAGCCGCCCGGGGCGGGGCCCACGGGTGGGCGGGGCGGCCGGGGGTGGTCAGCGGGCGTCGGTGACCACGTGGGAGCAGGCGGCGCAGGCGGCGCGGCCCTGCTCGGCGTACCACCGGCAGGTCCGGCGGATCGCGCACCGCGGCAGGTCGTCCTCCGCCGGACCGGCGACCTCCTGGAAGGACGCTGCGACCCGTTCGCCGAGGCCGCAGTGCTCGCCGGTCCAGAAGCCGCACTTCGCGGTGACGCACGGGCCGGCCAGGCGGTACCGGGACTCGACCGGGGTGTCCGTGCCGGCTTGGGCGAGGGCGACCTCGGCCGGCAGCGACGGCGTGACGTAGGCGACCCGTCCCGCCGGAGTGATCATGCCGAGGAACACCGTGGCGTTGGCCGCGGGGGTGCTCGGACACATCCGCTCCGGCGGGTCCGGCCGGCGGGCGGCCTCCGTCACCGCTGCATCCAGAAGCCGATGTCGTTGATCTTCTGGCCGAGCTCCTGGGCGAACGGGCCGTCGATGACCCACATGCCGTACCACTCGGGGCGAAGCTTGAGGTTGGCGTGCCCGACGGCGAGCGGGTTGGTCAGTGTGCTGCCGGCGGCGGAGAGCGCGTTGAGGCCCGCCTTCTGGATCTCGCTCGCGATGAGGCTCTGCTGTTCGGTGGTCAACTCCACGCCGTCGACGACGAAACGGAATTCGCTGCGTGCCATGTCCTACCTCCGATGGTCAGTACGATTCGGTCCGCAGCCCGCGCCGCAGACTCGCCCTGGTGAACGCCGCCCAGCCGGAACGGGAGGCCGGGTCGGTTCCGTGCCCGATTCCGCTCAGGTGCTCCCGCCAGTCCGTCGCGTCGGCGGCGCGCAGCCCCCACAGTTCGCGGCAGGCGGTGACCGCGAACGAGACCTGACCGGCCGAGCCGGTCCAGCCCGCGGCGCCATCGGTCACCCGCAGCGCGCCGCCCGCCTCGACGTGGACGGCCGGGAAGTGGTGGTGCAGGCTGGCCAGGGTCGCCAGGTGGGTGGCGTCCGGCCGCCGGCTGGCGAAGGCGACCCGCGGCTCGTCGTCGCGGGTGACCCGGATCGCGTGCAGTGTGAACGTGTCGCCGTCGGCGCCGACCTGGCCCTCCACCTCGACCGGAGTGCTCCAGACCCGGGGCGAGTTGGCCGACCAGAAGGCCAGCCAGGCGTCGAGGCGTTCGTGGAAGTCCGCCTGGAAGCGGGCCGGCCCGCCGGCGAGCCGGGCGGTGGCGATCCGGTCCCGGACGACGAGACGCCCGGCCGGTCGCGCCGAGGGCTTCTCCCCGGCGGGTGGTGCGGCGTGTGCGGTGGTGGCCCCGGCGACGGTGACCGCCGAGGCCGCGGCGGCGCCGAGCAGGATCCGGCGCCGGGAGAGGGAGGTTCGGGAGTCGTTCATGGTCCGCCTTTCATGGACGGCCTGTGCACGACACGCTATCGACCGACGTAGATCAGGAGGGACGTCGTTCTATCGGTAGGCCGACACCAATACCGGTGATCGACGGCGGCGGAATCCCGGCTGCTGTGCTGTCGGTCGCCTTCGCGCCTCCGCCCGGTCGGCACCCGGCTCCGCCGGCCCGCACCTAACGATTGATAAGCATCCATTCACGCTCGTAGCATCGCCACCATGCGTGCCCGTCGCGTCACCACCGTCGCCGTCCTCGCCGCGCTGCTGAGCTCGCTCGCCGTCGGCGCCGCGCGGGCGGACGACACCCCCGCGCTCACCACGCCCGGCAGCCCCGTCGTCGTGGTCGACCGGCCGCACCACCTCACCCTCTCCTGGACGCCCTCCACCTGGGTGGGCGAGCCGGCCGGCGAGGAACCGATCACGTACGAGGTGCGGGCGCAACTGGGCCCGCACGTCTACCGGGCCCTCGGCAACACGACCGCCACCACCCTGACGCTGACCAATCTGGCCCCGGGCAGCGAGTACCGGCTCGTCGTCAGCGCCTACACCCTCGGCGGCTACTCCGACCCCTCCCCCGTCACACCGGTCCGCACGGCGTACGGGCGGGCGAAGGTCAGCTACCTCAACCTCGACTGGTCGCCGACGGACAACCAGATCCAGCACGTCCTCCAGGTCACCAACACCGGCACCGGGCCGCTCGACCTCGCCACGGTGCGGGTGCGCTACCACCTGGTGTTCGAGGGCGGCGACACCTCCCTGGTGCTCAACTGCGACTGGGCGGCGCTGGGCTGCGACCGGATCCGGCGCACCATGACGTTCTTCCCGCCGCCCCTGCCGCCCGGCGGCCCGCCGACGCCGACGCCCACCCCGACCCGGTACCCGCTGCCGGGCACGCCGATTCCTGGCTGGGTGGAGCTGACCTTCACCGACGGCATCCTCGCCCCGGGCGCGTCGTCCGGGCCGATCCAGCTGCGCCACCACCGGCACGGCTGGACCGACATCGACGAGCGCGACGACCCCAGTTGGCGCGCCGCCACCGGGCAGTGGACCGACAACAGCCGGATCACCCTCGACGTCGACGGGGTGCGCGAGTTCGGCGACACGTTCGCCTGACGCGCGGGGACCGCGACCGGCGCGAACGCGCACGGGCCCGCGCGGACGCGCGGGGACCGCGGCCGGCGCCGACGCGCACGGGCCGGCCGGGGGCACCGTCCCGGTCGGACGGCGCCACCGGCCGGCGGCGGTGCCTACGCCGTCGCGCAGATGGCGTACGCGGTGTTGGTCCAGTTGCCGGTGAACACGTCCTCCTCGTACGCGCCGGAGGTGACGGCGGCCGGGGCGGCGGCCGGGCCACCGTTGGGCCGGAAGTCGTCGACCACGCCCTCGCCCATGATCCCGTTGAGCTCGTAGCCCGCCCCGGTCAGCACCTTCCCGAGCGGGCAGGCCGCCGTGACGCTGTGGAAGTCGTTCGAGTCACTGGGGCTCACCGCGGAGGTGCGGACCAGGCCGGTGAGGGGGTTCGCGCAGATCGCGTACGCCGTCGCGGACCAACTGCCGGCGAAGGCGTCGGCCTCGTACGCGCCCACGAAGACCGAGGTCGGCGCGGCGGCCACGCCACCGTTCGGCCGGAAGTCGTCGACCACGCCCTCGCCCATGATGCCGTTGAGTTCGTGCCCCGTCCCGGTCAGCGCCTTGCCCACCGGGCAGGTCGCCGTGACACTGCGGAAGTCGTCCGAGTTGCTGGCGCTGGACGCCGAGACCCGCACCAGGCCCGCGACCGGGTTGGCGCAGATCGCGAACGCGGTGAGCGACCAGTTTCCGGCGAACGCCTCGGCCTCGTACGCCCCGACGGTCACGGCGGTCGGCGCGACGGCCGGGCCGCCGTTGGGGCGCAGGTCGTCGACGACCGCCTCGCCGGTCGCCCCGTTGAGCTCGTAACCGGTCCCGGTGAGCACCTTGCCCACCGGGCAGGTCGCCGTGACGCTGCGGAAGTCGGTCGAGTTGCTGGCGCTCGTCACGGCGATCCGGACGAGGCCGGGGACGGCGGCCGACGCGGGAGCGGCGGGGACGACCACCACGGCCGCCACGGCGACGCCGAGGACGAGGGTGAGGGCGCGGGGTCGACGCCGGCGGGCTGCTGCCTGAGCTGACATGGAACTCTCCTGTCTGTCGCCTCGGCGATGGCCTCCCGCAGGTGTCGGGTTTGACCGGTACGAGGCGTTGCGGTTGACGCGCTCACGCTATGTAGTCGCCCGACCAGGCATTATCTCCAAGCCGACTACGTCGGGTAATCGACTGGTCCGCCGGACTGCGGCCCCCCGCCCCGGGGGTGAGCGGAAGTGCGGCCGACGCGGCCGGCCTCCCCCGACACGCCGACGGAACTTCCTCCGCCGCGTCGCGCCGAGAGTCCACCCTGGCCCCGCGCCCGGCCCGCCCGCCGCCGGGCGCGCGCGCCGCGGCCCGCGCCGGCGGCGAAGGGGTGCCGCCTCGATCCCCATCGGGGGCCTGAGCTGGGAATCAGCTCGCCGACCCGCCGGTCAGTCGATGAACGCTCCTCGATGTCACGGAGCGTGCGCGATTGAGGCCCTGATGTGATCATCTGGTTACCTATGGGTAGGTACGGTCCCAAGCGCGAACATGTGACACGTTCGCCCGGAAAGCTGAGGTACCTTTCCTTGTGCGCCTCACCGGCGCCGGCCCCGACGGACGACCACCCCCGCTCGTCCGCCCCCTTCTTTCACTCCTCGTGGAAGGTCCAACGACGGACATGGGCGACGGTCTCGACGACCCCGGAAACTACGCGCTGGATACGACAGCCGAGGCGGCCCTGCACGAGTGGGCGCGCGGCCGGGACGCCACGTGGTGGAGGTCCCTGTACGCCAAACGGCATCGCGGACGCAGCGGCGCCCACCTCGAGCGCGTCATCATCGGTGGACCCGACGGCCGCGACGCGCAGGAGCTCTACGTCAAGGTGCTGCCGGACCGGCGATCCGCGGAGGAGACGGCCCGGCACCAGGCGGCGCTGCGCGCCGACCCGGAGTTCGCGAAGCGCCACCTCGTCCGGCAGCCGTACCCCCGCCATCCGGTCGGTGACGGCCGATTCCTGATGTTCCAGGACGTGGCCCACGGCGCGGAGCGGGTGGTCTCCCTCGCCGACGTGCCGGACGCCCAGCTCACCGTGGCCTACCCGACCCTCGTCGAGCGCCTCCTCGGCTGGTGCCGCCGGGAGCAGCGGACGAGCCGGACCACCGTCAGCCGGTTCGTGCGACGGGAGCTGGCCGACGCCGGCGCATGGCAGGAGATCCTGGAGTCGACCCGGGCGCTCGGCCTGACCGAGCCGGACGCGGACTGGTTCCGGGTGGCGGATTCCGACGTCGCGCTGCCCAACCCGCTGCGTCTCGCCGAACCGGGCTCCCCCTTCGGGGACGACGAACTGGACCAGCGGTGCGGGGCGTCGCACGGCGACCCGCACCGCGACAACGTCCTCTATCCCGCCACCCGCCAGGGCGCGGTCCGGGTCGACCAGTTCCGCCTGGTGGACGTCGCCCGCTTCGCCGAGGACGCGCCGCTCACCCGCGACCTGGTGATCCTGCTGCTGGACGCCGTCCTGCCCGAGCTGGCGGAGGGTCTCGGCGACGTACGGGCCGCCGCGCTGCGGGCACTGCTCATCGACCCGGCGGAGGAGGCCTCCGAGCGGCTGCCCCTGCTGCTGACCAAGGTGATCAGGTCCTGCTACGCGGTCGGCACGACCTACGTGTCGAGAAGTCGCTGGGCCGGGGCGAGCTGGCGGGCGCAGTACCTGCTCTCCCTGGTCAGCCAGGCGCTGATCAGCTGCACCTACGACAACGCCGGGCCACGGGGGCGGGCGTGGTACCTCCGGCTGGCCGCCGAGGCGGCCGAGGCGTACCGGCGGGAGTTCCGGCCCGAAGTGGCTCCGCCCCGGCCGGCGCCCGTACCGCCGGTGGTCGGGGTGCGCGGCGACGTCCACTCCCGACCGGCGGACCTGGACGACGGGCGGCTCGGCCCGTTCGAGGCCGCGGCCGGGCGGTCGTACCCGGCGGCCCGCGCCGCCGCGACCGACGGCGCGTGGCCCGAGCGGCCCGGGTTCCCCGGCGACCCCGCGCCACCGGTGTGGACGTACGGGGTGGTGCCCATACCGGAGTGGCAGACGTCCGGCTCGGCCCATCCGGGCTGCCAGGGGGCCGCCACCGGCCTGCGCCCGCCGGGCGAGCGGAGCACCACGCCGGGCCTCCACGGCCACGTCCCGGCGGGCGGCGAGCCGACCGTGGCGACGGCGGGCCGCACCGTGGGCGCCCGGACCGCCGCGCCGCGCCATGCCCGGACCCAGGCCCGGACGCCGCGCGGGGCCGCGCCCCCGCACCCGGCCGGCTCCCCGGGAGAGGCGGACGGCATCCCGCGCCCCCGCCGGCCCCTCGCCGCCGAGTCCGTCGCGCTCCGACCGGCGCGCCGCCGGACGCACCCGCCGCGGTCCCGGCTGCGGATGCTGGTGGCGCTGGTGGGCGGGGTCTCCCTGGTCTCGCTGGTCACCGTCGGCGTCGTCGTGCTGCACGGCGGCGACCGGTCGCCCATCGGGCTGCACCTCCGTCCCCTGACGCCGCCGACGGAGAGTTCGCCGGCGAGCGTCGACGCGAGCACCCAACTCGCCGACCTCGCCCTCGCGGTCGCCGGCCGCCCGTCCCCGGCGGCGGAGGGCCCGTACACCTCGATCTGCCTGCGGGTCTGGTCGCCCCCGGCGAACCTCGCGCCGGGAGTCGACCCCGGCACCTACCGGGACGAGCAGCTCTCGTGGAGTCGGAAACTGTCGGGCCGGCGGGTCGTCACCCCCGTCGTGGCGGGTCGGCGCTCGACCGAGCCGCAGGTGTCCCGGTACCGGGAGGGGGAGCTGACGGAGGTCCCGCCCGAGCCGTCGGCCGACCCGACGGAGCTGCGCGAGCAGCTCACGGCACAGCTGGACGGGCTGCCGCCGGAACTGCGCAACGCCGCCGGCCTGATGGAGCTGGTCAGCCGCCTCCAGCGGTACCACCTGCTCGGGCCGGGACAGCGCTCCGCCCTGCTCCACGTGCTGGCGACGACACCGGGCATCGCGGTCCGGGGCAGCTACCCCGACTGGGTTGACCGGCCGGGCCTGGCGTTCAGCGCCGACGACGGCCAGGGGCGGCGGGAGACGCTCCAGTTCGCCCCGGACAGCGGGGAGCTGCTCAGCCACCAGACGACGATCGTCGACGGAAACCTGACCCTCGGCTACCAGCTCTTCCTGAGCCGGACGCGGACGGACTCCAGCACGGCCGGCCGGTGCCGCTGACGCCCCTCCGGCCCGCTCGGTGCCGGCCGGTGGCCGGGCACCTCGGGCAGGGCGGCGGGGAGGCGCCGTCAGGGGCAGCGGCGCTCGACGTAGTTGGCCCAGTTCCGGTAGGGGGCCGCGTCGCTGCGGACCCGGTTCGCCGCGCCGACGTCGAAGAGCCGGGTGCCGTGGTAGTAGAACGAGACGGACCCGCTGGCGAGGTTGTAGTGGGCCGACTCGACGCGGTACTGCCACTGCCAGGTGAACAGGCTCTGCCGGCCGCAGTCGGAGAGGCGGCCCCGGGGATAGCCGTAGCTGGGCCGGTCGTAGAAGCAGAACCAGCCCTGCGGGCAGTCGGCCATGCCGTACGCCCCCACCGGGGCGCGCAGCGTGACGACGAACGTGCCGCCGCCGTAACTGATCTCGTTGTCGTTGATCGGCGTGCCGCCGGGATGCGTCGACAGGTACCGCCGCAGCTCCTCCCGGGCGGCGGCCCGGTCGCGTGCGCTAGCGGACGCCGACGCGGGCGCGGTCACCAGGACCAGGGCGCAGGCGAGAACCGCCGCGAGGGCGGCACGGAAACGAGTTGCACTGACCATTCGACACCTCGCGATGTGGGCGCGCAGGGGACGAGCGACGGGACCGCCGGCCAGGTGGGCCGACGGACCACGGGTCGGGCTACGGCGATCGGTAGCACCGTGGTCAGGATAGGAATCGTCACGCGCTGATCACCATCGGTGACGGGACGGCGAATGCGCACCATGTTGACAACGCCCATTTCGAAGGTTTCCAACCGGCGTCACATTGCCGTATGCAAATTTCCTGGCAGTTGCCGGCCGGGTCAGGTGGTCGGCGTCGTGCCGGCGAGCAGCGCGAGGATCGTCTGGTTCGCCTCCCAGCCGTCGGGGAACTTGACCGGCACGTCGAGGTGCACGGTCTCCGTCGACGGGTGGGCGTCCAGCAGCGCGCCGATCCCGGCGCGGGCCACCACGATGCACGCCTGGCGGTGCCGCGACGTCAGCACGCAGAGCCGCCCCGACTCCAGGTGGAACGCGGTGGCGTCCCGCCGGCCGGAGAGCGGGTGCAGCACGATCGTCACGTCGTACTCCCGGCCCTGGAGCCGGTTGGCGGTGTCGACGGTGATGCCGGCCCCCGCCGGGCCCAGGTGCGCGCGGATGGCCGCGACCTGGTCGCGGTGGGCGGCCCCGACGGCGATCCGGTCGGCGGTGACCGGCGCGCCCTCCGGCGCGTGCTCGCTGACGGCGACCGCGCCCCGCTGAAGCACCCGCAGCGCCAGGGCCGCGCAGGCCGAGGCGGCCTCGCCATCGGTACGCAGGGTCTGCCGCGCCGGCAGCTCGTGCAGCGCCCAGCCGGTGGCGGCGGCCAGCTCCACCGCCCGGTCCAGGGCGTCCCCGACCCCGGGCTCGCCGAGGCGCAGCGCCCGGTCGGCCGGGCCGGTGCCGGCGCGGAACCCGGTGAACGGGTAGAACGCCGCCGCGACCACCGGCGCCGCCGAGGCGGGCAGCCGCCACGACACCGGCAGCCGGTGCACCGGCAGCTCCGGGTTGTGCCGCAGCAGCACGGCCACCGCCGACTGCATCGGATCCCAGGTCAGGCCCGTCCAGCGCCCCGTCTCCACGGTCGAGAACGGGTCGAGCTGACCGGGATCGCCGACGAACAGCGCCCGCTCGAACCGCCCGGCAACGCGCAGCAGGGCGTCCGAACGCATCTGGTACGCCTCGTCCACGATCGCCCACGGCCAGGTGCCCTCGGCGACCGTGGCCCACTTGGCGGCCGTACCGATGATGACGGCCGGACCGCCGAGGTCGGCGACCTTCGCGGCGACCCGGACCGTCTCGTGGCCCCGCACCCGCTCCGAGGGCCGGTAGTCGGCGGCGGAGAGCCGCCCGATGCGCAGCTCGGGCGCCTTGCGCGCCAGGCGGTCGATAAGGTCGTCGACCTGCTCGTTGGTCTGCGCGACGATGATCAGCGGCTCGCCTGCGGCGGCCAGCTCGACGGCGGCGCGCACCACCAGGGTCGACTTGCCGGCCCCCGGCGGTGAGTCGACCACCACCCCGCGATGCTCGCCGGAGCGCAGGTCGGCCAGTACGGCGGTGATCACCCGCTCGGCCTCGACCGCCGGCGGCACCTCCAGCCCGGAGCGCATCGATCCCACCTCCCCCCGAGGTCTACGGGAGATTACGCCCGGTCAGGCCGCGCAGGAAGGCCAACCCCTCGACGGCGAGGGTGTCGGGGTCGGCGGCGAGGGGCCGCCACACGGACATCGGCACGGCCAGGGCCTCGGCGGTGAACGACTCGATGTTCACCTGCCCGGCGTAGCCGATGCCGGTCAGCGCGTCGAACATCCCCGGCCAGTCGAGGTGGTCCCCGCCGGGCGCCCCGCGGTCGTTGCCGCACACCTGCACGTGGGCGAGCTGGTCGCCGGCCAGCCGGATGGCGGCCGGCAGGTCGCGCTCCTCGATGTTGAGATGGAAGGTGTCCAGGGCGAGGCCCAGGCCGGCGACCCCGTCCACCACCTCCAGCGCCTGGTCGACGGTGTTGAGCAGGCTCGTCTCGAACCGGTTGAGCGGTTCGAGGGCGATCGTCACGCCCTGCCCGGCGGCCTCGTCGGCCAGCGGCCGGAGCCGCCGTACGAGGCGCGCGACGGTGGCCCGCCGGGCGTCCGCGTCCAGCAGCCACCGCCGGCCGGCCGGCGCGTAGAGCGGGCCCGCCACCACGGCGGCCCCCACCCGGCTCGCGGCCCGGACGCAGTGCCGCACGAACTCCTCCGTACGCCGCACGACCTCCTCGTCGTCGGCGAGCAGGTCGTGCTCGGGCAGCAGGCCGGCGCAGACGGCGGGGGCCAGCCCCAGCCCGGCGAGCAGGTCGGCGGCCCGCGCGGGATCCCAGTCGCCCGGCGCCTGGACGGTCAGCTCGACGGCGTCGAAGCCCCACGCCCGGATCCGCGGGGCCAGCCGGGCGAGCGCCTCGTCGGTCAGCGGTGCCGCCCACGCCCACGTGTTGATGCCGATCCGCATCCGTACCCTCTCGCCGTCCCGATCCAAGATCCGTCGACTGTAGAGGGTCCCGCCTATGCCTCGTCGTCGGCTGAGCGGCGCGGCTTCGGCACCTGCCGGTTGAAGCGCGGCTTCAGGGCCAGGACCAGGGCTTCCTTCGTAGCCTGCGGGTTGTCGTCCTCCCGCCAGCGCACCTCGCACCGGGCGAGCTGGGCGGCGATGTCCGCCGCCGTCGCCACCGCACCGGGCTTGTCGAGTTCGTGACCGACCTGCTGGTGCAGCACGGAAGAGGCACGGTTGCCGGTCAGGTGCTGCCGGAGCCGGTTGCGCAGGTTGCCCGTGAAGCCGACGTAGATGACTTTCGAGCCCTCAAGGACCAGATGCACGCCCGGCGACCGGGGCGCGGCGGCCGCGGCCTCTGAGGTGTACGGCCGGGCGGGGGTGAAGCCGGCCAGCAGATCGTCGTGAATGGCGTCGGGCATCCCCAGAAGCTACCGGCCCGGCCTCTCCCTGAGCACAGGCCGTCGGGGAACCGGCGTCCGGGACGCCGCACGCGCACCGGCTGGCCTCGCCGAGGAGCGGCAGGACTATCCACCGTCACATCGGGTACCCGCGGCCGGAATCTGGAGGTGATGCCCGGATGGCGAAGTTTCTGCTCACGTCGACCTACACGGTCGAGGGGCTCGACGGGTTGAGGCAGGACGGCGGGACGAAACGCGCCGAGGTGATCCGCGCGTTGATCGAGAATTCCGGTGGCCGGATGGAGGCGATGTACTTCGGGTTCGGCCAGTACGACACGTACGTGGTGTGCGATCTTCCCGACCACACGACCGCCGCCGCCCTGGCCGTCGCCATCCGGGCGGCCCGCGGCCTGGACACCCGGATCAGCCCGCTGCTGACTGCCGAAGAGGTGGACGAGGCGCTCCGGATCCACGTCGCGTACCAGCCGCCCGGGGCCTGACCCGTCGAGCCGCGCGCCGGCTTGCGGAGCTGCCCGTCAGGGGACCAGCTCCGACGGCAGGCGGGTGCGGACGGCGGGCACCCCGGCGGCGAGCAGCCGCGCTCGCGCGCCGGCGAGCATCGGAGGCGGACCGCAGACGTACACGTCGTCCTCGGGGCGGTGGTGGTCGAGGGCGACGGTGAGGGCGTCGCCCTGCTCGGCGGGCTCGGCGCCGAGGTCGTGGCTGAGGGCAGGCAGGACGGTCAGCCAGTCGTGGGCACGCTGGGAACAAGCACGGCCCCACCCGGGGGCGTCGCAATCGCACCCTCCGCAGTTCTCTATCCGTCCGTCGCAACCAAAGTGTCACATTGTTACCTTGCGGAGCCCATGCCTTCTATGGCACTCCATCGTAAAGCTGCAGAAAGCCGGAGCTCGAACGAAACTCCGGGGTAGCGATCATGGGTGGGACTAGTGTATTGACGCCATCGGGAGGGGTGTCTTGCCGTCCCGCCGACGTGTGCAATGCGGTTGTGCCCGGCAGCCGCGACCCCACGGACCGCCGCCTCGACCACGGCTATCCACTGGTGCTTGCGCCATCCCGCAGGAGCTCCAGCGCCCCAGCCAGCCACGACTAGGTCAGCCGTTCGAGCCGCAGCGCTTAATCGAAGGGTAATTGCCTCCAAATCAACTGCGCCAGCCAGGTGAGACAGGTCTTCGGTCGATCTAGTAGGCTCTTCGATCAGATTGGCGATCGCAATGGAGTTGGCGCGCAGTACGCCGGCCAGGACCTCGAGATTTCGCCAGGATGTCGTCTCTTGCACAGACCGTAACGGTGGATTACACAGCACAGCGAGTAGGCGATTTTCGGTTGAGATTGTCGGGCAAGAATGCGCCGGGTCGAATTGATCGGCCCGGACCTGTCGGTTAGCCATGAAGATGATCTTCGCATGCTTTGATGAGCTGCCTGTAGCCGCCCCGTAGTGGCAGTGCCGCGGCAGTCCACCTCAACGCTCCGGCGTTGACGGTTGGTGGTTGCGGAAGTGGCAACCAGCGAACCGACCTGTCGTGCCCGCGCTCATACAGTTGCAGGGCTGGATCGTAGCAAGAAGCAGCATAAGGTCGCGTCAACATTCCAGGTTTCGAGTGGGCTGTACGTGTTGCCAACCAGGGCTGGCGTAACGCTCAGAATCATGGACAAGTTCGCGTCGTGTCCGATTCCGTCCCAGTCCACCACCTGAGCCCCAGTCTCCCGTGCTGGCCGCGCTAGCGGTCACGTCTCCAAGGATTGGTTGCGCAGCATCGAGCGGGCCTCCGCCAGCCAGGCCGAGTCAAGCCGCCGTGTCGGTAATCTGTATCCGCTGCACGCGTCTCAGCCGTTCATCGGGCGCCGGTCGTGCCGTAGCCAGCACGACCACCGGGTGCTGCCACGCTTCGATGCGAACACCCCTCGACTCTGCGATCGATTAGTGGATGGCCGCACAAGCGACCGCCGCCGCTACCGGAACGACAGGTGATCGCTGTTGACGGCGAGGCTTTGCAAGGCAACGGTCGACCGGGCCGGCAGGTACATCTGCGTGTAGACCCGGCTTTCCCTGTCGCCAATCCGACAGCTCAAGTGACCAGTGCAGTGAGCGGTGCTGTAGCTATTTTACCCAGGTGACGGATCTTGGGCGGGGCATCTATGAACAACTCATCACCCGTGAGCTGGCCACCCGCCTCCAGCACGTGGATCCCGCCCTCGTCCAGCATCACAAGCTCGACCCCGCCGACGCCCCCGACGCCCTAGCCCGTCACATCGCCGCCCTGGCCCACCGAGCCCTGCACGCCGTCCCAAGCGGCGACGACAAGCTCCACCGCCAGATCGAACTCGCCAACCGCATCGCCGACGCCATCGCCGCCGAAAGCCCGCAGGCGTCGACGCCACAGGACCAGGTAACCGACGCCAAGCATCTCCTGCACGCCATCGCCGCCCCACCCACCCCACCCGCGCAGCCAGCCTTCCCCCAACGTCCCACCACCCCGCTCTCCACCGGCGCCCTGCTGGTCAACGGCCGCCACCAGCCGCGCATCGGCCACGAAGTCACCCACGAGATGGCGTCGGCGGAGCAGGTCGACCTGCTCTGCGCGTTCATCAAGTGGTACGGCCTGCGCATCGTCGAGCCCGCCATCCGCGAGCTGATCGCCCGGGGCGGCAAGCTGCGCGTCATCACCACGACCTACCTGGGAGCGACCGATCAGCGGGCCCTCGACCGGCTCGCCGAGCTGGGCGCCGACATCAAGGTGTCCTACGAGACCAGGACCACGCGGCTGCACGCCAAGGCGTGGCTGTTCCGCCGAAACAACGGCATGACCACCGCGTACGTCGGATCGTCGAACGAACCTGTCGAAGACCGCGCTGATCGATGGCGTGGAGTGGAACGTGCGCGTCTCCAACGTCGAGCAGCCGCACGTCATCGACACGTTCACCGCCACGTTCGAGGACTACTGGAACGACCCGGCGTTCGAGGACTACGACGCCAGCCGGGACGCCGAGCGGCTGCGGAACGCCCTCAGCGGGGAGCGGCGCGAGGACTCGCCCACGCAGATCGCCAACCTGGACGTGCGGCCGTACCCGTACCAGGCGGAAATTCTCGCCGACCTGGACGCGGAGCGGCAGGTGCACGGCCGGCACCGGAACCTGGTGGTGATGGCGACCGGCACCGGCAAGACGGTTGTCGCGGCGCTGGACTTCCGGCGCCTGCACCGCAAGGGTCAGGCCGACTCGCTGCTTTTCGTCGCCCACCAGGAGCAGATCCTCACCCAGAGCCTGGCGACGTTCCGGCAGGTGATGCTCGACGGCAGCTTCGGCGAAACGCTGGTAGGGGGCAAGACCCCGACCAGGTGGCGGCACGTCTTCGCCTCCATCCAGTCGCTGCACCGGCGGGAGATCGACCCCGAGGCGTACGACATGGTGATCGTCGACGAGTTCCACCACGCGGAGGCACCGACGTACGCCCGGCTGTTGGAGCGGCTTCGGCCGCGCGTACTGCTGGGGCTGACGGCGACACCCGACCGGGCCGACGGTCGCGATGTGCGGCGGTGGTTCGACGGCCGCGTGGCGGTGGAGCTGCACCTGTGGGAGGCGTTGGAGCGGCAGTTGCTCGCGCCGTTCCAGTATTTCGGGCTGCACGACGACGTGGACCTGTCGCGGCTGCGCTGGAAGCGCGGCCAGGGGTACGACCTGGGCGACCTTGACGGCCTCTACACCGGCAACGACGCGCGGGCGCGGCTGGTGCTGAAGGCGGTACGCGACACGGTCGACGTGGATCGGATGCGGGCGCTCGGGTTCTGCGTGAGCATCACCCACGCCCGCTTCATGGCGGAGTGGTTCACCCGGCACGGCGTGCCGTCGGCGGCGGTGACCTCCCAGGTCGACCGGCCCGTGCAGCATGACCTGTTGCGAGAGTTCAAGGCCGGCAAGCTGCGGGTGCTCTTCACCGTCGACCTGTTCAACGAGGGCGTCGACCTGCCGATGGTCGACACGATCCTGATGCTGCGGCCCACCGAGAGCGCCACGATCTTCCTACAGCAGCTCGGCCGCGGGTTGCGCCTGGACGACGACAAGCCCTGCCTGACGGTGCTCGACTTCATCGGCGGGCAGCACGCCAACTTCCGCTTCGACCTGCGCTGGCGGGCCCTGACCGGCGTCAGCCGCAGGGAGATCAAAGAGGCGGTCGAGCAGGACTTCCCGTCGCTGCCCAGCGGGTGTCACATCCAGCTCGACCCGGTTGCCCGCGACAAGGTGCTCGCGAACCTGCGCAACGTCATGCCAACGTCGAAGAACGGCCTGCTGGCGGAGCTGCGACACCTCGGGGACGTCAGCCTCGCCGGGTTCCTGCGGGAGACCGGCGTGGAGATCGAGGACGTGTACCGGTCGGCGAGCATCGGCGGGTGGACCGGGCTGCGCCGGCTCGCCGGGCTGGAGTCGTCGACGCCGGGACCGGACGACCGGGAGTTGGGTCGGGCCATCGGGCGGATGCTGCACCTCGACGACCCGGACCGCCTGGACCTGCTGGCCCGGGTGGCGGCGGGCGAGCGACCGAGCGCCGGGCGGCTGTGGGACATGCTGCACTTCGACCTGTGGGGACCGAACGCGCCGCTGGCCTCCCGCGAGGAGCGCCTGGCGCGGCTCTGGGCGGAGCCGGCCCGCTGCGCCGAGCTGCGGCAGGTGGCCGAGGTGCTGCGCGACCGGATCCACCGGGTCACGCCGAAGCCACTGTCGGCGGAGGTGCCGCTACGGGTGCACGCCCGCTACAGCCGCAACGAGGCATGCGCCGCCTTCGGCATGCCGAACCCGGGATCGCTGCGCGAGGGGGTGAAGTGGCTGCCCGACGCCCAGGCGGATCTCTTCTTCGTCACCCTGGTCAAGTCGGAGCAGCACTACTCCCCCACCACCATGTACGCCGACCGGGCCATCACCGACAGCCTGTTCCAGTGGGAGTCGCAGAGCACCACGTCGTCGGCGTCGGCGACCGGTCAGCGCTACATCCATCACGCCTCGCGCGGCTCGACCGTGCACCTGTTCGTACGGGAGACCCGGGTCGCGGACCGGGACCTGGGCGCGCCGGCCTACCTCTACGCCGGCCCGATGACCTACCAGCAGCACACCGGCGACCGGCCCATGCGGATCATCTGGCGACTGGCGCACGCCCTCCCCGCCGACGTCTACGCCACCGCCCGAACCATCGCCGCATGAGCACCCGCCAGGAGGTGTTGGACCGGCTGACCTCCCTGCGGCTGCATCAGCAGCGTGGCCGGCGCGCACCGCACAAGCCGCTGCTGGTGTTGCTGGCACTCGGCCAGCTCACTGAGGTCGGCTCCAGCGAGCTGCCGTGGTCGCAGGCGCAGGAGCGGCTGAGCGACCTGATCACCGAATTCGGTCCGACGTCGAAGACCGGGCGGGCGCAGAGCGCCGCGTACCCGTTCACCCGGCTCCGCAGCGATCGCGTGTGGACGTTGAACCGGGACGTACCGATGGATTTGGTCGGGCCGCTGGCGGCCCACGACGTGGTGGGCCGTTTCGACGCCGCCACCGAGACGGCCCTGCGCCACGAGCCCGAGTTGGTGCGGCAGGTCGCCCGTGTTCTGGTAGAGCAACACTTTCCGCCCACCATCGCGCCCGACGTCCTCACCGCTGCCGGTCTGGACCCCGACGACATCCTCCAGGCGCCGGGCGTCGTGCCGGTTCCTAGGCGGCGGCGTGATGCCTCCTGGCGGGTGGCGGTGCTCCAGGCGTGGGACCGGCAGTGCGCGTTCTGCGGGTACGACGGACAGCTCGGCAACGCCTCGGTCGGCGTTGAGGCGGCACACGTGCGTTGGTGGGCCTTCGACGGCCCGGACAGCGCCGATAACGGCCTGGCCCTCTGCGTGCTGCACCACAAGCTGTTCGACTTCGGCGCGCTGGGGCTCGACGGTGACCTGCGCATCGAGGTGTCGGCCGCCTTCACCGCTCGCACGCCGGCTGGTCGGTCGACCTATGACCTGCACGGCAGGATGCTCCGGCCCCGTCCCGGGACGCAGGCCCCCGCCGTCGAACACATCTCCTGGCACCGCCGCGAAGTGTTCAAGGGCGAGTCTCTGGCCGCATAGGAAGGGCGAACCGATTCGGGGAAGGAGTGCTCAGGCGGCGTCGGCGTTCGGAGCGAACTTGACGTCCAGCTTCACGTTGAGCGCCCGTGCGAGACGCTCGAGGACCGGCAGGGTCGGCACTGTGCCGCCCGCCTCGAACCGGGCAACGGCGGACTGCGTCATACCGGCGGACCTCGCCAACTGGCTCTGGCTCCAGCCGTTTCGCTCCCGCAGATGCCGCACCTCCTGACCGAGCTCGAAGGCGATGCGCGTCGCCTCGTACGACTCGGCGGCTCCCGGCTCCGCCATCCGGCGGTCACGCAGATCGTTCCAGTCGACGCGATCACTCATCGCTCCGCCTCCTCGTTCACCGTGTGCCGCTCCGCCACGCATCGCTCGAGCGCCCGGCGGGCTCGTTCCACCTCCCGGTCCTCCCGCATACGCGTCTTGCGAAACACGGTCAGCAGGATGATCCGCCGGTCGGAGGCTATCCAGTACGTCACCCGGACCGCATCGCGCTCCAGGTAGAAGCGCAGCTCCCGCAGCTTCCCGTCGAGCTGCCGGGAGTGCGGCTCACCCAGCAGCACTTCCCTACTCCCAAGTAGGTCGATGTAAAACGCCGCGCGCGCAAAGTCTGCGCTTGTTAGTCCCTCCAGCCACTCTCGAACTTCTGGTTCCAGCTCCACGCTACCCCAGCCCATAGCATCGATGCTATGGAGCCGTGGAAGTCCTCCTGGGCATTGCGCCCCGCATGTCGGCACGAACTGCTTGTCAGGACGCGTGGGCCGAGGCGTCCACCACCCGGTTGCTGGCGATGGCCAACTCATCGTCGGTGAAGAGCGGACGGAAGCGGGGCCGGATCACCACGGCCTCGGCGGTCAGGTCCACCCGCCCCCGCTCCCACAGGGCGGTGAACCCGTCGGAGACCACCGGGTGGTGCAGGAGCTGCCGGGCGGTGGCGAGGCCGCCCTTCTCGGTCACCATCCGCAGCAGCAGGCTGGCGTGGTAGTTCGCCTCGTCGCGCGCCCGCTCGTACGTACGCACCATCGCCTCGTGGAACGCGGCTTCGAGCGCCCGGCGATCGGCCGATACCTCGACCTCCTCGTCCGCCAGCTCGGCCTTCCGGTCGTACGCCCGCACCATCGCCTGGTGCAGCGTCTCCTCCAGTTCCCGCCGGGCGGGCGTCCCCTGCCCCGCCGGCGCGGGCCGCGACTCGACCGGGCCGCGCTGCTCGGGCGCGGACCGGACCGGCGGCGCGGCCTGGCGGCCGTCGCGGCTCTCGCCGCCGGACAGCCGCAGGAGTCGGGTGACGCTGCGGAAGCGGACGGCGGCGGGGCTGGTGGCCGGGAAGTACTGGACGAGGCCCGCGTGCCGGCCGTGGCTGTCCTCGATCGGCATGTCGCGCTTCATCGACGCCGCGGCAACCACTGCCCGCGCCTCGTGCGGGCGCACCCAGCAGACCAGTCGCGCGCCGTTCGGGTGTGCCCGCTCGACGCGGACGTTCGCCCGGTACTTGCGCGCCTCGGCGGAGGCACTGTCGTAGTAGCGGGCCCACCCCAGCACCTTGCCTTCGTGCCGCACCGGCACGTCGCGGCAGTGCTGGTAGCTGTCCAGGGCGGCGACCGCCTCGTACTGCCGCAGCCAGGCCACGTTCCGGTAGCCGGCGGGCACCGGCACGATCCCCTCGTCCGTCGCCTGGGCCGGCTCCTGAGCCGCTGGTGGGACTGTGACCGGGGAGGGCCTTGTCGGGGGCACAACGCTCGGGCGCGGCTCGTCGTCGACCCTGGGCGCCACCGCGGCGGGGCCGGCCGCCGCCTCCGGGCGGGCCGGCTCAACGGGGAGGGGCGTCGAGGGGCTGGCCGGCCCGTTCGGCTCCTCGCCGCCGGCCGAATCCTTCGCCGGGACGGCGGGAGTGGCCTCGGCGCGAGGCTGACCCACCAGCGGTTGAAGATCCGGTCGAGCTTCGCCCGCACCCCGCTCGACGACTTCCGCGTCGATGACCGGAGCAGCCGTCGGGGACGACACCGCGATGCCCAGCTCGGCGATGCGCTGCCAGAGCGGCTCCAGCGCCGCCTCCGGGTCGCGGCTGAAGACGCTCCCCCGGATGCGGACGAAGACGCAGTTGCCGACCCGTTCCAGCACCGCCTGTCGGCGCATGTCGCTCTCCCACTGGTCCGGCCCGTGGTAGGCGTCACCGTCGCACTCGATGGCGAGCCGCCGCCCGTCCGGCGCGGGGAGGACGAAGTCGATCCGGTACCCGCCGATGCGGAACTGCGGCAGCGGCCGGTATCCCCGGCCCAGGATGCGCCGGAGCACCGCGCGTTCGAAGTCGCTGTCGCAGCGCCTCTCCAGGTCGTCGTACGCCTCGTCGGCGGCGGTGACGTTCTGGCAGTAGGTGAGCAGCAGCCCTCGGGCGTCGTCCTCGCGCAGGTCGGCGGGCTGGACGGAGTGGAAGACCCAGAGCTGGTCGCGGGCGCGGGACGCGGCGACGTTGACCCGCCGGTGGTGGTCGCGCTTGGTGAACGCCGAGACGATGCCGTTGTGCGGTGAGACGACCGTGGAGACGAGCACGACGTCGCGTTCGTCGCCCTGGAAGGTGTACGAGTCGCCGACGCGCAGCCGACGCCGTTCCATCTCCTCCTCGCCCACCACCTCGCGCAGGCGGGTGAGCAGGTAGACGGCCTGCCCGCTGGTGCTCAGCAGGCTCACCACGCCGATGGTGCGTCCCTCGTACGCGGGGTCGGCGACGATCGCGGCGACCCGCTCGACGAGCGCCTCGGCCTCGGCGACGTTGACGTTTCCGTACGCGGGGAGGTCCTGGCGGATGCCCTCGGGGACGTGCACGGCGATGACGGGGTCGCCGATGCCGGCGGGCCGGTCGGTGCGCAGCGGCTCGATCTCGCCGCCGTAGTACGTCTGGCTGGAGAAGCCGATGATCGCCGGTACGGAGCGGAAGTGCTCGGTCAGCAGGATGCGCTCCGGCGAGCGCCGTACGGCGTGGTCGTAGAGGCTGCTCTCCGGGTCGAAGTGCTCGGCGGAGGGCACGTCGACCAGGTGCGAGTTGATCAGGCCGGTGACCGTGCCGACGAACGACAGCTGCGGGCCGATCTGCTGGTCGTCGCCGACGACGACGGCCCGCTCGGCGAGGCTGAGGATCGGCAGGGAGAACATGTCGGCCTGCGACGCCTCGTCGACGATCACGACGTCGAAGTGGGCGCCGCCGGCGAACTGCTCGATGGCCCGGTCGACGGACATGACCCAGACGGGCACGGCGTCGACCGCGGCGTTCATCGCCCGCTGGGCGTGCGCCTGCCACTGGGCGGCGTTCTTGCCCGTACCCTTGCCGATCTTACGCAGGGCGGTGGTCCAGTCGGCGAGCGCGGCGCGGCGCCGGTCGTCGAGCGCCTTGGAGACCTCCAGCCAGGAGGAGGCGACGACGAGTTCCTGGGTCAGCCGGCGGATCCGCTCCCGCGTCTGCTCGATCCGGCGGCCCAGGGCGACGGGGTCGACGCTGCCGACGACGGCGTCGAACCAGGTCTGCGCGCGGCGCCACTGCCAGCGGTGCGGGCAGTCGGCCCCGGTGCCGCCGATCGCGACGGCGCTGCCGTCCTCGATCTGGGCGGTCCAGCCGGGTGCCGCCGGCCGCAGTCGCTCGGTGAGCTGCGCGAAGCGCTGCGCGTCCGGACGCAGCGCGGCGAGCCGGCGTACCTCCGCGAGGGTGCCGTCCCAGCCGCCGAGGTCGGCGCGCTGGCGGCTCTGGTCGAGCAGCCGCCACAGCTCGCTGGCGTCCGTGCGGGACATGCCCTCCTCGAGCACCGTGCCGAGGGCCCGCTCGTCGGCGACGAGCCGGTCGTATTCGAACACGGTCGCGCACCGGGAGACGAGGTCGGTGAGGGCGGTCAGCCGGCGTACGTCGACCGCCTGCTCGGCCCGGGGGACCAGGCGGCGGACGGTGGCGTGCAGGGTGGGCCAGCGGCGGCGGTCCCAGTCGAGCGCGGTGGCGGCGTCGGTGAGCAGCCGGCCGACCCACAGGTCCGGCTGGTCGCCGAGGTCGTCGGAGAGGTTGAGCAGTTGCCGCCACTCGGCCCACCGGGTGTTCAGCTCGTGGCGCAGCCGCAGCCGGGTGACGTACGCGACGACGATGTCGACGTCCTCGGTGGTGCGCAGGGGCTCGCCGTCGATGCGGCATTCGGCGGCGAGCCGGGCGAGGGTGCCCTGGAAGAGCCGGCTGACGCCCTTGCCGCTGGCGAACCGCTGCCGCAGCTCACCGAGCTGGGCGAGGAGGCGGCGCGGCTCGGCGAGCTGCGCCTCGGGGACGCTCGCCTGGTGACCGGCGAGGGTCCGGGCCGCCGCGGTCAGGTCGGCGAGCGCGCGCTGGCAGGCCGCCACGTGGTCCTGCCACATGGTCTGCCAGTTCGGGTCGGCCTGTAGCAGGGTGGCCAGCCGGTCGGTCCACGCGCCCTCCCGGCCGGCGAGCAGGGTCAGCGCCTGACGCAGCTGCCCGACGAGGTCGTCGAGCGCCGGCCGGCCGAACGCCCGCACCTCCGGCAGGACGACCCCGGCGGCGGCGAGCCGGTCGAGTTCCTCGCGGGCGGCGGCGAGCTCGCGCCGCCCGGCGAGGACGGCGGCCTCCGCGGGCAGCTCGGCCGCCGTGGGCAGGTGCCGCAGCGCCTGCGTGCGGTCCTGCCGGACGGTACGCCGGGCGATGTCGAGCAGCTCGGTGAACTCCTCGGCGTCGAGCGGCGCGGCCACGTCCGGCGCCACGGCGTCGGGGATGTCCCCGTAGCGGTCGGCCCGTTCCCGCAGCCAGTTCCCGACGTCGCTCGGCGACAGCCGGATGCCGTCGATCTCGTAGTGCGCGGACTCGTTCTCGGCCATCGTGCGCAGGCCGGCGAGGGCCTGCCCGAGGTCCCGCTCGGCCTCCTCCAGCTGGCGTCGCAGCCGGTCGACGCGCTGCTGCTCGCCCCGCTTGTCGAGGGTCGCGCCTCGGTCGGAGAGTTCGCGGGCGGCCAGTTGGAGCTGCACGAGCTGGTCGGTGGAGCGGCCCAGCACCGCCAGGCACAGCGACTGGATCTCCTGGGGCAGGCCGTCGCGCAGGACCCGCAGCGGGTCCTCCTTCTGCGCCACGACGAGCACCCGCTTGCCGTGCGCCATCAGGTGGCAGATGAGGTTGCGGATGGTGTGGGTCTTGCCGGTGCCGGGCGGGCCCTGCACGGCGACGTTGCGGTGCTGCGCGAGCCGGCGGGCGATGGATTCCTGCGCCTCGTTGGTCGGCAGCGGCATGAGCAGCCGCTCCCCCAGCGGCGCCCAGCGGGCCGGCTGGTCCTGCGGCATCTCCAGCCGGCTCGGCTCGTGGGCCAGGATGGCGGCCAGCGAACCGATGCTCGCGGTGTCGCCGGCGAGCAGCCGGGCGCGCAGCTCTTCCAGGAAGCGGCGCAGCATCCGCTGCCGGGGCCGGACGAAGAGCACGCCCGTGTCGTGCACGTGCGGGCCGGCCGGGGCCGCCGCGCCGCCGTCCCGGACCACGGGGTCGTGCCCGAGGCGGCGCAGCGCCCGCTCGAGGAACTCCACCCGGTCGAGGTCGTGCCAGACGTCGAGGTCGAGCTGGCCGCCGGAGCCGGCAAGGGCGAGCAGTTGACCGAGGTAGCGCTCGTCGAGGCCGGTCAGCGGGTCGGTCTGGAGCCGTGGCGCGCCCTGCGGCACCACCGTGACCATCGACCGGTCGGCGTCGAACTCGATGGCGACCGGGGTCACCACCAGCGGGTACTGCACCCGGTGCCCGGCGACGTCGGTGCGGAGGACGCCGTGGCCCCACACCAGCTCGTGGGTGGCTGCGGCCATGTCGACGCGGTGCTTCAGGTCGAACAGGCTGCGGTGCAGCTGCCGCGTCGACTCCGTACGCCGGGCCTGGTCGGCCCAGGGGCGCCACTCCCGCTCGCGCCACTGCGCGAACCGCTCCTGGAGCCTCCCGATCGTCTCCTCGTCGCCGACGAGCCGGGGTTCGGCCGCGTACGACGGCGCACCGGCCAGGTACGGCGTGAACTCCGCGGGCGTCCTGATCGGTCTCGTGGCGGCGGGCAGGCCGACCCGCAGCCAGCTGGCGCCGTCGGTGGAGACGCCCACCTCGCAGTCGGCGTGCGCGGGGAAGTCGTGCTGCCAGAAGGCGTCGCCGGTGGGCACCGTCCGGGCCGGCTTCTCCATCTGCGCCCGCACGGCCATCAGGTACTCGACCAGCGAGGTGGCCCGGTCCCGGATCAGTGCGGGCGGTTCCGTCGAGGACGTGGAGCGGGAGAGCATGCGGCACCTTTGGTTCTGGTGGATGGACCTGCCACGACGAGGCCGAACCGACCTGTCGTCAGGAGATCGGCCGGCGGGCTCGTCGCACGAGTGGTCGGTCCCGTCCGCGCTGACGCACAGCGCCCACCTCCCCCCTGGCGGTCCCCGGACCCTACCCGCAAGAGTCCTACCAGCGGGACCCCCCGATGTTCCACCGATCGGCCGGCGTCGGCTCACCTGTTCCCGCCGTCAATTACCCGCCAAGTCGATATTGCCCATGTGCAAGTTAGTTGCCCGCATTACACCGTTCCCCTGCTCAGCGGGGGCGGCGGATCCGCGTGCGACACGACGAGGTTCCTCACCACAGCGTCCGTTCCTGATCGGGCCTGGTGCACTCGGCCCGGCAGCACTGTCGCAGACGCGACAGCCGCACCCCTGGCTGCTCCCCACTCTCCATCCACCCGCCGGACGGACCGTGGCCCGGCGGGACGACGAGGGCGCCAACCCGGCGGGCCGTCGCCCCTGTGCGCGGCGGATAGCATCGCGCGATGCAACCGACCTATGTGACCTTCGCCGGACGCTCGGCGGTGACCGCGAACGCCGTCCTGCGCGTCGACCGCGGCACCGCGACCGGGGGGCATCTCACGCTCGACGCCGACGGCTGCGTGGAGATGACGTTCGACGTTCCGGAGGCGGACGCCGACGGGGAGGCCACCCTGGGGATCGTGGCGCTGGTGTCCAGGTCGGGCGGCGCGATCGGGTTCGCGCCGCTCGACATCACCGTCAACGACCGGTGCCTGGTGCACGGCTGGCGCATCCCGGGCGGCGGCGACCTCTTCCAGCAGATGGACTTCGTCGTACCCGCCGGCTGGCTGCGGCCGGGTGCCAACAGGCTCCGGCTCGCCACTGCCGTCGACGCCCGCAGCGTGCTCTGGCTCAACCGGATCACCATCGACGCGGTGTTCGACCGGGACCGGTCCGCGCGGGCCATGGACCAGCGCGAGGCCGAAGAACCGGTGCTCCGGTACGCGACCCGCATCCTGCCGGCCAGGGGCCGCCGGTGGCAGCCCGGCCCGGCAGTCACCGCGTACGTGGACCGGGGCGAGCAGAGCCTGCTCACGGACCTCGCCTGGGCGGACGCCTCCGGCGCGGAGTACGCGGTCACCCTCACCGCCGAGCTGAACGCCTTCTACGGCTGGTGCCGACCGGCTGGCGCGGAGGCTCCCTGTGAGATCCGAGGCGAGCTGACCGGGCGGTGGCGGGCCGATCACCCCGACGCCGCAGTGGCGAGGCGCTGGTTTCAGACGGAGGAGGGGTGGGGCGGCGGCTGGCACCGCTCGAACGAGATCACCTTCGCGATCGGCGCCGACTCGTTGCCGCTGACCAGGGCCAGTTGGCGGGACAAACGCGGCAACAGCGGCACTGTCGCGTTCACCGGCCCCGGCGACGCCTTCGTCGGCACGTACCAGCGGGTGGGCGAGGGCGCCATCGGCTACCGTGGCCGCTCGCCCAAGGTGACCAAGGGGTAAGCAGCACGACGGCGAACCTCACCGCCCGGCAAGCGCGACCGCCTTCTCCAGGTAGCTGTCGACGTCCGTCGCGTGGTAGATCCGCTCGCTCGCCTCGATCCCGTCGAGGAACATCGCGTACACCGCCGCCATCCGCAGTGCCGCGACCGGCCGCAGCAGCTCCACGGCCCGCTCCGGCTCGCACCCCGGCACCTCGGCCCGCCACCGCGCACACCACTCGACGAGCACCGGCGAGGCGGCGTCGTCGGGTAGCCCCTCGGCCAGCCGCAGCGCGTCGAACGCCGGGTGCCCGACGAACGCGTCGCCCCAGTCGATGACCACGTGCCGGCCGGCGTCGGCGCGCACGTTGCCGGGGTGCAGGTCGCCGTGCACGAGCGTCTCCGGCAGCCCGCACCCGCGCACCTCGTCGAGCCGCGCCGCCAGGCCCGCCAGCAGGGAATCCACGCTGGAGGTGTCGTAGCCGGCCAGTCGGTCCCGGATCCAGCCCGGCAGGGCGTGGGCGCGCAGGTCGGGCACGCCCGCCGCGACCAGTTCCGCCGCGTCCGGGATGGACCGCACCTGCACCGGGTGGAAGTCGGCGGCCATCGCCAGGCGTTCCTCGACGGGCGCGCCGTAGCGGTCCTCCCCCGGCACGTGCTCGATCAGCATCCGGCCGTCGCCGTCGTCGGCGAGCAGCGTCGACGTCTTCCCCGGCGCGGTCCGGCCGAGCCAGCGCAGCACCGCGGCCTCGTGTCGGAAGAACGCCGGCACCTGCTTCAGCCAGGCCGTCCCGCCCGGGCCGTCGAGCCGCCAGACCGCCGAGAGGTTCCAGGTGCGCTGCTGGACGGCGGTCTCCGCCGGGCGGCCGAGCCGCCGCAGCTCCCCCGTCGCCCAGGCGAGGCTGCGCGCCGGTCCGCCGGGCTCGGCGTACGGGGCGCGCAGCGGGTCCGCCGCCAGCGGAATCGGCGTCGGTACGAGCGGCGTGGCGGGCGGCGCGTCGACCTGCCCGAGGTACGTGACCGCGCCGCCCATCGGCTGCGGCCCGTCGCCGGTCAGCAGGCGGAGCACGGCCACCTCGACGCCGTACCGCCGGTGGGCCTCGGCCACGACGGGGCCCACCTCCTGCCACCAGGGCGACGGGACGTCGAACGGCGGCAGGGCGCCCAGCGGCGCGCCGGCGGCGTCGACCAGGTCGAGGGTCACGGTGCGGAACACGCCGGCACGCTACCGCCGGCCGCCGGGCCCGGGCGAGGGGTTAACGGCGGGTGCGGGCCAGGGTGCCGACGACGGCGAGGGAGGCCACCGCTGCCCCCGCGACCACCACGGCCATCGGGACGGCGCTGCCCTCGCCGCCCAGCCCGACCAGCGGCGCGGCCATCGCCCCCACCAGCGACTGGATCGTGCCGAGCAGCGCGGCGGCCGTCCCGGCGTGGGCGGGGTGCCGGTCCAGGGCGAGCGCGGTGCCGTTCGGCATCACCATGCCGAGCGAGCCGACGAAGACGAAGAGCGCCACCGCGACCAGCGGCAGGCTGCCGAGGAGCGCGCCCGCGAGCAGGACGGCGGCGGCCAGCAACCCGAGGCCCAGCGGGCGCACCAGCAGCGTACGGGGCTCGAAGCGGTCCAGCAGGCGGGCGTTGAGCTGGCCGGCGGCGACCAGGGCGAGCGCGTTGACGCCGAAGATGAGGCTGAACGCGCCGGCCGAGACGCCGAAGACGTCCTGGAAGACGAAGGACGACCCGGAGATGTATGCGAAGAGCGCGGCGAAGGCGAGGCCCTGCGCCAGCGCGTACCCGAGGAAGATCCGGTCGGTGAAGAGCGAGCGGCCGGCGGCGGCCGTGGCGGCGAGGCCGCCGGTGCTGCGCCGTTCGGCGGGCAGCGTCTCCGGCAGCCGCCACGCGACGGCGGCGGCGAGCAACGCGCCGATCACGGCGAGGGCGACGAAGACGGTACGCCAGTCCCCGAAGCGCAGCACCAGGCTGCCGAAGGCGGGCGCGGCCATCGGGGCGATGCCGAAGACGAGGGTGAGGCGGGAGAAGTACTTCGCGGCCTCGCGGCCGGCGTAGAGGTCGCGGACGACGGCGCGGGCGACGACCACGCCCATGCCGCCGGCGAAGCCCTGCGCGAGCCGCGCGGCGGCCAGGGTCTCGGCCGACGGTACGGCCGCGCAGACCAGCGACAGCAGGGTGTACGCGGCGACGCCCACCAGCACGGGTCGGCGCCGCCCGAAGCGGTCGCTGAGCGGGCCGGTGACGAGCTGACCGAGGGCCATGCCGACGAGGCAGGTGGTCAGCGAGAGCTGGATCTGCGCCTGGCTGGCGGACAGGTCGCGGGTCATCTCCGGGAACGCCGGCAGGTAGGTGTCCAGAGAGAGCGGCCCGAACGCGGTGAGCGTGCCGAGCAGCGCCAGCAGCACGGCGGCGGCCCGCCCGGTGGGGGCGGCGACGCGCTCGCCCGGGCGGACGGGCGGCGCGGTGGCGTGCGGCATGGCGGTCCCCTCACTGACGGCTCGGCCCGGTTAAGGTAGCTCTGACTACAGAGCTATTGCACCGACGGAGGGCCCGACTGTGACGGACGAGACGGTCGACCAGCTCGGCGGGGCGCTCGGCGACCTGCACCGGGTGCTGCGCCGGGCGGCCACCCAACGAGCCGCCCGCACCGCCCTGCCGGACGCCCAGGTGGAGGTGCTGCGGCTGGTGCAGCGGTGGCCGGGGATCGGCGTGCGGGAGGCCGCCGACCGGTTGGGCACCGCCCCGAACACGATCAGCACCCTCGTCGGTGAGCTGACCGCCGCCGGCCTGCTGCACCGGGAGCGGGACCCGGCCGACCGCCGCACCGTCCGGCTGGACCTGACCGACGCGGCGCGGGAGCGGATGGCCGCGTACGGGCGGCACCGGCGCGACCTGCTCGCCGCCGCGCTGACCGAGCTGGACGGCCCGGACCGCGAGGCGCTGCTCGCCGCCGCCCCAGCGCTGCGCCGCCTCGCCGACCGGATGACGGGGCGGAGCTGAGCCACCGGGGCCGGAACGGCCCGCGACTTCGGCGCTACGGTGACGGTGGACGGTGCGGCTCGCGCGTGGAGGTCGTCGGGTGATGGAGCAGCGGATCAGTCTCGTCACGCTCGGCGTCGCCGACGTGACCCGGGCGCGCGCCTTCTACGAGCGGCTCGGCTGGCGCGGCCAGGAGGTCGAGGAGACCGTCTTCTTCCAGGCCGGCGGCCTGGCGCTGGTGCTGTGGGGTCGGGAGAAGCTGGCCGCCGACGCGGGCGTGCCCGACCAGGGCGCGGGCGGGTTCGGCGGGCTGACGCTGGCGCAGAACGTCCGCTCCCGGGGCGAGGTCGACGACCTGCTGACGGCGGCGGCCGACGCCGGGGCGCAGGTGACCGTGCCGGCGCGGGAAACCTTCTACGGCGGCTACGCCGGCTGCTTCGCCGACCCCGACGGACACGTCTGGGAGATCGCCTGGAACCCGGGCTTCCCGCTCG
This sequence comes from Micromonospora sp. NPDC023644, assembly GCF_040640115.1. NCBI lineage: Bacteria > Bacillati > Actinomycetota > Actinomycetes > Micromonosporales > Micromonosporaceae > Micromonospora > Micromonospora sp. NPDC023644. Next base: position 160,534 of record NZ_JBFABA010000009.1, on the reverse strand, counting down.
GCCCGGACGGCTCGCTCACCGTCCCCGACCTCGCCCCGCCGGGGTGACGCGCGGTCCGACGGCAGGGGCGGCAGGTCCCGCCACCGCGCCCAGACCCCCGGCGCCGCCAGCCGTCAGGAGGCGACCCGGCGGGGGTACGCGTCGGCCTCCCGCGCCCACTGCTCCGCGGCCACGGAGAGGGCGTCGGCGGAGACGGTGAGCGTCAGCGGGTAGACCGCGCCGAGCGGCTGCCGCCGCATCCACGGCGGCAGGGACTCGTACGCGAACTCGACGGTCAGCGCCAGCCGGCGGCGGCGCAGCACCCAGGCGCGGAAGGCCAGGTTCGGCTCGGTGAAGCGCACCACCGCCGAGGGCTCCGCCGGGTCGCCGGTCGTCTCGGCCTGCTGCCGCAGCCAGCCCGCCAGCACGTACGCCTCGGCCACCGTCAGGCAGGGCGTGAAATGCGACCAGGCCTGCCCGTCGGCGGTGCGGGCGTCGGTCTCGACGAGCAGCCAGTCGTCCCAGTCCGCCGCCTCGTCCGGGTCGTCCGGCGGCTCGACCCCGGGCTGGTAGCCCACGGGCCGCATCCTCACCCGGGCGCCGTCGTCGGAGCGGATCTCCATGCTGCCATCATGACCGATCCCCGGGGCGACGATGAGGCATCCACGCAGCTCAGGGGCACACCGGCGGGCAGCGCACCGGGTTCACGGGTGCCCGGTCAGCGCACCGGGTTCACGGGTGCCCGGTCAGCGCACCGGGTCGTGGGTGCCGCGCGGCACGTCGGGCCGGCAGCGGCGCAGCCGGTCGGCGGCCAGCCGCCCGCCGACGGCCAGCCCGTACCGCTCCACGGCGGCCAGCCCGTACGCGCTGCACGTCGGGGTGAAGCGGCACTGCCCGGGCCAGCGGTGCGACAGCCAGCGCCGGTAACCCAGGATCGCGGCCCGCCCGGCCCGGTCCACCAGCGGCGCCCGCCCGGCGGCGGTCCTCGGCGGCGTCGACGCCCGCCCGGGCGCCACGAGCCGGGCGAACAGCGCGCCGAGGGTGAGCAGGAACGAGAAGAGCCCCAGGTCGCAGCAGGGCACGTCGCAGCTGGGCATGTTGCAGTTGCACGCGTCGCAGTTGTCGAAGTAGTCCTTCTTCTTCTTGCGACGCCGGTCGCCCTTCAGGTTGATCACAGGAAACATCATGCGCCGGCCGCGCCACCCCCCGGCCGGCCGGTCGCCGGGCCGGTCGGCGGGTGCGGGGTCGTACGACGCTGTCGAGCTGAGTCGTCTACGACATCAGCTCGACAGCGTCCCGCATGTGGATCCTCCGCTGGCCGCAGCCGTGGCAGGTCTCCACGTTGAACGGGACCGATGTCCGGTCCGGCATGCCGGCCGCGTCGGCGGCACCGATCAGCGCCAGACCGTGCGGCGCACCCCGTCGTGCGCGGCGCAGGCGTCGCGCCGCCCGCCGGTGAGGCTGACCGAGCCGTCGCCGCACTGCACCAGGTAGCCCCGGCCGGCCCAGAACTCGGGCGTGCAGTCGAACCAGTCGCAGATCTCGACGGCCGGCCTGCGGACGCGGTCGCCGCCGCAGAAGTCGTACCCCATCGGGTTGACGGGGGCGCCGCAGAGCCGCTCGCGGGTGGCTGTCGGCGAGGGCGGGGCGGTGCCGCGTCGCGGCTTCGACGCGGCCGGCGACGCCTTCGCCGGCGCGGCCGGGAGGGCGACGGGTGGGACGGCGGAGGCGCCCGGCGCGGGGGTGGCGGCGACGGCGACCTCGGAGCCGGTCGGGTCGGAGGGGTCGGTGTCCAGCAGCGCGGCGGGCACCAGCAGGGCGATGCCGGCGGCGACGGCCACGGTGCGCCGGCCGCCGGGCACGAACGCGAACGGCCGGGCCTGCGCCGGGGTGGCGATCAGCGGCCGGAACGGCTTGAGCTGCGCGTGCTCGGCGATCGCCTCGTCGAGCTGGTCGAGCACCGCGCCGCGCTGCTCGATGGCGTCGGCGAAGGCCAGGGTCAGCTTGAACCGGAAGTCGGCGGCGACGTCGGCGGGCAGCATCAGCCCGGAGGTGCGCCGCCGGTCCAGCACCTGCATCAGGGTGACCGGCGCGTGCGGGTCGTGGGCCAGGCCGGTCATCTTCCCGTACGCCCAGTCGCGCCGGCCGCGACCGCCGAGCAGCACCAGCCGGCGGTTGGTGATCACCGCCATGCCGGCGTCGGCGACCCGGATGCCGTCGGGTTTGCGGGGCCGCGGCGGCGCGGCCGTCGGAGCGACCGTGAGGTCGGGCGCGGGCAGCACGGTGGTGTGTCGGACCTCCACCAGCTGCGCGGCCGGCAGCACCCAGAACACCACCTCGTCGGGCGCCAGCTCCAGGGGCAGGCCGGCGCCCGCCGCGGCCGAGCCCTGGAACTCCTCGGCGAGGGTACGCAGGCGGCGCAGTTCGTCGTCGCGTCGTCGCCATGCCTTGTCGGCGCTGCGGAACTCCCGCCGCCGCCGTTCGTTCTGCCGGTGCACCCACCGGTACCGCCACGTGGAACCCGTCGAATCAGTCCTTGCCACGCCGACTCCTTCGCCGCGCAGGCCACCAACCGGGGTGTCACAGCTGTCAACTGTGACAACGGCCGGCGGGGACACGCCGCAACGGGCAAAATGACCGAACGACGGGCGAAAACGGACGTTAGGTGGATTTCGTCGAGTCGCTTCGCGTCCATCGGGCGTGTCCGGCGGCGCGCCCCACCGCACCGGACAGCCGCCACGAAACCGGCACCGGCCACGGTCGATAGGCGCCGGTGTAGATCTTGGTACGAAAGGGCCCCCGGAGGGGCCGTTTGTTGCCAAGATCTGAAAGGAGGCCAGGTCCGGACCGCACCACCCCGAACCGCGCAGCCGTGCACGCGGTCGCGCCCGCCCGGTCGCGGTGACCGGACGGGCGCGACGGGCGGCGGGTCAGTGGCGGCGGCCCTCCCCCACCCGGTAGGTGCGCAGGTTCGGGTCGGCCTTGATCTGCGCCTCCGTGTACTTGATGGTGTCCCAGCCCTTGCCCGAGTAGAGCCGGGTCTGGTCGCCGTACCAGGGCGAGTTCGGGTTGGCCGACTGCGAGTAGGTGAGGATCTGCCGCCCCGAGGGGCCGTCGCGGCCCAGCTCGACGGCCATCACGAAGGACGAGCCGTGCACCACCTTCGGATAGCCGACGCCGGGCGCCAGCGGACTGATGATCATGTTGAACACGCCGGCCTCGGCGCGTCCGCCGTGGATCGGGATCCGCCGGTCGCCGCGCGGTTCGGTCTGGACGTCGCCCAGGCGCGCGTCGAGCGGGATGCCGGCGAGCTTGCGGACCGCGTCGGCGAGCGCGGTGAGCACGCGCGGGTCGGCGGTGTTCAGCCGGCTCGGGGTGCGCACCGGGTCGGCGGCGTCGAACGCGTCGGCGAACCGGATGCCGCCCGACAGGGCGAACTCGGTGAACAGGTGCGCGCCCCGGCTGTCCAGGTCGACGCGCAGGTCCCAGCCCTTCAGCGCCGCGCAGGCCCCGCGCAGGTCGACGGTGGTCCCGTCCGAGGCGGTCGCGCTGGGGTGCGCGGCGCAGAGCGCCACCAGGTCGTCGCGGAGCAGTTCGCCGCCGTACGCGCGGTTGCCGAAGACCGTCTGCCAGAGCCGGGACGTGGTGTAGCCCCGCCCGGGCAGCCCGTCGGTGCCGGCGAGCCGCCCCCGCACCTGCTCCACGCCGAGGCGGGTGCGCAGGCTGCGCTCGGTGCGCTCGTTGCCGACGATCCGCGGGTAGCCCTCCAGCGGCGCCTCCGGGTTGGCCAGCCAGTGGCTGTCGTTGGAGTTGGTCACGTAGTCGGCGCGGAACCGGATCGGCAGGTGCGCCGGGCCGAGGATGCCGGGCACCGCCGCGTCGGGGTCGCGGCCCAGCGCGCAGGCCGACCGGGAGCCGTCCAGGACGGCCTGGCCGCTGGTGGCGTAGAGCGGCTGGAACGGCGCGGGGATGCAGGCGGCGGCCAGCTCGTCGGTCACCCGGGGCACCACCGAGTGGTCGGCGTAGAGCGCCTCGCCGCGCGCGTCGGCGGCGATCACGTTCACCCAGGGCAGGAACTGGTGCCGGTCGAGGACCTGCTTCAGCTCGCGGACCGTCTTCGCCCGGCCCATCTCGAGCCAGCCGTCGAAGGCGCGGTTGTTGGTCGCGTTGGCGTCGGTGATCGCGTACGCCGCGGTGGTGGTCCAGTCGAAGGTGCCGGGGACGACGACCACCGGACCGAAGTGGGTGTCGTGGAAGGTGCGGCTGACCGGCACGGTGCCGCCGCCCGGGGCGGGCACCTGGACGGTGACCGCGCGGGTGGTCATCTTCCGGGCCCGGCCGTCCACGTAGTACGAGGTGGGGTCGCCGGGGACCAGCGCGAGCCGGTGCCAGACGAAGCGCCGGGCGGTGGAGACGGTGTGGCTCCAGGCGAGCGTGCGGTTGTGCCCGATCTCGATGATCGGGTCGCCGACCAGCGCCGCGCCCTCCACGTCGTAGCGGCCCGGGACCTTCAGGTGCATCCGGTAGAAGCGTTCCGCCCCCTCCCACGGGAAGTGCGGGTTGGCCAGCACCATCCCGCCGCCGTGTGTGGTGGCCTGCGCGCCCAGCCCGTAGGCGTTGCTGCCGACGCCGGCGGGCGCGCCGTCGCGGGCGGCGACGATCGCCGCGGCGCCCGGCGCGTCGAGGACGGCGGCCGGGCCGGTGGCCGTGGGCGGGGCGGCGGCGACGATCCCGTCGAGCACCGCCCGCGAGCCGGCCCGGACCATGCTGGCCCAGCTCGTACGCCACATGTCCAGCTCGGTCAGCGGGCGCACCCACGGCTTGCCCCGGCAGGCCGGGTCGGTGAGGTTGGCCGCGCCGGTGTGGCGCAGGTAGTTGTTGTAGCCGGCGACGAAGCCGCGGATCTGGTCGCGGACCTCGTCAGACGGGGAGTGCACGCCGTCGCGGGGCCCGAGCAGCAGCCGCTCCGCCGTGCCGTCGTCGATCGCCTTGCGGAAGAACAGGTCGCTGCGCACGTTCGGGTCCGTGGGGCTCGCCGCCCCGAAGTAGCGGGACCGCTCGGCGTTGACCGTGACGACCTTCTCCGCGATGACGCAGATGTTGTCCTCGGCCTGGACGTGACCGACGCCGAAGCCGAGGCTGGCGAAGGAGCGGGCGGTGATGTGCGGGACGCCGTAGGACGCCCGGCGGATCTCCGCCGAGTAGCCGCCGTCACCGTGCCGCGCGGCGGCCGGCGGGACGCCGGCGACCGCGGTGGTGGCGACCGTGGCGAGGGCGGTGACCAGTGCGCAGAGCGGCCTTGGCCTCATCGGGACTTCCTCCCGTCCGGTGGACGTGTGAGAAGTTCACACGACCGGCATTCTCGCCGGGCGCGGGCGTGCCGAGGAAGACCCGACCGGGAAACCGGGTTGTTCCCCCTACGGACCACCCGGACGCTGGGTAACGTCGGCGGCACCCGGGGTCGACGAGGGGGTGGGACCGGTGGGCGAACCGCTCCGCCCCGTGGTGATCGGCGTCGACATCGGCACCACCAGCACCAAGGCGGTCGCGTACGACGTGGACGGTGCCCAGCTCGCCCACCACTCGGTCGGCTACCCGCTCGACGAGCCGCACCCCGGCTACGCGGAGCAGGACCCGCGGCACATCCACGCGGCGGTGCTGGAGTCGGTGCGCACGGTCGTGGCGGAGCTGGACCGGCCGGTCGCCGGGCTCTCCTTCGGCACGGCGATGCACAGCCTGATCGGCCTGGACCCGGACGGCCACCCGATCACCCCGTCGCTCACCTGGGCCGACTCGCGGGCCAGCCGGCAGGCCGAACGGCTGCGCGCGGTCCCGTCCGGGTTGGCGCTGCACCGCCGCACCGGCACCCCGGTCCATCCGATGGCGCCGCTGCCCAAGCTGCTCTGGTTCGCCGAGCAGGAGCCGGTGCTGTTCGGGCGGGTGGCGTACTGGGTGGGCATCAAGGACTGGGTGCTGCTGCGGCTGTGCGACGCGCTGGTGACCGACCACTCGGTCGCCTCCGCGACCGGGCTGATGGACCTGAGCCAGCTGTCCTGGGACGAGGAGGCGCTCGGCGTCGCCGGGATCACCGCGGAGCAGTTGCCGGAGCTGGTGCCCACCACCACCGTGCTGCCCGGCCTCACCGCCGAGGCCGCCGCGGCGACCGGGCTGCCCCGGGGCACGAGGGTGGTCGTCGGCGCCGGGGACGGCCCGCTGGCCAACCTGGGGCTGGGCGCGGTCGCCCCGGGCGTGATGGCCTGCACGATCGGCACCAGCGGCGCGATGCGGGTGATGGTGGAGCGCCCCGGCGTCGACCCGCTCGGCGGGGTGTTCTGCTACGCGCTGACCGAGCACCGCTGGGTGGTGGGCGGGGCGATCAACAACGGCGGCATCGTGCTCGAATGGGTCGGCGACGCGCTCGCCCCGGAACTCGGCGAGCACGCCGAGGAGGAGCTGCTGGCGCTGGCCGCCGAGGCGCCGGTCGGCTCCGGCGGCCTGATCATGCTGCCGTACCTGCTCAGCGAGCGCGCCCCGCACTGGAGTGCGCTGCCGCGCGGCGCGTACGTGGGGCTGACCAACGGGCACCGCCGGGCCCACCTGGTGCGGGCCGCGCTGGAGGGCGTCTGCCAGCAGCTGGCGCTGGTGCTGGCCTCGGTGCGCGCCGCCGGCAACGAGGTCCGGGAGATCCGGGCCAGCGGCGGTTTCGCGCGCAGCCCGCTGTGGCGGCAGATGCTGGCCGACGTGCTCGGCGTGCCGGTGCGCTTCCCCGCCACGCGCGAGGGCTCCGGCTTCGGCGCGGCGCTGCTCGGCATGCAGGCGCTGGGGCTGATCCCCTCCATCGACGTCGCCGCCGACCTGGTGCGCATCGAGGAGACGGCCCGCCCGGACCCGGCCGCCGCCGCCACCTACGCCGCCCTGCTGCCGCTCTTCGCCGGGCTCTACGACGCGCTGGTCCCCACGTTCACCGCGCTGCGCCGCCTCGCCCCGGGCCTGCCGCCAACGCCGGGGCCCCCGCCGCGGTAGGCCCCGGGCCGACCGCCACCGGCGGCGAGGTGGTCCGCCGGCTCGCCCGCACCCCTCCGCGACCGTCCGACCGCGCCGGCCGGACGGCGTGCCGCCCGGCCGGCCCGGTCAGGGCGCCTCGACGCCGGAGATCAGGTACCGGTGCACCTCGGCGCCGCGGATCGCCACCGCCTGCTCCGTCGAGGGACCGGAGCCCCGGAAGTCGAGCAGTTGCCCCTCGGACTCCCAGCGCTCGTAGACGTTGATCCGGCCCGGCTCGACCAGGTCCGCGCCCATCGCGAAGTCGACGCAGCCCGGCGCGGACCGCGCCTGCCGGACGACCTCCACGCAGTCGGCGAGGTAGGCGTCCCGCTGGTCCGGTTCGACGTAGAGACTGCCGGCGACGATGAGCACTGTGACCTCCGGGGACGGCCGCGCCTCAGGCGCGGGTGATCGCGTTGGCGTGGATGGCCTCGCCCAGGTACGCGGCCATCCCCGGCCTGATCTTCTCGAAGTACGCGGTGAACCGCTCGTCCGCCACGTACATGTCGGCCAGCCCGGTGTGGATCTCGTACGAGCACTCGTAGAACCAGCGGCTGATCAGCTGCCGGTGCGCCTCGGCCAGGTCCATCGCCGCCGGGCTGTCCGCCGGCGCGCCCGAGGACATCACCTCGGCGAACCGCCGGCCCCAGTCCTCGTTCTCCGCCCTGTTCCGCAGCCAGTCGTCCTTCGTGTAGCGGGACACGCGCCGGTTCGACTCCCGGTACGCCTCGCTGCCGCCCCAGCGCTGCTCGGCCTCCTCGGCGTACGCCTCCGGGTCGAAGTCGCCGAAGACCTCGAACCGCTCCTGCGGGGTGAGTGGGATGTTCAACCTGCTCGCCTCCATCGCGAACTCGATCGCCGCGACCATCTCCTGGAGCCGTCCGATCCGTACGGTCAGCAGCTCGTGCTGGCGGCGCAGGTGCGCCGCCGGGTCGCTCGCCGGGTCGTCGAGGATCGCGGCGATCTCCTCCAGCGGGAACCCCAGCTCCCGGTAGTAGCGGATGTGCTGCAACCGCTCCAGGTCGGCGTCGTCGTAGCGCCGGTAGCCCGTGCTGCTGCGGCCACCGGGCGTGAGCAGCCCGATCTCGTCGTAGTGGTGCAGCGTCCGCACGGTCACCCCGGCCGCCTTCGCCACCTGTCCCACCGTGTAGGCCATGGTTTCCCTCCCTTCCGCAAACGAGGCTCCCGCCTGCCGTCACGTGAGGGTCAAGCCCGATCCGCGTCGGCGTCGCGGGCCTCGTCGCCGGCGGGGGTCGGCGGTCCGCCGTGCGTCCAGGGCGTCTCCTCCGGGGCCGGGAACGCGCCGACCGGCATGAACGCGTCCGACAGGGTGGTGTAGCAGAGCCGCTCCCCCACCTCGGGCACGCTGCCCGGCGGCGCGGTCAGCCCCCGGCCCATCCCGCCGGAGAGCTCCAGCACCACCTCGGTCTTGCCGTCCGCCGCCGGGGTGACGAAGACCACCCGGGCCTTCTGCGCCGGCCGGGCCGGCGAGTACAGCGTCGCGCCGGGCGGCATCGGCACCGGCTCGGTGGTGACCAGCTGGACCCGGGGGCGCAGCACCGGCCGCTTGCCGCTGTCGTCCACCCGCTTCGGGTCGGCCAGGGTCACCTCGCCGACGAACGCCTCCCCGGTCAGCCGGTGCTCCGCCATCACCAGCGGGTCGTCGTAGGCGCGCTGCACCGCGTAGGAGGTCAGGGCCCGTTCCAGCCGGTGCAGCCGCTGGGCGGCCGCCACCGCCCCGTCCCGGCGGGGCTGCGGCGCGCCGCCGGAGTCGACGTGCTCGGCGTAGCCGGTGAAGGCGTCCTTGTCGCCGTCCCAGCGGCCGGCCACCCGGGCGCCCGGGGGCAGGCCGCGCAGCAGCCCCACGCCGCGCCACATCAGCTCCCAGGTGGGCGCGAGCTGGTCGCGCAGCAGCCGTGCCAGCTCCGCGTACGCCCTGGCGCGCGCGGCCGGGTCGTCCTCGGCGTCGGTGTACGCGGCGATGGCCGGGGCGAGCCGCTGGTTGTCGAAGTCGGGGTCGGTGGCCGGGCCGGCGGGCGGGCAGGTCGCCGGGTCCTCGGCCCGCGCCGCCGCCTCGGCGCCGGTGAGCCCGGCGGGCGGGTCGATCCAGCCGAGCAGCGCCGGCAGGTGCAGGTCCTCCACCACGCTCTGCCCGGTGGCCCAGTGCAGCGTCAGCGCGTCGGTCATCGCCAGCAGCGCCGACGAGCCCGGATGCTCGGCCCGCTCGGCGAAGAACGTCAGCCAGCGCCCGAGCACCGGCACCGACGGGTGCACCGGATACTCCCCGTCGGGGCGGCGGAAGCGGGTGGAGCGGCCGAGCAGCCGCAGGAAGGTGATCCCGGCGGGGTTCGGCACCAGCAGTTGCGGGGCGTCGACGTGGCGGTAGCGCACGTCCCGGCCCCGGTCGACCGGCACCGCCTCGGAGACGCCCCGGAAACCGTCCAGGTAGGGCAGCACGATCCCGGCCAGCTCGGCGGCGAACGCGAACCGCTGGTCGCGGTTGCGGGGCTGCGGCACGATCAGCAGCCGCGCCGCGTCCGGGGCGTCGCCGACCAGCGCCGCCAGCGGCGCGTTCGCCTCGCCGGCCATCGCCAGCGGCACCAGCACCAGCGGTCGCTCGGCCAGGTGCAGGTGCCGGACGGTCGCCACCGGCTGGGCCACCCCGGCGGCGAGCGCCTGGGCCCGGGCCAGCGCGCGCAATGTGCTCACGCCGACCTGCCCGCACGGCCGGCGGCGGCTGGTGGCCGCGCCGCTCGCCCCGGCCTCGCGAGTGAACCGGCGCGGGGCGGCGAGGGATCGGCCGGGTGGTGGCGACGGGCGGCCGGCGTACTCATGCGGGGGTCCCCGCGAGGGCGTCGGCGCGCAGCCGGGCGGCGGCCCGCAGCAGCGCGGCGGCCTCCTCCTGCCCGGGCTCCGGCGTGCGCTCGCCGGCGGCCAGCGCCAGCACCTCGTCGACCTCCGCGACCCCGCCGAGCGCCTCCCGGACCGGCCGGCCCAGCGCCCCGGTGTGGCCGCGCGCCTCGTGGCGGCAGAAGTACGCCAGCTCGCAGGCCGCCAGGCAGTCGGGCGCGTAGCGAGCCTCCACGGTCGACAGCGCGGCGAGCAGGGCCGCCGGCTCGGCCGTCAGGTCGGCCGTGAAGTCCCCGGGCACGGCGGCCAGCAGCGCGTCGACCCGGGCCATCCGGTCGAGCTGGCGGCGCAACACCAGCAGTTGCTTGCGCACGTCGACCAGGCTGGCCACCGGCTGGTTGGCGAAGTCGCGCGGGCAGACCAGCACCGCGTCGTGCGACACCAGCTCCGGGTCGTGGCCGGCGGCGCCGAGCAGCTCGCGCAGGGCCAGCACGTAGACGGCGGCCTGGATCGCGGCGGCGGACACCTTGGCCGGGTCGGCCTGGCCGTCCACCACCGGGAACGACTTGATCTCGACGACGTGGAACCGGCCGGCGAGCCGGGCGGCGACCAGGTCCGGCTCCAGGTGCACCCGGCGGCCGGCGACGTCCAGACCGAGCAGCGGGTGGTCGAACAGCGCGGCGGTGTCGTCCGCCCCACCGGGGGCGGCGCCGGTCAGCAGCGCGGCGGAGCGTCGATGCCGGGCGGCCGTGTCGTCCTCGGCGCCGTCGCCGAGGTCCGTCCAGCTCGCCGCCGCCGGCACGGGTACGCCCAACCGCTCGGCGACCAGCCGCAGCAGCTCGGCCCCGCCGTCGGCCTTGACCTGCGCCTCGAACGCGTTGCCGCGGGTGATGGCGAACCGGGACTGCCCGAACCGGGCGGGAAACCCGATCCGCTCGGCCAGCTTCGGCTTGTCGACCCCCGCGCCGTCCAGCACCGCCCGTCGGGTGCAGCCCGGGTTGCCGGTCAGGGCGGCGATGGTGCGCGCGTTGTGCCGCCTCGGTGGCACGCCGCCGCGGATCGCGGCCAGTCGTTCCTCGGTGCTCGTCACGATCCGCCACGATAGGCGGTCCCCGCCGCCCGCGCCGGGCGCCGCCCCGGCGGGTGGCATGCGGCGCAGCCGTCAGCCGGGCCGGAACCGGCTCAGAGCATGGTGGTGAACGGCCCCAGCACACCGCAGCAGAGCAGCCCGAACACGCCGAGCGTGAGCAGCGCGATGCTGTAGTTCGACCAGAGCCCGAACTTCGTCACGTCGGTGCCGTACCCGTCGTAGGCGCGGTTGCGCCAGCCACCGAAGCGGAACGACAGGTGGTACGCCACGCCGGGCTGGGCGACCAGCGCGGTGGTGATCAGCGGCATGCCCAGGAAGTCGGTGTACCGGACGTCGTGCGGCCCGGCGGGGATCACCACGTGCCAGGTGCCCTCACCGGGGATCGGCACCGACTGGCCGTCGATCTTGAACTTGCTCGTGGTCGGCGCGGGCACGATGTAGGGGCCACGGTTCACCGAGACGACGAGCACCGCGTAGCCCGGCGGGGGCGCGACCGGGTGGGGGTACACCATCGGCGTCACGGGGCCGGGCATGTGCGGGTACGACGCATGAGGGGGGTACGACACCGCCACATCCTGGCACGGCCCGACCAGTCCGCCGAGACTCGGCGGATCACGATACGGTCAGCGCCCGGCGGAGCGGTTCCAGGGCGAACGGGGCAGGGCGGTGCCGGCCAGCGGCCGGCGGTCGCGGCGACGGCGGCGGCGTCCGGGGGTGCACGGCGGCCGCGAGACGGTGTGCACGGGCGCCGGGGCGGGCACGGCAGGTTGCCGGCCGATCAGCCAACAGAGGAAGCGGGCCATCGGTGGGGCTCAGCCGACCGGAAGGCGCTCGGCCTCGGACCGGGAGATCTCGTACTGGGCGCCGCAGAAGGTGCACTGCTGCACGTAGCGGGTGCGGATCGGGATGATCGGCACGAAGAAGAGGCTGAACTTCGTCGACCGGCGCGTGACCACCTGCGCGGCGTGGTTACGGCAGTTGCGGCAGACCTGCTGCGCCACGCCGGACTGGCTGACCTTGGTGCGGAGCCCGAAGATGAAGAACATCGCCCGTCAGTACCCACCCGGGGCCCGACTATCACCTGCGATTCCGACCGGTTCCGGGCGCGGCCCACGGCGGGACCGCGCCCGGTACGCCTACGTCAGCTCGTCGCCCTCACGGGCTCCAGGCCCGGCACCTCGGCGGGGAGCCAGATCGGCTGCCAGTTCTCCATCTCGTGGAAGCGGCGCAGCTCGAACAGCCCCGAGACCGACCCGGCCCAGGCCCCGTACGGGGGGTGCTGCTCGTCGAAGCCGGACTGCACGAAGGTCAGCTTCGTCCTCCCCTGCGACTCGGCCAGCTCCCAGGTGGTGACGCCCGTCGGCCCCCAGTCCACCGACAGCTTCCGGCCCGGCTCCAGGTCGACGACCTTGGCCGCGTAGCCGTGCTCGAAGCCGCCCATGGCGTAGCGGCCGCCGACCCAGGGCTCGATGCCGATCGGGTAGCCGAACCAGGCGCTGGCCTGCGCGGAGTCGGTCAGCGACTCGAACACCTTCGCCGTCGGCGCGTCGATCAGCAGCTCGCCGCGCATCTCGGCGGAGGTGAAGTCGACCTTCGGCAGCAGCGGTTGCCCTTCCAGGTGGGCGGCCAGGTTGGCCAGCGACATACTCCAGAACGTCTGGAGCACGCCCCGGATGGTGCTGCCGCTCATCGCCTCGGCGAAGTCGAAGTGGCTCTGGCTGAGCGTCAGCACCGTGGTCTCGGGACCCTCGGCGCGCAGGGCGAACTCGGTGGTGGTCTCCACCCCGTCGAGCAGCCAGGCGAAGCGCAGCGTGTCGTCGTCGGCGTGCAGCAGCCGCTGGTGCGGCGCGTCGCCCTCGGGCGTGTGCCGGCCCCAGAACTCGTACCGTCTCGGCAGGTCGACCTCGGCGTGCTCGGCCAGCCAGACGCGCAGCTCGGCCGGGTCGGTCAGGGCGCGGCGGACGGCCTCCGCCGGCGCGGCGAGACGGACGGGCAGCCTCATCGGTTCAGTCACGTTCTTTCCCCTTCGGATAGCAGGCCACGGCGAGCTTGAAGGCGTCGCCCTCGGCACCGCCGTAGCGCGTGAACAGGTCCTGCAGAGCGGTCTGCAGGTCGTGCAGGAACTGCGGGCGAAGCTCCGGTGGCACCCGGATCTCGCCGGCGACCCCGATCGAGGGGAGCTCGGGGGCGGCGCGGTCCAGCGCGGCGACGTCCGCCTGGACCTCCTCCATCAGGTCCAGCAGGTGGCCGAGGCTCAGCTCGTCGCGGGCCCGACGCAGGCCGATCCGGCCGACCAGCCGGGGGGACAGCCAGTAGGACCGGGCGGCGGCCTGGTAGATGCCCTCGGTGATGCCCCGGACCTTGCGCTCGCTGACCAGCTCGACCAGCCCGGCGGCGACGAGCTGCTTGACGTGGTAGTAGACGCGCTGCGGCGTCTGCTCCAGCCGGGTGGCGACCTCGGTGCAGGTGCGCGGCTCGGCCAGTTGCCGCAGCACTTCGACGCGCTGCGGCTTGAGCAGGACCTCGGCCTGCTCGATCTGTTCCAGGTACAGGACGTCTCTCATGGCAAAATCAGTTTGTACGTACAAAACTTCTTTGTCAATTGGTTCGACGACAGCCGCGCCGATGGTCGGCGCGGCTGTCGGACGCCGATCAGGCCAGCCAGTCGGGGCGCAGCGGGTAGCCGCTCGCCCCCTCCGGGCCGTTGCGGGTGGCCAGCACCTGGTGCAGCTGGATGCCGTTGCGCTCGAACGCCAGCCGGGACCCGGCCATGTAGAGGCCCCAGACCCGGGCCGTGCCCGGCCCCACCTCCGAGACGCAGAAGTCCCAGTGCGCCACGAGGTTGCGGCACCAGGCGGCCAGGGTCAGCGCGTAGTGCAGCCGCAGGTTCTCCTCGTGCTGCACCTCCAGCCCGACGTCGTGGATCTCGCTGACCACGCGCCCCGGGCCGGCCAGCTCCCCGTCGGGGAAGACGTACCGGTCGATGAACGCGCCCGAGCGGTGCGGCGCGTGGTTGTCGGCCCGGGTGATGCAGTGGTTGAGCAGCCGGCCGTCCGGCCGCAGCCGGTCGGACAGGGCGCCGAAGTAGGCCGGGTAGTTGCGCACTCCGATGTGCTCGGTCAGGCCGATCGAGGAGACCGCGTCGAACTGCTCGCGCGGCGCGTCGCGGTAGTCGAGGTGGCGCACCTCGGCCAGGCCGGTCAGACCCTCCCGCTCGATCGCCGCCCGCGCCCACTCGGCCTGCGCCCGGGACAGGGTCACCCCGAGCGCCTTCACGCCGTACTCGCGGGCCGCGTGTCGGACCATGCCGCCCCACCCGCAGCCCACGTCGAGCAGCCGCATCCCCGCCTTGAGCGCCAGCTTCTGCGCCACCAGGTCGTACTTGGCCGCCTGCGCCTCCTCCAGCGTGTCGTCGGGCGAGCGGAAGACCGCGCAGGTGTACGTCATCGACGGGCCGAGCACCTTCTCGTAGAAGGCGTTCGAGACGTCGTAGTGGTGCGAGATCGCGGTGCTGTCGCGGGTCCGGGAGTGCCGCAGCCCGTTCATCAGGCGCTTCCAGCGCGGCAGCGCCTCCTGCGGCGGGGGCGGCGGCGGCACCAGCCGCTCCCAGCCGAGCCCGCGCACGAGGGCCAGCCCCTCGGCCAGCGACGGCGTACGCAGCCGCAGCTCGTCCTTGAGCACCCGCAACGCCTCGTACGGGTCGCCCGGGTGCACCCCCTGCAACGCCAGGTCGCCGCCGACGTACGCCCGGGCCATGCCCAGATCGCCCGGGGCGGTGAGCAGGTAGGTCAGGCCCCGCTCGGAACGGATCGACAGGGTGATCCCGGCATCGGCCGGGCCCACCGCGCTGCCGTCGTACCCGGTGACCCGCACCGGGAGGGCCCCGGTGGTCAACGCGCGGACGACGTCCGCCACGGTCGGACCCGGGCGCCGGCTCCCCGCCGGCGGACTGGCGGGAGCGCTCGCCGCCCCCTGGTCTCGATCGGTCAGGCTCATGCTCGTGCTACCGCCTTCTCGTACAGTCCGGTGAGCCGATGGTCCGGGTCGTAACGGTCCTTCACCGCGCGCCACGTCGCGCCGCCGTAGAGCCGGTCGAAGGATTCCCGGTCGTAGTACGCGTCGGAGTAGAGCGACTTGTGGCCGCCCGACTCCGACACCGTGCGCTCGATCGCGCGGTTGACATCGCCGTCGGCGGCCCCGGCCGCGATCGGCACGCTCCCCCAGAAGCCGACGTTCACGTAGTTCTGTCCAGCTCGGAGCGGATAGAGCGGCCAGGCCCGGGCCGACCCCGGACCGGACGGCTCGCGCAGCCGCAGCGGGCACAGCCAGACCGGGGTCATCCCGACGGTGCGGGCGAACCAGCGCAGGAACTCCGCCGTCCGCTCCAGCGGGATCTCCACGTCCTGCACCACCCGCTCGCGCGCCGGTTGGCCGCGCAGGCGGTCGATCCGGGCGGCCACGCCGTGCCGGTGCTCCAACCGGACCAACCGGTGGTAGACGTCGCTGCGCCGCCACCGCGCGGGCCAGACCCGCCGCAGGACCGGGTGCTGCACCCCGAACGCCGCCGAGCACCAGAACCAGTCGGTGTCCCAGCGCCAGAGATAGTCGTACGTGGTCAGTGCGTCGCGCGTGTGCCGGCGCACCGACCGGTAGTAGATCTCCTGGCCCGTGTAGTCGCTGACCCGCGGGGCGTCGTCGGTGAAGGTGCCGAGCACCAGGTAGGCCTCGCCGGGGCTGAACATCACCCCGTCCATCGCGTCCACCGCCTCGCCGGCCCAGGACCGGGTCGCGGTGACCTCGGCAAGCGCGTCGGCGAGGGCCTCCAGCCGGGTGAACCGGACGTTGCGCAGGGCCACGAAGCGGCGTACCGGCGCCAGCTCGATGCGCAGCCGGGTCGCGTAGCCCAGGCTGCCCAGCGAGTTGGGGAACGCCGCGAAGAGGTCGGCGTGCTCGCCCTCGGGGCGGGCGGTGACGATCTCGCCGGCCCCGGTCAGCACGTCCATCTCGGTCACCGACTCGTGCGGCAGGCCGTTGCGGAACGACGTCGACTCGATGCCGAGCCCGGTCACCGCCCCGCCGAGGGTGATGGTGCGCAACTGCGGCACCACCAGCGGCATGAGCCCGTGCGGCAGGGTCGCGTCGACCAGGTCCTCGTAGGTGCACATGCCCTGCACGTCGGCCGTGCGGGCGACCGGGTCGACGGCGAGCACGCCGGTGAGCCCGCTGACGTCCAGGCCCGGCGCGCTGGGGGCGGACCGGGGGCGGAACAGGTTGGAGGTGCGCTTGGCGAGCCGCACCGGTTCGCCCGCGGGCACCGCCGCATAGGACCGTCGCAACTGGGCCACCGCGCCGTCGTGGTCGACCGGATGATGATCCACACGGACCGCACACATGCGATCACTGTACGCGCCAGGCGCCCGCGGTGTGGGACCTCCACGCCCGCGTTCGCGACGTCGTCGGGTGACTGGCCGTCGCCGGCCCGGCGACATAGCGTGGAGCCATGCCGAAAGCCGTCTGGAACGACCTGGTCGTGGCCGAGAGCGACGACACCGTGCTGGTCGAGGGGAACCACTACTTCCCGCGTGCCGCCCTGCGCGCCGACCTGATCCGCGAGTCCGACACGCACACGGTCTGCCCGTGGAAGGGCACCGCGTCCTACTACACCCTGGAACACGACGGCCGGACCAGCGCCGACGCGGTCTGGTACTACCCGGAGCCCAAGCCGGAGGCGGAGATGGTCCGCGACCGGGTCGCCTTCTGGAAGGACGTCCAGGTCGTCGACTGACGCGCCCCCGGCGCACCCCCTCAGCCGGCGCGCAGCATGCGCAGCTGGGCGAGGTGCTTCGGCAGGTGGACGCGGGCGTGCAGGTCGAGGGTGCGGCCCCAGGGCAGCGGCTCGTCGACGACGAGGTCGAAGCCCTCACGCAGGTGGGTCTCGACCGGGGTCTGCGCCGCCGGGCCGAGCCGCTCGGTCAGCGCGCAGAGCTTCTGGCTGGTGGCCCGCAGCAGGGTCGCCAGCCCGGCCAGCCCGCCGCACTCGACGACCAGCGCGTCCACCTGCGGGCGGTGGACGGTCTCCAGGTCGTAGTAGGCGAACGGCGAGCCGGCGATGACCGCCTCGGTCGCCTCGGTCATCAGCTCGTCGTTGGCGGCGAGGTGGGCGACGATCTGCTCGGCGCTGAGCTGCCCGGCCGGCGGCGGCCCGAACCCGCCCGCGTCGACCTCCGCGAGCACCTCCTCGTACGCCCCCCGCAACGTGCCGCTGTCCATGCCCCCAGTCAATCCCGGCCCGCGCCGTCCGACCCGGCGTTCCCGCGGACGGTTCACCCGGAAGGGGCCGGCCGGAAACGCATGCCCGGACGTCGCCGGCCGGAGGGCTGACCGGACGCTGTCGAGCTGCCCCGTCGATAGGACCAGGAGCGGCGGGCCGGAAGAACTCGGCAGGCGACGCGCATCGGCGCTCCTCCTTCGACTCCCGGCTCTCGCCGGACAGATCCAGCCGCTGCATCTGGTCGTCAGGCCGGGACCGGGCCTTCCGGGGTAGCGTCGGACGAGGTCCCAGGTTGGCACGGCCTCCCGTCCCGGACGAGGCCTCTGACCGGCACGGCCTCCCGTTTCGGACGAGGCCTCTGACCGGTACAGCCTCCCGTTTCGGACGGGGCCTCTGACCGGTACAGCCTCCCGTCCCGGACGAGGCCTCTGACCGGCACGGCCTCCCGTCGGACGAGGCCTCTGGCTGGCACAACGCCCGAGGCGCCCGGCATCGGCACGACCTCCGGCCACGCACGAGGCCGCGGCATCGGCACGGACCGTGGTCTCACCAATGGGGCAGCTCGACAGCGTCCAAGCGGCGCCCCCGAGGCAAGGCGCACCCCGAGGCAAGGCGCGCCCCAAGGCCGGGCGCACTTCAAGGCTGGGCGCACCCGAGGCGAGGCGCACCCAAGGCCCGGGCACGCCCCGAGGCCCGACAGCGCCCGAGGCCCGAGGGCCAACCAGAGCGCTGCACCGCGCCCGGATCGGGCCTCCCTGCCGGCCGGGGCCACGGGGTGCTCAGCCGCTCGGTCCGTCGAATCCGCCAGGTCAGCGCCGGCGGGGCTGCCGGGTGCGCAGGTAGTCGGAGACCACGTACTCGCCGAGGTCCTCCAGGTCGGGGGTGAACATCCGGCCCTTCGAGCGGCGGGCCACGGCGTCGACGAAGCGGCGCAGGCCGGGATCGTCGCCGAGCATGAACAGGTTGAGCGTGGCGCCGTAGCGGGTGAGCCGGTCCACCTCGCGTACGGTCGCCTCGATCGTCTCGGGCAGCGACGGCCAGTGGAACAGCGCCTGCCCGTCGTCCGGGTCCAGGTGGGCGGTCGGCTCCCCGTCGGTGACCACCAGCACCACCGGCTCGGCGTCCGGGTGCCGCCGCAGGTGCCGGGCGGCCAGCCGCAGCGCGTGCTGGAGGTTCGTGCCCTGCCGCATGTCGGGCTCGGCGGCGGCCAGCTCCTGCTGGGTCAGCGGCAGCGCCTCCAGGCCGAAGCCGATGATCTGCAACGCGTCCTGGGGGAACCGGGTGGCCATCAGGTGCGCCAGCGCCAGCGCCGTCTGCTTCATCGGGCCCCACCGGCCCTGGGAGATCATCGAGTAGGAGAGGTCGACGCAGAGCACCACGGCCGCCGAGGCCCGCCGCTCGGTCTCCACCACCTCGAAGTCTTCGACGGCCAACCGCACCGGCACGCCGGAGCCGGCGCGGCGGACCGCCCGGGTCAGCGTGCGCACCACGTCGAGGGGCTGCTCGTCGCCGTACTCCCACGGCCGGGAACCGCCGCTGACCTCGCCGGCGGCGCCCGCCGAGCGCAGGTCGTGCTGGCCGCGCGGCCCGGCGGTCAGGTCCGCGAAGACCCGCCGCAGCGCGGTGCCGCCGAGGCGGCGCAGCGCCTTCGGGCTCAGGGTCAGCCCCTCGGCGTCCCGGCTCACCCATCCCTGCCGGCGCAGTTCCCGCTCCAGCTCCCGCAGCCGGCGTACGTCGTCGGCGGCGTCCCGGCCCAGCGTCCGGGCCACCGCGTCGACGTCGACCTCGTCCAGGGTGGCCCCCGGATTCTCCTGGTCGAGCTGGTCCAGCAGCTCGTCCAGCTCGGCGATCTCCCCGAGCGCGCCGGCCGCCTCGCCGTAGCCGAGGAGCCGCTCGCCCCGCACCCGCTCGCCCGGGCCCCGGTGCAGGTCGGGGCGGAGCGCGCGGAGGTTGGCGTCCAGCGCGGCCAGCTCCCCGGCGAGCCGGTCGCCCAGCGACTGCCGCATCAGGTCGGCCAGCTCCTCGCGCTGCCGGTCGGACAGCGAGCGCATCAGCCGCTCACCGGCGGCCGACCGCCGGGCCAGCACGTCGACCAGTTCGTCCACGTCGGCCGGCTGCTCCGGGAAGAACTCGCCGTGCCGGCGCATGAACTCGGCGAAGGCGTCGGTGGTGTCCTCCGACCGGGCGTGCCGGGCGAGCAGGTCGTTCAGGTCGCGCATCATCCCGGCGAGCCGCTGCTGCGCGCCCGGGTCCGCCGAGGCGCGCACCGCGTCCCGCAGCCCGGCGAAGCGCTGGCCGAGCACGTCGTCGCGCAGCCCGTCGAGGATCCGCTGGTACGTCCGGCGGGCCTCGTCACTGCTCCACCGGTATCCGGTCAGCTCCGCCACGGCGCGGGCCGTCGAGCGGGGCAGGTTGTCCAGCACCGCCTCGGCGAAGCGCGCGTCGTCGTCGTCGCGCCCGCGCAGCTCGTCCCGCTCGGCGGCGAGCGCCTGGTCGAGCAGGGCCCGGGCCCGGGTGACCGCCCCGTCCAGGTCACCCCGGCGCAACGCCTCCCGGCGCAGCCGCCTGGCCCGGGCGGCGAGGTCGTCGAGGCCGCCGCGCCCCTGCGGCCCCCGACGCAGCAGGTCCCGCAGCGCCTCCCGGAGGCTGCCGCCGGCCAGCACCTCGGCGCCGACGGCGTCCACCGCCCCCCGCACGTCGTACGGGGGCGCGAGCGGGTCGGGGCCGCCCCGCCACTGCCCGTACCGGAACCGGTCGCCGGCCATGCTCAGGCCCGGCCGCCGTAGCGGGTCCGGCCGGAGTCGGTGACGTCCTTGCCGAGCCGGCGGGTCAGGTGCAGCCCCTCCAGGACGAACTCCACGCCGGCCGCGGCCTGCTCCGGGGTGGGCGCGTCGCCCAGCCCGAGCCGGTCGAGCGCCTTGGCCAGCCCGGGGACGGTGCCCACCTGGCGCAGCAGCTCGGCGGAGCCGACCAGCTCCCCGGTCTCGATCACCGCGTCCTCGTCGACCAGCGCGGTGAAGCCGGAGAGGTCCAGCCCGGCCAGCCGGGACCGGAACGTCTCGGCGGTCGCGGTCCGCAGCAGGTGGCCGAGGATCTCGACCTCCCGCCCCTCCTCGCCGCTCTCGAACTCGACCTTGCCGCGCAGGGTCGACGTCACCGGCACCGCGTCGCCGACCCGGGCGACCGGTGCCTCGGGGCGCACCCCGTCGGCCGGCTCCGTGCCGGCGGCGAGCAGCCCGGCGCGGCGCAGCGCGGCGGCGGCGACCGTCTCGGCGGCGGCGATGGCGAACCGGGCGGAGACCCCGGAGCGCGGGTCCACCGACGGCGACTCGCGCACCGCGCGGGCGAACCGCGCGAGGACCTCCAGCACGTGCTCGGGCACCTCGGCGACCAGGTCGGCCTCCTGCCGGATCAGCTCCAGCTCCAGGTCGAGGTCGACCGGGTAGTGGGTGCGCACCTCGGCGCCGAAGCGGTCCTTCAGCGGGGTGATGATCCGGCCCCGGTTGGTGTAGTCCTCCGGGTTGGCGCTGGCCACCAGGAACAGGTCCAGCGGCAGCCGCAGCTGGTAGCCGCGGACCTGGATGTCCCGTTCCTCCAGCACGTTGAGCAGCGCCACCTGGATCCGCTCCGCCAGGTCGGGCAGCTCGTTGACGGCGAAGATGCCCCGGTTGGTGCGCGGGACGAGACCGAAGTGGATGGTCTCCGGGTCGCCGAGGGTGCGCCCCTGGGCGATCCGGATCGGGTCGACGTCGCCGATCAGGTCGCCGACGCTGGTGTCCGGGGTGGCCAGCTTCTCGCCGTAGCGCATCGAGCGGTGCAGCCACGCCACCGGCAGGTCGTCGCCGGCCTCGGCGACCAACGTCCGCGAGCCCGGGGTGAGCGGGTGCAGGGGGTGCTCGTTGAGCACCGAGCCGACGATCACCGGCGTCCACTCGTCGAGCAGGCCGACGAGCGAGCGGATGAGTCGGGTCTTGCCCTGGCCCCGCTCGCCGAGCAGCACCATGTCGTGCCCGGCGAGCAGGGCCCGCTCGACCTCGGGCAGCACCGTGTCGTCGTAGCCGACGATGCCGGGAAAGCGGTCGGCGCCGGAGCGCATCCGGGCCAGGAGGTTGTCGCGGAGTTCCTGCTTGACCGTGCGGTACGCGTGGCCGGCCGCCCGCAGCTCGCCGAGCGTGCGGGGCAGGTCGGCCGGTGGGGCCGGGGTAACCGGGGAAGGCGCAGTCACCCGACCCACGCTAGCTCACGAAAGCGGGGACGCCCGGGCCGTCGACCGGGCGCCCCCGCCGGCGGGACGCTCAGCCCCGCCCGCAGCGCCGGCAGGCGCCCCTGCGGCGCAGGTGGTACGCGTACGTGGCGGCGCCGAGCGCGACGCCCCAGAACGGCCAGAGCAGCATCGGGGCGGTGGCCGCGCTCAGCCCGGAGAAGTCCCAGAAGTCCGGGGTGGCGAGCAGGCCGAGGGTCGCCGCGGTGACCGCCACCGCGACCAGCGTCGCCGGGACGACGGCCAGCCCGACCGGCACCGGCCGCCCGGCCAGACCGACCGTCCAGCGCGGGAACCGTTCCCCCCACCGCTGCACCAGCCCGAGGGTGAGCACCGCGCCCACCAGGGCGAAGCCGCCCAGCCCGGCTCCGGCCCAGACCAGCCCGGACTCGCGCATCTCGTCGAGGAACGACCGGTCGATGCCGAGCGGGACGCCGACCGCCCAGGCGAGCCGGGTGACCGCGTACAGGGCGGGGATGGTGGCCGCGGTCCAGGCCGCCACGCGCCCCCAGCGGGCGGCCGAGGCGGGCGAGGTCCAGCCGTGGTCGGCGCCGTCGCGTCCGCACGCCGGGCAGGCGCCGGCGGTGCGCCGGCGCCAGCGCAGCGCCGCCCCGGCCAGCAGCACCCCGCCGACCATGGCCGCGAACCGGGCGAAGAGCGCCCAGGTGAACACGTCGGCGTAGTCCACCGGCGGCCAGCCGAACGGCGCGCCGACGAGCAGGATCGGGGCGTAGCCGAGGATGGTCAGCACCCCCACGTCCGGCACGACGACGGCGAGCAGGAAGGCGACCGTCCAGGCGTACGCGAGCAGCAGGGTGCGCAGCGGCAGGGCCGGGCGGGGGGCCGGGCCGGTCATGGCGAGCGCGGCCACCGCGGCGCCGAGCAGCAGCACGGCGAACAGGGGTGGCCCGACGTCGGTCGGGACCAGCCGGAGCAGGTTGGCGTCGCCGCCGCGCGGATCGTTCGCCCCGAACGGGTAGCCGGCGCCGGTGACGGCGCAGACCAGGGCGAGCAGGCCCCAGAGGCCGAGCCAGCCGGCGGCCAGCGGGGCGAGCCGGTCGGGCCGGCCCGGGGCCGGGCGGTGGGTGGGAGCATCGGTCGTCGTCATGCTTCCCAGCCTCGACCGACGGGCCGCGCCCGCCCTCCCGTGCGGCGGTGAACCGGCTCCCCCGCGGGAGGGAACGTTCAGCCCGACGGGGTGACGAACCCCGACTCGTACGCCGCGATCACCGCCTGGGTGCGGTCGCGGACGCCGAGCTTGGCCAGCACGTTGCCGACGTGGGTCTTCACGGTCTCCACCCCGACCACCAGGTGCGCGGCGATCTCCGGGTTGGACAGCCCGGTGGTCATCAGCCGGAGCACCTCGGCCTCCCGGTCGGTGAGCCGGGCGGCGGCCAGCCGGTCGGCGCCCCGCCCCCCGTACGCCCCGGCGAGGCGGCGGATGGCGGCGGGGAAGAGCAGCGACTCGCCCCGCGCGACCACCCGGACCGCCTCCACCACCTCGGCGGGCCGGGCCCGCTTGAGCAGGAAGCCGCTGGCCCCGGCGCGGAGCGCGTCGTAGACGTGCTCGTCGTTCTCGAACGTGGTGACCACCAGCACCCGGGGCGGGTCGGCGGAGGTGGCGAGCAGCCGCCGGGTGGCCTGGATGCCGTCGATGCCGGGCATCCGCACGTCCATCAGCACCACCCGGGGGCGCAGCCGGGCGACCAGCGGCGGCACCTCCGCGCCGTCGGTGGCCTCGCCGAGCACCCGCAGGTCGGGCTGGGCGTCGAGGATCGCCCGCAGCCCGACCCGGATCAGCTCGTCGTCGTCGACGATCAGCACGCCCGTGGTCGTCGTCGCGGTTCCGGTCGTCATCGGGTCCCCTCGTACGGCAGTCGCACCCGGATGCGCCAGCGGTCGCCGTCCGGCCCGACGGTGAGCCGGCCGCCGAGCAGCAGCACCCGTTCCCGCATCCCGTCCAGGCCCCGACCGCCCCGCCCCGGGTCGGCGCGGCGTCGCCGGCCCACCGCGTTGTCCAGCTCCAGCTCCAGCGCGTCGGCCCGCACGTCGAGGCGCAGCGCGACCGGTCCCCGACCGTACCGGGCCGCGTTGGTCAGCCCCTCCTGGACGATCCGGTAGCCCTCCCGGGAGACCGCCGCCGGCAGGTCGGCCGGGTCGCCGGTGCGCCGGGCGTCGACCGGCAGGCCGGCCGCGCGGGTGTCGGCCACGAGCCGGTCCAGGTCAGCGAGCGTACGCTGCGGCGCCGGCGCGGCCCGCCGGCCGTCGGGCTCGCGGAGCAGCCCCAGCACGTGGTCCAGGTCGTCCATGGCCCGCCGCCCGGCCTCCTCGATCGCGCCCAGCGCGCGCCGGACGAACTCCGGGTCCCGGTCGAGCAGCTCGCGGGCGGCCCCGGCCTGGAGGGTGGCGACGGTGAGGGCGTGGCCCACCGAGTCGTGCAGTTCCCGGGCCAGCCGGTTGCGCTCGGCGAGCCGGGTGGTGCGCGCCTCCAGGGCCGCGATCCGTTCCGCCTGGGCCGGGCCGAGCAGCACCGGGGCCATCGACACCGCCAGCGCGCCGAGCCCGGCCACGGCGTAGCCGAGCGCCACCAGCACGACGATCCCGGTGAGGGTCAGCCAGCCGGTGTCCCGCCCGTCGAAGGGCCCGAAACGGTCACCGCCGGTCAGCTGGGTGTCGAGGCCGAACTGCTGCCCGATGAAGGCCAGCGCCATCGGCACGGCGCTGAACAGGGCGGCCACCACGAGCCCGCCGCTGACCAGGTGCAGCCCGATCCAGAGCGCCGAGCGCAGCCGGGTCTCCCGGTCGACGGCGTGCCCGGGCGGCGGGTCCGGCAGGTCGACGCCGAGCAGGGCCCGCGCGGCGGCGATCTCCAGCGCCCGGGGACCGTCGAGGAAGACCGGGACCGCCGCGATGGTGGCCGCGACGCCGAGCAGGGCAAGCACCAGCGGCCGGGGCACGTCCGAGCGGGTCAGCATCTGGGCGAAGGCCACCGCCAGCAGCACGTACGGCAGCACGAGCACCCCGCCGAGCAGCAGGAACACGCCGCGCCGCCAGGTGCTGCCGGCCACCAGCGGGGCGAGGACCGTGCTCGGTTTCACCCGCCCATTCTGTCCCGGTCACGCCCCGCGCCGACTCCCCCGCGTCGGGGAGGTCGGCTGGTCGTCGAGGATCAGCGCGGTGACGTCGTCCATCGGCTCACCGTCCGGCGCGGGCCCGGAGCAGGCGGGGCGCCGCCGCGAGCCCGGTGATCGGGCGGAACTCCCTGGCCGCCCGGGCGAGCGCGGCGTGTTCGTCGTCGGCCAGGTCGATGTCGGCGGCCGCCGCGTTGCGTTCGACCTGTTCCACGCCGGACGCGCCGGGGATGGCCAGCACGTTCGGGTGGCGCAGCAGGTAGGCCAGGGCGATCTGGCTGGGGGTGGCGTCGTGCGCGTCGGCCACCTGCCGCAGGGTGTCGATCAGCGTCGCGCCGCGCTCCAGGTTCTCCGGCAGGAAGTACGGGTTGGCCCGGCGCACCGCCCCGCTCGGCGGGTTCTTCGCGTCGTACCGGCCGGACAGGAAGCCCTGGGCCAGCGGGCTGTACGCGATGACCACGCGGCCGGCCTGCCTGGCGTACGGCAGCAGGTCGTGCTCGGGCCCGCGGTCGACCATGCTGTAGCGGACCTGGTTGCTCAGCACCCGCCGGCCGAGTGCCGCCTCGGCGACCTGCCAGCGGCGCAGGCCGTAGTTGCTGACGCCGACCTCGCCGACCAGCCCGACGTCCTGCAACGCGCGCATGCCGCGCATGGTGGTGTGGTCGGCGACCAGCGGGTTGGCCTGGTGCACCTGGTAGAGGTCGAGGTGGGTGACGCCGAGCCGGGCGGCCGAGGCGACTGCCCGCTGCTGCACCACCGGGGCGACCGGCAGGATCGGGAAGATCTTGGTGGCGAGCACCACCTTCGGCCGGTCGTCGCCGAGGGCCTCCCCGAGGATCCGCTCGCTGCGGCCGAAGCCGTACAGCTCGGCGGTGTCGAAGACGGTGATGCCGAGGTCGACGGCGCGCCGGACGATGTCGGCCGCCCGGCGCTCGTACTCGGGGCCGTAGCCCCACTCCCGGGACCCGAACTGCCAGGTGCCGAGGCCGATCTTGGAAAGGGGCTTCGGGGTGTCGAGCGGGACGAAACGCATGGTCCCGAAACTACCCCGGCGTCCGTTGCCGCAGGCCCGTTCGCCGGGCACGCCCCGCACCGGCGGGGATAGGGTCGGTGACCGTGACCTACCTCGCCGCGGATGAACGCTACGACAAGATGACCTACCGGCGCAGCGGGCGCAGCGGGCTGCGGCTGCCCGCGATCTCGCTCGGGCTGTGGCACAACTTCGGCCCGGACCGGCCGTACGAGCGGCAGCGGGACATCGTCCGCCGCGCCTTCGACCTCGGCGTGACCCACTTCGACCTGGCCAACAACTACGGGCCGCCGCCGGGCGCCGCCGAGGAGAACTTCGGCCGGATGCTCGCCACCGACCTGCGGGCGTACCGGGACGAGCTGGTCGTCTCCACCAAGGCCGGTTACCTGATGTGGCCCGGCCCGTACGGCGAGTGGGGCTCCCGCAAGTACCTGATCTCCTCGCTGGACCAGTCGCTGCGCCGCCTCGGGCTGGACCACGTCGACATCTTCTACTCGCACCGCTTCGACCCGGACACGCCGCTGGAGGAGACGATGGGTGCCCTCGACGCCGTCGTCCGGGCCGGCAAGGCGCGCTACGTCGGCGTCTCCAACTACGACTCGGCGCAGACCGAGCGGGCCGCCGCGATCCTGCGCGACCTGGGTACGCCGCTGCTGATCAACCAGCCGTCGTACTCGATGCTCAACCGCTGGACGGAGGACGACGGCCTGCTGGACACGCTGGAGCGGGTCGGCGCGGGCTGCATCGCGTACAGCCCGCTCGCCCAGGGCCTGCTCACCGACCGCTACCTGGGCGGCATCCCCGAGGACTCCCGGGTGCGGACCAGCGTCTTCCTCAGCGAGGGCGACCTCGGCGAGGAGAAGCTGGCCACCATCCGGGCACTCGGCGCGGTCGCCGAGCGGCGCGGCCAGTCGCTGGCCCAGCTCGCGCTCGCCTGGGCGCTGCGCGACCCCCGGATGACCAGCCTGATCATCGGGGCGAGCAGCGTGCCGCAGCTGGAGGCGAACATCGCCGCCCTGGACAACCTCGACCTCACCGCCGAGGAACTCGCCGAGATCGAGGGCCACCTC
The DNA here is from genome assembly GCF_040640115.1 of Micromonospora sp. NPDC023644. NCBI lineage: Bacteria > Bacillati > Actinomycetota > Actinomycetes > Micromonosporales > Micromonosporaceae > Micromonospora > Micromonospora sp. NPDC023644. The sequence goes on along the minus strand of NZ_JBFABA010000009.1, from coordinate 133,808 downwards.
GGCTGACCCGCACCGCCTCCGGCGCCGGCGTCAGTAGATGTCGGCGTACGGCGACGCCCGGGAGAACGCCCTGAGCGCGTCGAGGTCGTAGCCCTCCTCGAAGTTGGTCAGCTCCGTCAGCAGGTCCTCCGGCTCGTACCGGTACCGGCCGGCCCAGGTCTCGAACGACTCGACCTGGGCCGGGTCGGCCCCGCTGAAGCAGCGGTAGCCGCGCGGCGAGTTGCGGATCACCTCGTCGACCGCCGGGGCGAACCGGATGTCGATGTTCCACCGGATGCGGTCCGACACGTTGGGCGTCGAGCGGTGCAGCGTGGTGTCCGTGAAGATCACCACGTCGCCGGGCTCCATCCGGGCGGTGCTGACCGGGCCGTCCCCGAGGGCCGCGTCAGACGTGCCGTACTCGCCGTTCGGCAGGCGGTCACGGGGGATCCAGCCCCGGGTGTGCGAGCCGGTGACGAACTGGAGGCAGGCGGTGTCCTCGTCGACGGGCACCAGCGGGATCCACACCGACAGCAGCGGCCCGACCGAGGGGTCCCAACCCTTGTAGTAGTAGGCGTCCTGGTGCCAGGCGACCTGCTGGGTGCGGCCGTGGGGGTCGCGCGGCCGGGCGTTCCAGACGCCGTGCGCGTAGACCTCGTCGCCGATCAGGCTGCGCACCGGGCCGAGCAGCTCGGGGCTGCGCCACAGGTCGTACACCGGTCGGCCCACCAGGATCCGCCGCCAGGCGGCCGGCACGCGGACCTGGCTGGACTCGATCAGGCGCAGGTAACGCTGGTCGTACGGCAGGTCGGCGAAGGTCTCGGTGACCCCGCCCCGCTGCTGCCACTGTCGGGCGAGGTGGTCGACGACGCGGCTGAACGAGCCGTGCAGCGCGTCCAGGATCCCGACCGGGAGCACGCCCCGCAGGATCAGGTGCCCGTCGCGCCGGAACTGATCCAGTTGCTCGGCTGTCAACGCGTGGGGGTGGTCCACCATCGGCTCCTTCACTGGCCGCACGGGATCGGGCCCAGCCACCGGGCGGGGAAAGGCCTCCAGTGTGGCGATCGTGACAGAAGGCCCGAGGTGCGACAACGCCTCATTCATGCGGAGGAGCCCCTATTCCGGTCGCGCCTCGCCGACCGGCGGCACGAGACGACCAGGAAACACGAGACCGACCAGGAAAAGTCGAAAGCCCTGGTGCGGGATGACTCCCGCACCAGGGCTTTCGCAAGGGTGGAGCCGAGGGGACTCGAACCCCTGACCCCCACACTGCCAGTGTGGTGCGCTACCAGCTGCGCCACGGCCCCTTGCCTCGTCCCGGTCACCCGGGCACGAGAGAACTATACACAGCGCCCCCCGCATGGTCATCTCGCGGGGGCCACCGGCCCGCGGCTCAGTTCAGCGCCACGTCCGGCGGGAAGTGCGCGACCGCCGCCATCATGCCGCCCTGGCGGCGCAGCACCATCGGCCACAGGTCGTCCGGCCGGTCGACGAAGGCGTCACCGGGCAGCGCGTCCAGCACGAACCAGGAGCCGTCCTCGATCTCCTGCTCCAACTGACCCGTGCCCCAGCCGGAGTAGCCGGCGAAGACCCGGATGCCGGTGATGCCCTCCCGCAGCCGCCCCGGGTCGACGGAGAGGTCGAGGGTGCCGACCGCCCCGGAGACCTGGTGGAACCCCTTGAGCCGCTGCACCGGGTTTCGCATCCGGGCCAGGCAGATCGCCGAGTCGGGCTGCACGGGGCCGCCCTCGAAGAGCACCGCCGGGTCGCGGGCCAGGTCGCTCCAGTCGCCGAGCACGTCGGCGACCGGCACCTCGGTGGCCCGGTTGAGCACCACGCCGAGGGCGCCGCCGGGCTCGTGCGCCACCAGCAGCACCACCGTACGGTCGAAGTTCGGATCCTTCAGCGCCGGTGTCGCGACCAGCAGCCGTCCGGTCATCGACCCCGTCGCCCGCCCGCCGATCGCCTGCCCCTCTCCCTGCATGCCGGACACCCGGTCAGACCGACCCGACCGGGACGCCCGGGGGCACCGGTGCCATCCGCGCTGTGAACGCCATGCCTGGCACCATAGCTTGCCCCCGGGGCGGTGGCTAAGGTCTGACGGTCGGTTGATCGAGGACACGAGGGGAGGGCCCGATGGGTCCCACGGCGGAACTCGCGGTGATCGGTGGGTCCGGGCTCTACGCGCTGTTGGACGGCGCGACCGAGCACGAGGTGGAGGCGCCCTACGGGCCGCCGTCCGACGCCGTCACGATTGCCGAGGTGGGCGGCCGGCGGGTGGCGTTCCTGCCCCGCCACGGCCGGGACCACCGCCACCCGCCGCACCTGATCCCCTACCGGGCCAACCTCTGGGCGCTGCGCTCCCTCGGCGTACGCCAGGTGCTCGCCCCCTGCGCCGTGGGCGGCCTGCGGCCGGATCTCGGTCCGGGCACGTTCGTGGTGCCGGACCAGCTGGTCGACCGCACCAGCGGGCGGGCGCAGACCTACTACGACCGGGGCGCGGTGCACGTCTCCTTCGCCGACCCGTACTGCCCGACCGGCCGCCGTACGCTGCTCGCCGCCGCGGCCGGCCGGGACGTGCCGGCGGTGGACGGCGGGACGGTGGTGGTGGTCGAGGGCCCGCGCTTCTCCACCCGCGCCGAGTCGCGGTGGTACGCCTCGATCGGCGGCACGGTGGTCAACATGACGGGCCATCCGGAGGCGGTGCTGGCCCGCGAGCTGGCCCTCTGCTACTCGTCGATCGCCCTGGTCACCGACCTCGACGCGGGCGTGGAGGGCGGCGGCGCGGTGACGCAGGAGGAGGTGTTCCGGGTCTTCGGGGAGAACACCGACCGGCTGCGCGGCCTGCTGCTGGAGGCCGTCGCCGCGCTGCCGGCCGAGCGGGACTGCGCCTGCGGGAGCGCGCTGGACGGCATCACCCTTCCCTTCGCGCTGCCCTGAGGCGAAAGGCCCGGCTCGCCCGACCTGCCCCGATAGATTGGGGGGCGATGGCAACGGTCCGCGACACCACGTACGACCTGCTCCGGGCCCTCGGCCTGACCACCGTCTTCGGCAACCCGGGCTCCACCGAGGAGCCGTTCCTGCGGGACTTCCCGGACGACTTCCACTACGTGCTCGCCCTGCACGAGGCGTCGGCCGTGGGCATGGCGGACGGCTACGCGCAGGCCACCGGCCGGCCGGCACACGTCAACCTGCACACCGCCCCCGGCACGGGCAACGGCATGGGCAACCTGGTCACCGCGTGGCACAACCGCACCCCGCTGATCGTCACCGCCGGCCAGCAGACCCGGGAGATGCTGCTGATTGAGCCCCGGCTGACCAGCCGGCGGGCCACCGAGCTGCCCCAGCCGTACGTGAAGTGGAGCCACGAGCCGGTGCGCGCGCAGGACGTCCCGGCGGCGCTGATGCGGGCGTACGCGACGGCGGTGCAGCCGCCCGCCGGGCCGGTCTTCCTCTCGCTGCCCCTCGACGACTGGGCGCAGCCGGCCGACCCCCCGCCGGCGGTACGGACGGTGGCGACCCGGTTCGCTCCCGACCCGCACCGGCTGCGCGAGTTCGCCGCCGTGCTGGCCGTCAGCCGCGCGCCCGCGCTGGTGCTCGGCGCGGCCGTGGACCGGGCCGACGGCTGGCCCGCCGCCGTGGCGCTGGCGGAGCGGCTCGCCGCGCCGGTCTGGTCGGCCCCCGCCCCGGAGCGGGCCGCCTTCCCCGAGGACCACCCGCACTTCCGCGGGGTGCTCCCCTTCGCGATCGGGCCGCTCTCCGAGGCGCTGGACGGCCACGACACCGTGCTGGTGGTGGGGGCGCCGGTGTTCCGCTACTACCCGCACGTGCCGGGCGACCACCTGCCCGCCGGGGCCCGCCTGCTGCACGTCACCGACGACCCGGACGAGGCGGCCCGGGCCCCCGTGGGCGACAGCCTGCTCGGCGACGCCGGACTGGCCCTGACCGCCCTGGTCGACCTGCTCCCGGCGGCGGACCGGCCGGCGCCGCCGGCGCGCCCCGACCCGCCCCCGCCGGCGGACGGGCTGCCGCTGGCCCCGGACGCCCTCTTCGCGGCCCTGGCCCGGCACTGGCCCGCCGACGGCATCCTCGTCCAGGAGTCGCCCTCGAACCTGCCGGCGCTGCGTCGCCGGCTGCGCAGCACCCGCCCCGGGTCGTACTTCACGATGGCCAGCGGCGGTCTCGGGTACGGCCTGCCGGCGGCGGTCGGCATCGCGCTCGCCCAGCGTGACACCGGCCGCGGCCGGCCGGTGGTCGCGGTCATCGGCGACGGTTCGTTCCACTACTCCGTGCAGGCGCTCTGGACCGCCGCGCGGCTGCGCCTGCCGCTGGTCGTGGTGGTGCCGGTCAACCAGCAGTACGCCATCCTGAAGGCCTTCGCCGACTTCAAGGACACGCCGGGGGTGCCCGGGCTGGACCTGCCCGGGCTGGACATCACGGCGATCGCCCGCGGCTACGGCTGCGCGGCCACCGTCGCGGAGACCCCGGAGCAGTTCGGCGAGGCCCTGACCGCCGGGCTGCGCGCGGACGGCCCGACGGTGCTGCCGGTGCCGGTCAGCACGGAGGTCCCCCGGCTCCTGTGAGCGCTCCCGGCTGGGCGCCGGGTTCGGCCGGTCACTACCCGCTCCCGATCGGTCAGGTCGTCGCGAGCCGCAGCGGCGCGCCGGTGAGCACGTCGAGGACCGGCCGGCCGCCCAGCGGCGCCTTCAGCGTGGCGGTGACCGGTTCGATCTTCAGCATCGCGTTGCACACGCCGGTGGCGGTGACCACGCTGCCGCCCACCACCACGACGTCGTCGCGTTCCTGCACCAACGGCGTGATCCCGGTGTCGCAGCTGCCCACGCCGAGCCGCCAGGTCAGCTCCGCGCCGTCCACGGACTGGACGTCCTGGGCGCCGACCACGCCCTCCGGGGCCGGGCGGGCGGGTGGGGCGGGCTCGGGCGGGGCGGTGACGGCCTGCGGCGCCACGGCGAGCCGGGCCACCGGCGCGGCGAGTTCCTCGACGGTGAAGAGCCACGCCGGCACCTGCGCCTCGCCCCGGCTGGTGCGCACCGGCGCGGTGCCCAGCTTCACGGCCGTGACCGTCAGCGGGACGCAGGCGGTCTGCGGGGCGCTGCTCACCGGGCCGTCGGGCCCCGGCTCGATGGTGGGACCGCCACCGGGAAGCTTCGGCCCGGCGGGGTCCCTGGGGCGTCCGGGACACGGCGCCGGCTCCCCCCGGTCGAGCTGCCCGTACGCGGTGGCGGCGTCGACCAGCGGGACGGTCAGCGTGCCGTCCGGGAACCGGATGGTGCCGTCGGCGGGCTTCGCTTCCGGCAGGGCGACCTGGTCGCGGTACCAGCCGCTGTGGAAGGCGACCTTGGTCTCCTCGGTGAAGCCCGGGTCGCCGACCAGCACCGTCGGGTCCTGTAACGGCACGTAACCGGACTTCCACGCCGGAGGCGGTCGCCACGCGTCGGCCACCTCGGTGGCCCGTTGGGCGAAGGCGTCCCGGCGCGGGTCGGAGTCGCCCGGGCCGTCGGCCGGGTCGGAGCCGGCCGGCGCGCACCCGGCGACGATCATCAACAGCGGAAGGCCCAGCAGGGCGGCGGTACGGCGCATGTGGGTTGGACGCCGGCACGCCCACGCCGGTTCCCGCCGTCAGGTCTCCCCGCCCAGATCCGTCTCGTACGCCTCCCAGAGCAGGTCCGCGCCGCGCTGCCGGTGCCCGGCGAGGGCCCGCAGCAGGTGCGCGGCCAGGTCGAGGAGGTTCTCGACCGAGGCGTCCGGCGCCTCCGCGGCCTGCTGGAGGGCGCTCAGCGCGGCGGCGATGGCGACGTGCTCGTGGGCCAGCAGTCGCACCCCGCGTTCCAGCCGGGGCGCCTGGCCGAGCAGTTCGGCGTAGAGGCCGGCGGGTCCCTCGGTGGCCCGGACGTGCTCCGCGAAGCCCCGTCGCACGGGCCCCAGCCCGACGAGGAAGCGTTCCCGCCAGCGCGGTTCGGCCGGCGCGACGGCCAGGGCCCGGGCGAGCGGGTGCAGCTCCCCGAGCGGGGTGACGGGGGGCCGGCGCGCGGCGGGCGGCCGGAGCCCCCCGGAGAGGGTGGGCGGCTGCTGGATCGGACCGGTGACCATGGGCACCTCCCGCGTCGCGTCTGACCGCGTACAGCGATGGTGGACCCGCCGCCTCCGCCCTGTCCAGAGGCGGTGCGGCCTCATCCGCCCCGGCAGTCCCGTCCGTCCCAGGGGACCCACCGGCCTCACGCCGCGCCCGCCCGGCGGCCTCGCCGGTTCTCCCCTGCCGGCAGGCCGGTCCCGCAGCCACGACGGCCGGACGACCGGCCCCGGAGACGGCGATGCGCCCCGGTCCGTGGACCGGGGCGCATCGTCTGGTGGTGGAGGTGCCGGGAATCGAACCCGGGTCCTTCGCCGGTTTGTCAGGGCTTCTCCGAGCGCAGCTCGCTATGCCTCTACTCGGCCCCACCGCTCACGCGAGCAAGTTGGTGTGACGGGCCCAGTCGCTGATTGATCTCGCCGCACGGACCCCGCGACCGGGTCCGATTGGCCAGCCTTCTAGCTGATGCCGGCTAACTGGGTCGAAGGCGCTCCCAGGCCGACAGACTCACTACTCGCCTCAGGCGGCGAGAGCGAAGTCAGCGCGATTGTTCTTGGCGCTTATTGGTTTCCGACGACCGATTCTCGAGACGACGTCGGCTTCCTCGGCTCGCTTCCCCTGTCGCTGCGTACGAAGTCGAAACCAGTCACCCCCTCGACAGGCCGCCGATGTGGCGGCACTGACAAGCGTAACGCCTGCCGCAACGGGTTTCATCCCGAGCCCCGGGGGCGGCGAGCCGACCGGGACGAATGCGACAACTCAGTCGTCCATTCCCTTGCCGCGCCGGCCGGCGACCCGGGCGATCTCCCGGTCCGCGTCCCGCTTGGCGAGGTCCTGTCGCTTGTCGTACGACTTCTTGCCCTTCGCCAGGGCGATCTCCACCTTCGCCCAGCCGTCGGAGAAGTAGACCTGCAACGGCACCATGGTCAGGCCGCCCTCGCGGGTCTTGCCGATCAGCCGGTCGATCTCCAGTCGCTTGAGCAGCAGCTTGCGGGTCCGCCGGGGCTCGTGGTTGGTCCACGTGCCCTGCGTGTACTCGGGGATGTGCATCCCGTGCAGGTAGAGCTCGCCGTTGCGCTCCTGCGCGAACGCGTCGACCAGCGACGCGCGCCCGGCCCGCAACGACTTGACCTCGGTGCCGGTCAACGCCATGCCCGCCTCGTAGGTGTCGAGGATCGCGTAGTCGTGCCGGGCCTTCTTGTTGGAGGCGACGACCTTGCGTCCCTTTTCCCGTGGCATCGGCGCCACCCCCTTCCGGTGATCCGCGCCGGACGTGACCGGCCGCGGGGCGGGGATCATGCTACCCGAACGACAAGGACCCTCCCGCGCCGTTTATTCCTGGCGCGGAAGGGCCCTTGTCGAGCCGTACGGGCGTCAGACCCGCAGGTAGAAGCGGAGCGTGACCCAGGCGGTGACCGCGCTGACCAGGCCGCCGACGCCGGCCATCAGCGGGAACATGAACAGGATGTCGCCCCAGCTCACCGGCGAGAGCAGGCCCTGCAACGCCTGCAACGACCCGTCGAAGAGCAGGTACTTCGCCGCGATCAGGGCCACCAGGCCGAGCAGCGAGCCGATCAGGCCGGCGACCACGGCCTCCAGCACGAACGGCGCCTGGATGAACCAGTTCGACGCGCCGACGAGCTTCATGACCGCGACCTCACGCCGCTTGCTGTACGCCGCCACCTGGATCGTGTTGGCGACCAGGAGCAGCGCGGCGACGGCCATCACGATCGCGGCGGCCAGGGCGATGTTCTGGATCGAGGTGAGGATGTCGAAGATCTTGTCCAGCAGCCGGCTCTGGTCGACGATCTCGTCGACGCCCTCGGCGTCCTTGTACTGGTCGTAGATGCTCTTGTACTGCTCCGGGTTGTTCAGCGTGAGCCGGAACGACTCGGGCAGGCTGTCCGCCTTGACGGCGCTGAGCAGGTCCGGCGCGTCCTGGAACATCTCCTGGAAGCGCTTGTACGCCTCGTCCTTGTTGACGTAGAGGCTCTCCTTGACCAACGGGTCGCCCTCCAGCTTGGCGGCCAGCGCGTCACGCTGCTCGGGGCTCACCTCCTGGTCGAGGAAGATCGAGACCTGGATGTTCTTGTAGTAGAGGTCCTTCATGTCGTCGACCTGGCGGTACATGAGACCGCTGGCGCCGAGCATGGTCAGCGAGACCGCCATCGTGATGATCATCGCGATGGTCATGGTCACGTTGCGCCACAGTCCGACCAGTACCTCGGACAGGACGTATTTCACGCGCATCGGGATTTCCTCCGGGTCTCCGGCATGAGGTGTTCGTCGTCAGGCTGCGCAGGGGTGGCGTCGGCTCAGCCGTAGACGCCGCGGGCCTGGTCGCGCACGATGCGGCCACTCTCGATCTCGATGACCCGGCGGCGCATCTGGTTCACGATGTTGGAGTCGTGCGTGACCATCACGACGGTCGTGCCGGTGCGGTTGATCCGGTCCAGCAGGCGCATGATCTCGATCGAGGTGTCCGGGTCCAGGTTTCCGGTCGGCTCGTCCGCGAGCAGGATCAGCGGACGGTTCACGAACGCCCGGGCGACGGCGACCCGCTGCTGCTCACCACCGGAGAGCTCGTGCGGGTAGCGGTGCTCCTTGCCACCGAGTCCGACCAGCTCCAGAACCTCCGGCACGACCCGGCGGGCGACCGCCTTGGTCTTGCCGATCACCTCGAGGGCGAACGCCACGTTCTCGTACGCGGTGCGGTTCGGCAGCAGCCGGAAGTCCTGGAACACGCAGCCGATGGAACGCCGGAAGTGGGGTCGCTTCCAGGAACGCATCGACGTGACGTCCTTGCTGTTGACGACGACCCGCCCCTTGTTGGGCGAGACCTCGTGCAGCAGCAACTTGATGATGGTGGACTTGCCGGAGCCGGATGGACCGATGAAGAAGACGAACTCGCCCTTCTCGATCGAGACGGACACGTTGTCGAGCGAAGGCCGGGACGCCTTCGGGTACGTCTTCGTCACTTGCTCAAGCTGAATCACGGGTGGTGAGTCTACGCGGTGTAACCGGGGAGCCAAGTGCCACGCCCCGCCGTTGCGCGGCGCGTCATCCAATTCGGGCGCACCGGGGAGATCGACGACGCGCTCCGCCCACGGTCGATCACGCAGCGTCGCCGGCGAGCTGCTGCTGCTTGCGCCACCGGATGCCCGCCTCGAGGAACTTGTCCAGGTCGCCGTCGAAGACCGCGGTCGGATTGCCCGTCTCCTGCTCGGTCCGGAGATCCTTCACCATCTGGTACGGGTGCAGGACGTACGAGCGCATCTGGTCGCCCCACGAGCCGGCGGCGTCGGTCTTCAGGCCCTGCATCTTGGCCTGCTCCTCCTGGCGCTTGCGCTCCAGCAGGCGGGCCTGGAGCACCCGCAGCGCGGACGCCTTGTTCTGCAGCTGGGACTTCTCGTTCTGGCAGGTGACCACGATGCCGGTCGGGATGTGCGTGATCCGCACGGCGGAGTCGGTGGTGTTGACGCTCTGCCCGCCCGGACCCGAGGAGCGGTAGACGTCGATCCGCATCTCGTTCTCGGGGATCTCGATGCTGTCGGTCTGCTCCACCACCGGCAGCACCTCGACGCCGGCGAAGCTGGTCTGCCGGCGACCCTGGTTGTCGAAGGGGCTGATCCGCACCAGCCGGTGGGTGCCGGACTCGACGCTGAGCGTGCCGTACGCGTAGGGCACCTTCACCGTGAAGGTGGCCGACTTCAGGCCCGCCTCCTCGGCGTAGGAGGTCTCGTAGACCTCCGTCGGGTAGCCGTGCCGCTCGGCCCAGCGCAGGTACATCCGCAGCAGCATCTCGGCGAAGTCCGCCGCGTCCACGCCGCCGGCGCCGGCCCGGATGGCGACGAGCGCCTCCCGGGAGTCGTACTCGCCGGAGAGCAGGGTGCGGACCTCCATCTCCTCGATGGCCTTGCCCAGCCCGGCGATCTCCGTCTGGACCTCGACGAGCACCCCGGGGTCGGATTCCGCCTCGGCCAGCTCCAGCAGCACCTTGGCGTCGTCGAGCCGGGAGCGGAGGCTGCCGAGCTTGCTGATCTCGCCGTTGACGTACGACAACTGCGAGGTCACCTGCTGGGCCTTCGCCTGGTCGTCCCACAGGTCGGGCGCGGAGGCCTCCTGCTCCAGGCGGTCCTTGTCCTCGCGCAGCCGGTCGATGTCGAGCACCGCCTCGATGTTGCGCAGGGTGGCGTCGAGGTCCTTGAGCTGTTCGGCGTAATCGGCAGCGGTCACGACAGACAAGGGTACTGCGCGGGCGAGGAGTGAGCTTGCGAGCCCCGCAGTCCCGGGCCAAAAAGGTGCAGCGCGGGCGAGGAGTGAACCTGTGAACCCCGCAGTCCCGAGCCGAAAAGATGCAGCGCGGGCGAGCAGCGAACCCGTGGGGCGGCGATGATCAGCCGACCGGGGCGCTCTTGAGCCAGGTCAGGGCGGCCTTGTGGTAGGCGACGGCGAACTCCAGCGCGCTGGCGTCGTACGCGTCGCCCTCCTTCTTGGCGTTCTTGACCTGCTCGCGGACCTTGGCCAGGGCCTCGGTGTGGTATTCGTTGGCCGCCGCCTGGAGGTTCTTGAGCTGGCTGGCCGAGTGCAGCTCGCCGAAGGCGATCCGCAGGGCGATCGGGTTGCGGATGGTGTCCCGCCCCGGCTCCTCCGCCAGCCAGCGGGAAAATGTCCGTTTCCCCGCCGCGGTGATCGCGTACGGCTGGCTGGAGCGCGGGCCGGGCTTGCCCATCCGGACCAGGCCCCGCTCGGCCAGGACCGGCAGCTCCCGGTAGACCTGACTGCGCGTCATCGACCAGTACGGCGCCAGCCGGCGCTCGGCGGCGGCCATCAACTGGCCACCTGTCATGGGGCCCTCGTGGAGCAGCCCGAGCAGGGCCGCCGCCGTGGGGTTGACTCCGGAATCCGCCATGCCCCTCACGCTGCCACTTTGCCGACGCGGCGTCCAGGATTTGGCATTTTCGCCACCCGGTCGGGTTCCTATGTGCACTGTCGGCGCGAGACAGTCCGCCGGGGAGGGGCGGACGGTGTCCCCCGGGGAGGCGCGGGACACCGTCGCCGGGGTGGTCACAGCCGGCTGCGCAGCTCCCACAGCTCCGGGTAGAACCGGGTCTCCACGCGGGAGCGCAGGTACGCCCCGCCGGCCGAGCCCCCGGTGCCGGGCTTCGTGCCGATCTGCCGCTCGGCCATCAGCACGTGCCGGGCCCGCCACAGCGAGAACGCCTGGTCGTGGGCGACCAGCGCCTCCGCGAGGTCCCACAGCGGCCCGAACCGCTCCCGGTCCCCGGCGATCGTGGCGTACGCCGCGAAGCGCGCCTCCTCGTCGGCGACGTCGAAGCCGGCCCGGCCCAGCACGGCCAGGAAGCCGTCCCAGAGGCTCGGCTCGGCCAGCCGCCGCTCCAACCGCTCCCGCTCGGCGTCGGGCAGGCCCCGGAAGCGGCGCAGGTAGTCCGGGTCCTTGAGGCCGGAGAGGAACTCGATCTCGCGGAACTGGGCGGACTGGAAGCCCGAGGCCGGGGCGAGCTTGGTGCGGAAGGCCAGGAAGTCCTGCGGGGTCATCGTGTCGATCACGTCGACCTGACCGATCAGGACCCGTTCCACCACGTGGCAGCGCTCCAGCCGCACCCGGGGCAGGTAGGTCTCGCCGGCCAGCAGCCGGTCCCGGGCGTCGGTCAGCTCGGCGAGCAGCAGCTTGAACCACAGCTCGTAGACCTGGTGGATGGTGATGAAGAGCAGCTCGTCGTGGGAGGCCGGGTCGGACTCCGGCACCTGGGCGGCCAGCAGGTCGGCCAGCCGCAGGTAGTCGGTGTAGGTGAGCAGGCCACCCTGCTCGCCGAAGTGGGGATCCTGCGCGGGGGTGGGGTGGGTCACAGCGGCCACGGTACCGCCGCCCGGCCGCCCTCGCCTCTCCCGCCGCGGGCGCGCGAAGGGCCCTCTCCCATCGACGGGAGAGGGCCCTTCCGCACGCCTCAGCCCATGTGGGGGTACGTGTGGTCGGTCGGCGCGACGAAGGTCTCCTTGATCGTCCGGGGCGACATCCACCGGACGAGGTTGTGCCAGGAGCCGGCCTTGTCGTTGGTGCCGCTGGCCCGGGCGCCGCCGAAGGGCTGCTGCCCGACCACCGCGCCGGTCGGCTTGTCGTTGATGTAGAAGTTGCCGGCGGCGTACCGCATCTTCTCGGCCACCGCGTCGACCACCCGGCGGTCCGTCGCGAAGATCGACCCGGTCAGGGCGTACGGCGCGATCGACTCGGCCTGGCCCACCACGTCGTCGAAGCGGCCGTCGTCGAAGACGTGCACGCCGAGGATCGGCCCGAAGTACTCGGTGGTGAACGTCTCGTGCGCCGCGTCGGTGCACTCGAAGAGCGTCGGCCGGACGAAGTACCCCACCGAGTCGTCGGCGGTGCCGCCGGCGAGGACCCGGCAGGCGTCGTCGCCGGCGATCAGCTCCAGCGCGGCCGTGTGCCGGTCGAACGCCCTGGCGTCGATCACCGCGCCGCCGAAGTTGCCGAAGTCGGTGACGTCGCCGTAGGTGAGCGACTCCGCGGTGGCGGCGAGCCGGTCGCGCAGCCCGCCCTCCCACAGCGAGCGCGGGACGTACGCCCGGGACGCCGCCGAGCACTTCTGGCCCTGGTATTCGAAGGCGCCGCGGATCAGGGCGGTGTGCAGGGCGTCGACGTCGGCGCTGGTGTGCGCGACGACGAAGTCCTTGCCGCCGGTCTCGCCGACCAGCCGGGGGTAGCCGCGGTAGCGGGAGATGTTCTCGCCGACGGTCCGCCACAGGTGCTGGAAGACCTTGGTGGAGCCGGTGAAGTGGATGCCGGCCAGGTCCGGGTCGGCGAGCACGACGTCGGAGACCTCCTCGCCGCGCCCGGTGACCATGTTGATCACGCCGGGCGGCAGGCCGGCCGCCTCGAAGAGCCGCATGGTGAAGTGCGCGGCGAACTGCTGGGTCGGGCCCGGCTTCCAGACCACGGTGTTGCCCAGCAGGGCCGGCGCCGAGGGCAGGTTGCCGGCGATGGCCGTGAAGTTGAACGGGGTGACCGCGTAGACGAAGCCCTCCAGCGGGCGGTGGTCGAAGCGGTTCCACACCCCCGGCGACGACATCGGCTGCGCCTGGAGCAGCTCCCGCGCGAAGTGCACGTTGAACCGGAGGAAGTCGATGAACTCGCAGGCCGCGTCGATCTCGGCCTGGATCACGGTCTTCGACTGGCCGAGCATGGTGGCGGCGTTCAGCGTGTCCCGCCAGGGGCCGGCGAGCAGCTCGGCGGCGCGCAGGAAGATCGCGGCCCGCTCCTCGAACGGCAGGGCCCGCCACATCGGGGCGGCGTCCTTGGCGGCCTTCACCGCGGCGCGGGCGTCGTCGTGGGTGGCGTGCGCGGTGACGCCGAGCACGTGCGCGTGCCTGTGCGGCTGCACCACGTCGATCGACTCGCCGCCGGCCATCCGCTGCTCACCGGCGATGGTCATCGGCAGGTCGATCCGCTCGGCGGCCAGCTCGGTCAGCCGCCGCTGGAGCCGTTCCCGGTCGGCACTGCCAGGCTCGTAGTTGCGCACCGGCTCGTTGCGCGGCTCGGGTACGGAGAACACGGCGTCCATCAAGGCTCCTGGCGATCTCGACAGCGGTGGCGAAACCGGACCCGCGGGCACCGGCCGGACGGCCAGCGCCGACGCCACGCCGGGTTGACCGGTCGCGGCTGCGGGACCTCCCCCGATTCTTCCACGACCCACCCCCGCCGCCGCCCCACCCATGCCCGCCGCCTCCGCCCTCCCGTCGGCCCCACGACCGGGTCCGTCGATGAGGGGTCCGCCCTCCGGGAACGGCGGGCTGGCGACCCGATGCCCTCGGTCGGCAGTCGGGGCGGTGGGGGCGTGGGGCGGGCGACGGGGGGTGGGGGTGGCGGACGCGTACGCTGGGTGGCCGGTGAACTGCCGGCCCACCGGGGCCGGGCGTCCGTCGGAGGGAAGACGATGACCAAGCAGCCCGGCGGCTCCGCAGCCGCGGAGTCGGACCGGCCGGCGCCGGCCGCCGACGCGCACGACGGGCCGGCTCCCGCGCTCGCGCCCGGGGCGCCGGTGCTCGCGCTCCTGGCGCTGGGGTGGCTGGCCGCGATGCTCTGGTCGACCCGCGAGGTGATCAGCTCGGCGGCCGCCGGGCTCACCGCCATCAGCCTCTCCGCGTTCGCCCTGCCGGGGGTGATCTCGGCCGCGCTGGTCGCCGGCGCCGGCTTCGCGCTCCTCGGCGTCGACCTGCTCGCCCGCCGGGGCAGCGACCGGGTCACCCTGCGCTTCGTGGCGGCGATCGGCGCCGGCCTGCTCGTCGGGCTCGCGGCCGCGTTCGCGATCAACCTGACGTACGCCGACAACGCGACCACCAACGTGATCGCCGGCACCACCGCCGCCGCGGCGACCATCGGCGGGGCCGTCGCCGGCGCCCGCAGCGGGCCCGTGGTCGGGGCCGTGGTGGCCGCCGCCCTCGGCACGCTGGTCTTCGTGGTGGCCTTCAGCCGGGCCCGCGACCCGCTCTTCGACCTGTTCGGCGGCGGCGACTCCCAGGAGTCGCTGCTCAGCGCGGCGAAGTGGGTGTCCCGCACCGAGTCGCTGCTCGCCGGCCTGGTGGCCGGGCTGCTGGCCTTCGCCTACCTGACCCTGGCCCGCCGTCGGGCCGCCCGGCGCGACGCGTCGGCGCCGGCGCTGCGCTGGCCCGCCTACCTGCTGGCCGGGGCCGGCCCGGGCCTGCTCCTGCTCGTCGCCGAGGTGATCATCCGGGTCGGCGGGCGGTCCCTGCTCGACCTGGCCGGGGCGCTGAGCGAGGCGGACGCGGTGGCCCAGACCTCGCTGGGCACCTCCCGGATGGACAACGGCATCTGGGTGCTCTTCGTCGGCGCCCTGACGGCGATGATCGCCTTCGGCCGCACCCTGGGGCCTGCCCACGCCGACGACGACCCGGCCGAGGCCGCGCCCACCCGCTGACCTCGGCGCCGTCCCGCCGCCGACGGCGGCGGGCGGGGTCAGGAGGTGGCGCGCAGCAGCAGGTCCAGCTCGGTGACGTCGTACCACTCCAGCTCGTGGTCCTCGGCGCCGTCGACCGTGAACTGCGCGTCCGGGTCGCCGGCCAGGGCCTCGGTGACCACCTCCACCGCGGCGGAGACGTCCTCGACGGCGTCGGCGCCGTCCACGTGGACGGCCGCGACGGCGCCGACCGGCACGGGGTCGCTCAGCTCGACCGCGCTGGAGCCCAGCTCCGCGTCGCCCCGGCGCACGGCCCAGGCGGGCAGGTCCACCGAGACGACGACCCGGCGGCGGGGCGCGGCGGGGTCGGCCCGGAGCAGCTGCAACGCGTCCTGGGCGGCCCGGGTGAAGGCGACGTACTCCAGCTCCTCCTCGTCGCCCTCGGCGTACCACTCCCGCAGGGTGGGGGTCACGGCGTGCGCGGCGGCCACCGGCAGCCCGGGGCCGCGCAGGAGGGTCAGCATCGGGACGGTCGCCGGCACGTACACCCGGACAAGTTCCTCGGTCACCGGTCGTCTCCCCCGCTCAGGTCCTGCGCCGGCCTCCGCCGGTCCCGGCCGATCATGCCCTATGCCGTGACCGTCATACACCGCGCACCTTACGGGCGGAAGCGTCCCGCCGGTGTGTCCCGGGGGCGTGTCGCCGCAGGTCGCGCCCCGGCGGCTGGGCCGCGTCGGTGGTCGGTGGCAAACTGAACCAAACGACGCCAACCCCGGGGGTTTTCGTGGAGCCGAGGTTCCTGCTGCTCTCCGACGTGGCCACCGAGCTGAACGTGTCGGACTCGCAGGTCTACCACATGGTGCGCAGCGGCGAACTGCCCGCGATCAAGATCGGTGGGCGGGGCCAGTGGCGGGTGGAACGCGCCCGGCTGGAGGAGTACATCGAGCGCAAGTACGCCGAGACGGCCGAGTGGGTGCGGAGCAACCCGCTGACGGAGCGCGACGCCGAGTAACCGGACCGATCCGCACAGGCATTGACCGTGCGCTGCGCCGTGCCCGAGAATGGAGCTCATCGAAGGCAAACGAAAGCAAACGCAGGAACAACGGGAGGTTCACCGATGACCGACCCCCGCCGCCCCGGGCCGGCGCGGCCTCCCGTCCGGCTGCGCCCCGCCCCCTCGTTCGAGCCCCCGTTCACCGACGACGACGCCGCCCACTGGCCGGCCCCCGGCCACGCCCAGCTCGTGCTCGACCTGTTCGAGCCGGCCCGGCGCGAGGCCGACCGGCCACCGGGCCGACGGCAGCGGCCGGCACCGACCGGCCCCGCTCGGCGCCCCGCCGCCGCGCTGCCCCTGGACGCGCTGGTGACCGCCACCCCCGAGGCGACCCGGGCGGCGCACCGCTTCGTCTGCACCTGCCTGGAGGTGCTCAACGGCTACCGCCCGCCCGGGCAGCTCAGGCCGCTGCTCGACCCGGCGCGGGCGGCCACGCTGCTGCCCGAGCTGGCCCGCGCCGCCGCCCGCTCCGGTCCGGTCCGCCGCCGGTCGACTCGGCCGGCCGTACGGCTGCGGCGGCTGCGGGTCTGCGAGCCGCGCGCCGCCGCCGTCGAGGTGGCCGCGGTGCTGGCCGGCGCGGGCGGGCGCACCTGGGCGATGGCGCTGCGCCTGGAGCACCGCCGGGGCAGCTGGCTCTGCACCGCCCTCCAGGTCCTCTGAGACGCAAGCGAGCCGCTGAGACGCAAGCGAGCCGCGGTCGACGAACGACCGCGGCTCGACTGCTCCGGGCGGGCGCGGGGCCCGCTCAACTACTGGTCACGCACCGCCGTTGGGGGAGCCGTGGCACCGCTTGTACTTCCGGCCGGACCCGCACGGGCACGGCGCGTTGCGGGACGGGCCGTTGCCGGCCTCCGCCTGCCCCGGCGCCGCCCGCCGGGTGTTGCCGGCCGGGACGCCCGGGCCACGCAGGCCCGTCGCCGGTCGCTGCGGCGCCGCCGGAGCGGTCGTCCCCGGCGCGGCCGGGGCGGCCGGGGCCGGGCGGCCGACGCCCAGCGCCGGCGCGTGCTCCTCGGCGCGCTCGACGGCCACCGCGCCGGCGCCGGCCTCGCCGTCGATGGTCGGCGCGGAGTACTGCAGGCCCTGCTGCTGCGGCGTCCGGCCCAGGCCCTTGGCCCGGATCTCGACCGGCTTGTCGAGCAGCTGGACCTCCTCGGCCTCGGGCTCCGG
The DNA here is from genome assembly GCF_040640115.1 of Micromonospora sp. NPDC023644. NCBI lineage: Bacteria > Bacillati > Actinomycetota > Actinomycetes > Micromonosporales > Micromonosporaceae > Micromonospora > Micromonospora sp. NPDC023644. Next base: position 116,566 of record NZ_JBFABA010000009.1, on the reverse strand, counting down.
CTCGTTGACCTGGACCTCGAGGTTGTAGAGGAAACCGACCGTCTCCTCCTTGATGCCGTCCATCATGGTGGCGAACATGTCGAAGCCCTCGCGCTGGTATTCCACCACCGGGTCGCGCTGGGCGTACGCCCGCAGGCTGATGCCCTCCTGGAGGTAGTCCATCTCGTAGAGGTGCTCGCGCCACTTGCGGTCGATGACCTGGAGCAGGACCATCCGCTCCAGCTGGCGGGTGCCCTCCTCGCCGAGCTGCTCCTCGCGGCGGTCGTACGCGGCGTGCGCGTCCTCCTTGAGGCGGGAGAGCAGGAAGTCCGCGTCGATGCCGGCACGCGAGCCGCCGGCCTCCTCCTCCAGCTCCTCGATCGTCACGCCGACCGGGTAGAGCTGCTTGAGGCTGGCCCAGAGCTGCTCCAGGTCCCAGTCCTCGCCGTAGCCGTCGGAGGTGGCCCCCCGCACGTACGCCTCGACGACGTCGTCGATCATGTTGCGGACCTGGTCGGAGAGGTCCTCGCCGTTGAGCACCCGCAGCCGCTCGGCGTAGATCACCTGGCGCTGCTTGTTCATGACCTCGTCGTACTTGAGGACGTTCTTGCGGATCTCGGCGTTCTGGCCCTCGATCTGGGCCTGCGCGCTCTTGATCTGCTTGGTGACCATCTTCGACTCGATGGGCACGTCCTCCGGGATGTTGAAGCGCTCCATGACCGCCTCGACGGCGCCGGAGCGGAAGCGCTTCATCAGCTCGTCCTGGAGGGAGAGGTAGAAGCGGGACTCGCCGGGGTCACCCTGGCGGCCCGACCGGCCGCGCAGCTGGTTGTCGATGCGGCGCGACTCGTGCCGCTCGGTGCCCAGCACGTAGAGGCCACCGGCGGCGGCGACCTCCTCCGCCTCGGTGTCGCAGGCCTGCTTCCACTGGGGCAGGACCTCCTCCATCGCCTTGGCGTACTCCTCCTCCTGCTCGACCGGGTCGAGGCCGCGCTGGCGCAGCTCGTTGGCGGCGAGGAACTCGGGGTTGCCGCCGAGCAGGATGTCGGTGCCACGGCCGGCCATGTTGGTGGCGACGGTGACGGCGCCCTTGCGGCCCGCCTGGGCGACGATCTCGGCCTCGCGGGCGTGGAACTTGGCGTTCAGCACGGAGTGCGGAATGCCGCGCCGGCGCAGCAGCTGGGAGATGATCTCGGAATTCTCCACCGAGACGGTGCCGACGAGCACCGGCTGACCCATCGCGTGCCGCTCGGCGATGTCCTCCACCACGGCGTTGAACTTGGCCTTCTCGGTCTTGTAGATCACGTCCGGCCGGTCCTGCCGGACCATCGGCCGGTGGGTCGGGATCGTCACGACGCCGACCTTGTAGACCTTGTTGAACTCGCCCGCCTCGGTCTGGGCCGTGCCGGTCATGCCGGAGAGCTTCTCGTAGAGGCGGAAGTAGTTCTGGAGGGTGATGGTGGCCAGGGTCTGGTTCTCCTGCTTGATCTCCACCCCCTCCTTGGCCTCGATGGCCTGGTGCATGCCCTCGTTGTAGCGGCGGCCGTGCAGGATGCGCCCGGTGAACTCGTCGACGATCAGGACCTCGCCGTCGCTGACGATGTAGTCCTTGTCGCGCTTGTAGAGCTCCTTGGCCTTGATGGCGTTGTTGAGGTAGCCCACCAGCGGGGTGTTGACCGACTCGTAGAGGTTGTCGATGCCCAGCCGGTCCTCGACCTTGGCCACGCCGCGCTCGGTGACCGCGATGGTGCGCTTGGAGTGGTCGACCTCGTAGTCGCCCTCGCCGTCCTTGCCGGGCTGGAGCCGGGCCACGACGCCCGCGAACTCCGAGTACCAGCGGGCGGAGTGCTCGGCCGGGCCGGAGATGATCAGCGGCGTGCGGGCCTCGTCGATCAGGATCGAGTCGACCTCGTCGACCACCGCGAAGTTGTGGCCGCGCTGGACCAGCTCCTCCTTCGACCACGCCATGTTGTCGCGCAGGTAGTCGAAGCCGAACTCGTTGTTGGTGCCGTAGGTGATGTCGCACTCGTAGGCGGCCCGGTGCTCGGTGGCCGGCCGGTTGGGCAGCACCACGCCGACGGTGAGGCCGAGGAACTCGTGCACCCGGCCCATCCAGGCGGCGTCACGCTGGGCCAGGTAGTCGTTGACCGTGATGACGTGCACGCCCTTGCCGGAGAGCGCGTTGAGGTAGACCGGCATGACCGAGGTCAGGGTCTTGCCCTCGCCGGTCTTCATCTCGGCGATGTTGCCGAAGTGCAGCGCCGCGCCGCCCATCACCTGGACGTCGTAGGGTCGCTGACCCAGCACCCGGGCGGCCGCCTCGCGGCACACCGCGAACGCCTCCGGCAGCAGGTCGTCGAGGGTCTCGCCGTCGGCGAGCCGCTCCTTGAACTGGTCGGTCATGCCGCGCAGCTCGTCGTCGGTGAGGTTGACGTAGTCGTCCTCGATCGAGTTGACGGCGGCGGCGATGGCCTTCAGCCGGCGCACCATACGGCCCTCGCCCGCGCGGAGGACCCTTTCCAGAATCGACACGGATCAACGCTCCCCTAGACAGTCTCGACCCATCGTAGGCGCTTCGTCGGCGCGATGGTCACTGGTGGCGGCCCTCCGAGCCGGCGAAACCGACATAACACGCTGGACTCGCGCCGCCCCGCCGAAATCCGGTTACGCCGTCCGCGAACGGCCGGCACGATGGCTCGGGTGGAACCTGTGGAGATCACCGAGGACGGCCTGTTGCTTCGACCCTGGCGGCCGACCGACGCCGAGGCGGTGCACCGGGCGTGCCAGGACCCGGACATCCAGCGCTGGACCACCGTACCTCGCCCGTACCTGCCCGAACACGCGCACAGGTTCGTGAGCGAGGTGGCCCCGGCCGACTGGGCGACGGGCGACGGGGCGCCGTTCGCGGTCTGCGACGCCGCCAGCGGCGAGCTGCTCGGCTCCTGCGGGCTGGTCTCGATCGACGCCGGCCTGCGCTCGGGCGAGGTCGGCTACTGGACCGCGCCCTGGGCCCGGGGCGCGGGCGTGAGCGTCCGGGCCGCCCGGGCCGTCGCCCGCTGGGCCTTCGACTCGCTGAAGCTGCGCCGGCTGATCTGGCAGGCCGAGGTGGGCAACCACGCCTCCCGGCTCGTCGCGCTCCGGGCGGGTTTCCGCGTCGAGGGTCGGCTGCGCCTCGCCGACCCCGCCCCGGACGGCGGCGCCGAGGGCTGGATCGGCTCGCTGCTCCCCGGCGAGGTGCCCGCCCCCGGGGAGACCGGTCCGGCCGGGCCGGGCACCCTGGAGGCCCGTCGCGCCGCCGTCTTCGGCGGGCCCCCGCCCGTCCTCTTCGCCACCGGCGGCACCACCGAGGTGCGGCTGCGCCCGATGGAGGAGCGCGACCTGGACGCGATCGTCGACACCTGCCGGGACCCGGAGACCATCCGGTGGACCAGCGTGCCCGACCCGTACGAGCGGGCGGACGCCGAGTCGTACCTGGGCTACACCCGGAGCACCTGGGCCGGCGGCACCAGCGCCTGCTTCGTGGTCGCCGACGCCGACGACCGGTACGTCGGCACGATCGACCTGCGGCTCTCCCCCACCGACCCGCTGCTGGCCGACGTCGGCTTCATGGCCGACCCCCGGGCCCGGGGCCGGGGCCACCTGCCGGCCGCGCTGACCGCGCTCAGCGCCTGGGGCTTCACCACGCTGGGCCTGGCCCGGATCGAGTGGCGGGCCAACGTCGGCAACACCGCCTCCCGACGGGTCGCCGAGAAGGCGGGCTTCACGGTCGAGGGCACCACCCGGGGCGGGCTCACCCACCGCGGCGAACGGGTGGACGCCTGGGTCGGCGCGCTGCTCGCCGGGGACCTGACGTGACGCCCGAGGTGATCGAGGCCGACGCGGTGCGGCTGCGGCAGTTCCGCCCCGGCGACGTCGCCGACCTCGCCGCCGGCTGCGGCGACCCGGTCAACCTGCGGTTCAACCCCGGCATGCCACGGCCGTACACCGAGGCCGACGCCCGCTGGTGGATCACCGAGGGCGCCCCCGCGGCCTGGGCCGCCGGCGGGGCCGCGTACGCCATCGCCGACCCGGCCACCGACCGGCTCGTCGGCGGCGCGGGCCTCGGCCAGGTCGTGGCGCCGCGCCGGCAGGCGGAGGTGGGCTACTGGGTCGCGCCGTGGGCGCGGCGGCGCGGGATCGCCACCGCCGCGACGCGGGCCCTGGCCGACTCCGCGCTGCGGCACGGCATCGACCGGCTGGAACTGATGACCCACGCCGAGAACCCGGCCAGCCAGCGGGTGGCGCTCGCCGCCGGCTTCCGCCACGAGGGGGTACGCCGGGCGGCCGGCCAGCTGCGCGGCGGCGGCCGCACCGACCTGCTCGCGTGGGTACGGCTCGCCGACGACCCGCCCGGTCCCGCGCCCCGGATCCTGCCCGACCTGCCCGACGGCCGGCTCACCGACGGCGTGGTGACCCTGCGCCGGCTCGGTCCGGACGACGTCGACCTGATGTACCGCCTGCACACCCGGCCGGAGGTGGTCGCGAACCAGGCCCCGCCGGTGCCGCCGACCCGGGCGGCCATCGAGCGGCGCTGCCTGCTCGCCGAGAGCGCGTGGCTCACCGGCACCAGCGCCCGCCTGCTGATCCTCGACGCGGCCACCGGCGAGCCGGCGGGCAGCTGCGGGCTCAGCCTCTCCGACCCGGAGGCCGGCGAGGGGTCGGTCGGTTACGCGCTCCTGCCCGAGCAGCGGGGACGCGGGCTGGCCACCAGGGCGGTGCGGCTCCTGGCCGGCTGGGCGTTCGGCCCGGCCGGGCTCGCCCGGCTGGTCGCCGGCACCGTGCCCGAGAACACCGCCTCGCACGGGGTGCTGGAGCGGGTGGGGTTCCGCCGGGAGGGCCTGCTGCGCGGGCGGCTCCCGGGACTCGCCGGCGCCCGGCTCGACGACCTGGTCTTCGGGCTGCTCCCCGACGAACTGCGCTGAGCCCTCCGCCCGGGCGCACGGGCGGCGTCGACCTCGGGGCGCCCGCCCGGAGCCCGGCCCGGGCGCCCCGGGCGGCCGTGGTGGCGGCGAGGGGCCGCCACCACGGCGCCCGACGGTCAGACGGCGAGGGAGATGATTCCGTAGTCGTAGGCGTGCCGCCGGTAGACGACGCTCGGGCGGCCGGACTCCTTGTCCTGGAACAGGTAGAAGTCGTGGCCGACGAGTTCCATCTGGAACAGGGCGTCGTCGACGGTCATCGGCTCGGCGGGGTGCACCTTCTCCCGCGCGATGTGCCAGGGCTGGTCGCGCTCCTCCTCCTCGACCCGTTCGGCGACGGCGGTGGCCGTGCCGGCGCCGTCGGGGGACGCGCCCAGCGGCGCGTCGAGGCCGGCCACGGGTAGGCCGGCGGTGGCGGCGGCGACGGAGAGCGGCGCGTGCCGGCCACGGTGGACGCGGCGGCGGTCGGCCGCCCGGCGCAACCGGGTGTCCAGCTTGGCGATGGCCGCGTCGAGCGCGCTGTAGAAGTCGTTCGTGCAGGCCTCCGCCCGGATCACCGGGCCACGGGAAACGCAGGTGATTTCGACGCGCTGGCAGTGGTCCGCCTGGCGTGGATTGCGCTCGTGAAACAGCTCTACATCGACACGAATAAGTTTGTGGTCGTAGCGTTCGATCTTTGCGAGTTTCTCCGCCACGTGCACCCGGTAATGATCCGGCACTTCGACGTTACGGCCCTTGACCACGATGTCCATGTGACCTCCCTAGTTCGGACGGTCGTTCGTTCCGGCATCCGGTCGCACGCCCCCGGGGGAGGTCCCACGCGGCGTCGACCGGTCAGTGCGGCTACGCCTCCTTTCACCACCGGGGGCGGGTGGAAAGACCTCCTACCCCCGACAGGAAAACGCTAACTCCTGTTCGCCCGACAGTCACCCCCGGTCGCCGGGACAGCCAATAATTTTTCACAGCTCATACACCAACGGGTGAAACGGAAACACGCACCGTCACGACGTGCGCCGTTTCTCGGTCGCGGCGAGCACCGCGGCGACCGTGGGTGACAGCCCGCTCGCGGTCAGCGCCCGCCCCACCGCGGCGAGGGTGGCCCCGGTGGTCAGGATGTCGTCGAGCACCACCACCGCCGCCGCGTCGGGCCCGGACGGGACCCGCGGGCGGACCCGGAAGGCGGCCTCGGCCGCCGCCGCCCGGCCGGCGCTGTCCAGCGTCACCGAGTCGGGGCGGGGCAGGGCGCGCAGGGGTCGCCGCACCCGCACCGGCCAGCCCGCCCGGCGCAGCCGGTCCGCACAGTGCCGGGTCAGCCGGCCGAGGTGGTCGCCGTACCGGGCGCGGGCCGCCGCCGCGGTGTCCGGCACCGGCACCAGCGTCACCGGGCGGACCTCACCCACCGCCGCCGCCACGACCTCGGCGAGCAGCGCCCCCAGCGGCCGGGCCAGCCCGTGCCGGCCGTGGTCCTTGTACGCCAGCAGCGCCTCCCGCAGCGGGCCGGCGTACGGGCCGAGGGCGACGCAGGGCGGCAGGTCGGGCGGGGCGGGAGTGGGGCGTACGGCCCGGGGACGCAGCGCGCCCAGCGCCGTCACGCACTCCGGGCAGACGCCGTGCCGCAGCCCCGGCCGGCGTTCCCGGCAGCCGGCGCACTCCACGGGCAGCACCAGGTCGGTGAGGTCCGCCCAGAGCCCGCCGAGATCCCGCACGGAGATCAGTAGAGGAAGAAGGGGGCGGTCGGGTTGCCGGCCCGCGCCCCGGCCGAGGGCGGCGCGACCTCCTGCACCTGCTCGGGCTGGATCCGCTCGAACGGGCCGCTGCGGTAGGCCACCCCGTTCGCCTCGTACATCGCGGCGCCGAGGCGGCCCACCGCGTTGGCCGGGTACGCGGCCAGGTGCGTCACCCGGGCGCCGATCTTGTCCTCCAGCCGGCTCTCCCGCGCGCCGTCCACGCTGACCTCGTAGACCGCCGGGCGGCCGACCGCGCCCGCGAGGACCAGGGTGTTCTCGCCGAACCAGTCGACGGCCGACAGGTTGGTCAGTCGGGTGTGCAGCCGCCGGGCCGGGCCGGGGGTGCCCCCCGCGCCGTCGGGGTTGAGGGCGGCGACGTAGAGCGTGCCCCCGGCGATGACGGCGATCCGGTGGCCGTCCGACGAGGCCGCCACCGCGGTCACCGGGCCGGGTACGCCCAGCGACACGGCGGTGAACTGCGCCTGGGCGTCGAAGCGGTACAGGCTGCCGTCGGCGACCACCAGCCCGGCCGACTGCCCCCGGTACGTCGAGCGCAGCCAGACGGGCCGGCTCATGGCGGCGTAGCCCTTGGCGCTGCGGGTGAACGCGGTCACCTGGTCCGTGCCGATGCCGACCGAGAGCCGCTGACGGCCGGCGTCGGTGACCACCAGCGCCGCGAGGATCCGGTTGTCGGCGCGGCTGAGCCCGGCGGAGACGACGTTCCGGTTCGCCTCGGCGTCCACGGGCACCGGGCCGCTCGGCTCACCGGCGTAGGCCAGCGGGTGGATGGCGCCCTCGTAGACGCAGAACCGCTGGAAGCTCTCCGTGAAGTGGTGCACCGGACGCTCGCGGCGGCGCCGCTCCAGGTCCGGGATGAACTCCTGGGACTGGTTGCGGATCTTGATGTCGAGCGGCCCGTCGAGGTCCGGCAGCGACCAGGCGAGCTGCGTGCCGAGCTGCTCCAGCCGGACCTTGTCCTCCGGCATCTCCAGGTCGACCTCCCAGCGGCCGTCCGTCCGGGTGGCGTTGTTGATCAGGCGGGTGCCGTCCGGCAGCCTGCTCACGGCCGTGCCGAGCCAGGCCGAGGGGCCGGCGGTCAGCCACTTGACCACCTCGCTCACCCGCCGCTCGTCCGGCACGGCGAGGGGCAGGTAGCGCTGGTCGGGGACGAGCCGGCTGCGGTCGTTGTTCCAGAAGTAGATCGTCCGGCTCTGGTAGTACGTCTCCAGCGCCTCGACGCTGAGCAGCAGCGCGGTCGGCGGGTTCGCCACGTACAACCCCCCGTCCGTCAGGCCCTCCTGCCCGGGCTGGCTGCGCAGCTCGAAGGTGTACGTCGTGGTGCTCGTCTCCGGCGGGGCCAGCGTGCCGTCGGTGCGCAGCTGCCCGACCTGCTGCACCTTGAGGGTGACCTCGGTCCGGTCCGGGGCGTACACGATCACTGGCTCCTCGGTGAGCCGGACGACGGCCAGCGCGACCTCGCTGCCCTGCTTCACCTGGAGGCGGTCGCGGTCGGCCGGCGTGATGAACTGCCGGACGCGCTGGTAGGCCCGGTCCGGCTCGCCGGCCGCGGCGGCGAGGAAGTTCTCGACGAACTGCTCCGCGTCGGTGCCGCCCGCGCTCCGGCTCGGGGGCTCGCCCCGGCTGCCGCTGGTCGAGCCGGCCTCCGCCGCCGGCCCCGGCCCCTTCACCCGGACCTCGGTGTTCTCCGGGATGCCGCAGCCGGCCGCGCCGCCCAGCAGCAGCGCCCCGCCGAGCAGGCCGGCGAGCAGCCGGCGCCTCACGACCCCACCTCCGCGTGCCCGCCGTTGCCCGGCCGCCCGGGACCGACGCTCAGCGCGCCGTCGGCGCCCGGGCCGATCGCGAGCGCGCCGTCGGTGCCGGGGCCGATGGCCAGCAGCCCGCCCGCCCGGGGGCCGCCGAAGGGCAGCGCGGCGTCGGCCGGCACCAGCCGCAGCGGCGAGGTGGTCAACCGGTCGCCGGCCCGCGACGGCAGGGTGAGCCGGAACTGGGCGCCCTGCCCGGGCGCCCCCCATGCCTCCAGCCAACCGCCGTGCAGCCGGGCGTCCTCCAGGCTGATCGACAGGCCGAGCCCGGTGCCGCCGGTCTGCCGGGCGCGGGACGGGTCGGCCCGCCAGAAGCGGTTGAACACCAGCTTCTCCTCGCCCGGCTTGAGCCCCACCCCGTGGTCGCGGACGGTGATCGCCACCGCCGTGTCGTCCACCCCGAGCGTGATCAGCACCGGCTTGCCCTCGCCGTGCTCGACGGCGTTGCCGACCAGGTTGCGCAGCACCCGCTCCACCCGCCGGGGGTCGACCTCGGCGATCACCGGGGTGCCGGGGACGTCCAGCTCGATGGCCACCCCGACGCGCTCGGCGAGGCCGGCCAGCCGGTCGGCCACCCGGTGCACGACCGGCACCAGGTCGGTCGGCTCGGAGTCCAGCATGGCGAAGCCGGCGTCGAAGCGGCTGATCTCCAGCAGGTCGGTCAGCAGCTCCTCGAACCGGTCCAGCTCGGCCTGGAGCAGCTCGGCGCTGCGGGCCACCGCCGGGTCGAACTCGTCCCGCTCCGCGAAGATCAGGTCGGCGGCCATCCGGACTGTGGTCAGCGGGGTGCGCAGCTCGTGTGAGACGTCGGAGGTGAAGCGGCGTTGCAGCCGGGACATCTCCTCCAGCCGCAGGATCTGCCGTTGCAGGTTGGTCGCCATCTGGTTGAACGACGCCGCGAGCAGGGCGAGGTCGTCCTCGCCGTCGACCACCATCCGCTGGTCGAGCAGGCCGGCGGAGAGCCGCTGGGCCGTGCGGGCGGCCACCCGCACCGGGGTCACCACCAGCCGGGTGACCAGGCCGGCGAGCAGGGCGAGCAGGAGCACCAGGGCCGCTCCGGTGGCGGCCACGGTGTCCCGGACGTCGGCGGCCGTGGCGTCCTGCCGGGCCAGCGGCACGAGGTAGTAGAGCTCCACCTGGCCGAACCGGGTGGGCACCGGCGAGCCGTAGACCAGGTATTTCGTGCGCTCCTCGCCGAGGCGCCCGGTGCGGATCTGGCTGGCGACCTTGCCACCGGCGACCGTCTCGCGCAGCTCCCGGCTGATCAGCGGGCGGACGTTGACCGCGGGCGAGGACCGGGGCTGGATCGCGTCGGTGTGGTTGTCGGCGGCGAGCGCCACGATCACGCCGGTGGTCTGCTGCGGGTCACCGCCGGCCAGGTAGTTGACCGTGCCCTCGATGGTCTCCTGGAACTGCGTGTCCTGCGGCTGGTTGTAGAGGCCGAACTGCTTCGCCGCGTAGTCCGCGCCGCTGCCCAGCCGCACCCGCACGTCGGTCTCGACGTTCTCCACCAGGATGCCGGTGATCTTGTCGGCGATCAGGTAGGCGAAGCCGCCCACCAGCAGGCTGGACGCGACCAGTGTGATGGTCACCACCCGCAGCTGGAGCGACCGCCGCCAGGCCTGGTGCAACCCGGCGAACAGGCGCGCGGCCCGGCCGTGCACGCCACGCCACAGCTCCCGCGCGGCGGGACGCCGGCGCGGAGCTGCCGTCGGGGGGTCCGGAATCGGGGAGGTGGCCACAGTGTGACCAGGCTATCCGGTGCCCGCCTTGTAGCCCACGCCCCGCACGGTGAGGATGATTTCCGGCCGCTCCGGATCCGGCTCGATCTTGGCCCGCAGCCGCTGCACGTGCACGTTGACCAGCCGCGTGTCCGCCGCGTGCCGGTAGCCCCAGACCTGCTCCAGCAGCACCTCGCGGGTGAAGACCTGGCGCGGCTTGCGGGCGAGCGCGACCAGCAGGTCGAACTCCAGCGGCGTCAGCTTCACCTCCTCGCCGTTGCGGCTGACGGTGTGCGCCGGCACGTCGATGGTGATCTGGTTGCCGGGCGGCCCGATGGTCAGCATCTCCGGGGCGACGTCCTCGCCACGGCGCAGCCGCGCCCGCATCCGGGCGACCAGCTCCTTGGGCTTGAACGGCTTGACCACGTAGTCGTCGGCCCCGGACTCCAGGCCGAGGACCACGTCGACGGTGTCGCTCTTGGCGGTCAGCATGACGATCGGCACCCCCGACTCGGCCCGGATCGACCGCGCCACGTCGATGCCGCTCATGCCGGGGAGCATGAGGTCGAGCAGGACGATGTCGGGGCGGTTCTCGCGGAACGCGGCCAGCGCCCGCTCGCCGTCGGCGACGAAGGAGGGCAGGAACCCCTCGCTGCGCAGGACGATGCCGAGCATCTCGGCGAGCGCGGGGTCGTCGTCGACCACCAGTACCCGGGCTCTCATGGGGTTAATGTTTGCATCCCCTTCAGTTCGGTGGGATCCGCGTCACCCGGCACGGTACTGCCGTGGGACGTCGCCGCCCAGCAACCGGTGCCCGGCGTCGCCGTCCCGACGTGCGGGTCCACCCGATCGGAACGGGCGTGTCACCATGATCCCCGGGTGCGCCGTCACGCGCCACCGCCGCCCGTCCCCAGGAGTACGCGTGCCCGACGCCGGCCCGACCGCCGTGCTCCCGCGCCGCCCCCTCACGGTCGGCGAGCTGCTGGACTCCGCGGTCCTGCTGCTGCGCGGCCAGGCCCGGGTGCTGGTGCCGGTCGCCCTCGCGCTGGCCGTGGCCGAGCAGCTCCTGCTCTACCCGCTGCGGCTCGCCGCCGGCACGGCGCCGCCCGTCTGGTTCCTGGAATTCGGGCGGTTCGGCGCGTACTGGCTGCTGCTGGCGGTGGGCGCGGCGACCGAGGCGGTGATCGTCCTGCTGCTCGGCAACCCGGCGGCGCGGGCCGCCGGGGCCGCGCTGTTCGGCCGCGCGGTGGGCCCCCGGGAACTGCTCCGCCCGGCCGGCGCGCGCTGGGGCGCCACCGCGCTGCTCGCCGTCCTGGTCGGCGTGGTGATGTGCGGGTTCGCGCTGTTCGGGCCGGCGTGGATCGTCGGCTTCGCCCTGCTCGGCGCCGTCGCACCGGCACTGGTCGTCGACCGGGTGCACCCGCTGCGCGCCCCGCTGCGCGCCGCCGCCCTGGCCGTGCGCGGCGCCGGCCGGGCCGGCTGGATCCGGCTGCTCGGCTACCTGGTCTGGTGGATCGTCCGCCTCGGCCTCGGCATCGGCGTCTACGTCGGGCTGGACTCGTTCGACCTCGTCGACCGGGCCTGGGCGGGGTGGCTGTCGCTGGCCGTCTGGGCGGGCGTCAACAGCGTCGCCTACCCGGCCCTGGCCTGCCTGGACGCGGTGCTGCACCTGGAGACCCGGATGCGTACCGAGGGGCTGGACATCCGGCTCTCCCGGGCCCGTCCGGGCACCCCGGAGACCGTCCTGCTGGCGGCCGGGCGATGAGCTTCAGCCGGTGGTGGACCGAGACCACGGCGGCGCTCGGCGACCAGGTGCCGCTGCCCCTGGTCGCGCTGCTGCTGGTGCTAGCCGCGGTGCTGGTCGCGGCCGGCTGGTACACGTTCCCGGCCTGGGTCCCCCGGCGGCTGCCCCGGCTGCGCCGCCGTCGCCGGAAGGCCTCGGTCCCGGACGCCCCGACGCCGGTCGTCCCCGCTCCCCGCGAGCCGGAGCTGCCGGCCGCCGCGTACGTCTCCCTCGCGGACCGGCTCGCCGCCGAGGGCCGGTACGCCGAAGCCGTCCGGGAGCGGCTGCGCGCGATGGTCCGGGAGCTGGCCCTCCGGCGCGTGGTGCAGCCGCAGCCCGGCATGACAGTCGTCGAGCTGGTACGTGCCGCGACGGAGAGCCGACCGCAGGTCAACCCGCCGCTGAGCGCCGCCGGCGCGATCTTCTCCGAGCTCTGGTACGGCCAGCGCCCCGCCTCCGCCGAGCACGACCACCGGATGCGGGAGCACGCCGCCGACCTGGAACGGGTGCTGACCGGCCTACCCGAGGACTGGCCACGACCATGAGCGCACAGGCCACCGCCGTCGCACCGGCGGCACGCACGGACGCCGCCCCCCGGCGACGACGCCGCCGGCACCGGCTGCTGATCCCGCTGGGCCTGGCCGCGCTGCTGCTGACCACCACCCTGGTCACCCACGCGGTCGACCAGCCCGACCCCGGCGACCGGGGGTTCCTCTCCCCCGTGGCGACGGGGGACGACGGCGGCAGCCGGCTCGCCGACGCGCTGCGCGAGCGGGGCGTCACCGTGCAGCGGGAGACGGACACGCTGCGCGCCCTGCTGGCCGCCCGCAACCAGGCGGCCACGCTCTTCGTGCCCGCGCCGGCGCTGCTGCACCCCGACACGGTCGGCGCGTTGGACTCGCTGCCCTCGACCACCAGGCTGGTGCTGGTGGACCCGCCGCGGCGGGTGCTGGAGACGGTCCGGCTGCTGCCGGTGGAACCGGCCGGCCGCCGGTGGGCCGCGCAGGCGGTGGGGCCGGACGCGCGGGGCCTGCCCTGCCCGCTGCCCGAGCTGCGCGACCTCGGGCGCGCGGCCGTCGGGCTGCAACGCTACGAGCTCGCCCCGGGCGCGTCCGCGCCCGTCCGGTTCTGCTTCGCCGACGGGCTCGCCCTGCTGTCCCGGGTCCCCGAGAGCACCGTGGCGGTGGGCGCCAGCGATCCGTTCCGCAACGACCGGATCGACGAGTGGGACAACCGGGCGTTCGCCACCGCGTTGCTCGGCGGGCCCGGTCGGGTGGTGTGGCTCGACCTGGACGGCCCCGAACCCCCGCCGGTCTTCGGCGACGGCAGCAGCGGCAGCCCGGCCTGGTCGCCCACGCCGGGCGGCTCCACCGGCAACGGTGGCCCCGGCAGCGGCACCGGGGACGGCACCGGCGACGGGCGCCCCGGCGGCCCGGCGGGCCCGGGCGGGGACTCCGACGACGAGAGCGAGGACGCCGACGGGAGCACCTCCCGCGCCGACCGGCCCGACCCGCCGAACCCGCTCTGGTCCGCCTTCCCCGGCTGGCTGTGGGCGTTGCTGGCCCAGCTCGCCGTGGCCGCCCTGCTGGCCGCGCTCTGGCGGGCCCGCCGGCTCGGCCCGCCGGCGGTGGAGCCGCTGCCGGTCACGGTCCGCTCGGCGGAGACGGTGCTCGGCCGGGCCCGGCTCTACGAGCAGGCCGGTGCCCGGGGCGCGGCCGCGCGGACGCTGCGGACCGCCGCCCTGGACCGGCTGACGCCCCGGCTGCACCTGCCGCCGACCGCGCCGCCGGCCGACGTGGCCGCCGCGGTCGCCGCCCGCACCGGCGACGATCCCCGGTGGACCGACGAGGTGCTGCACGGCGTCGAGCCCGAGACCGACCAGGAGCTGCTGGACCTGGCCCGCGCGCTGGACCGGCTGACCCGCGCCGTCGCCCCGCCGCCCGCCGACGGGCCCCCACCGGCCGCCCCGCCGCCCGCCGGGGGCCCGCCCCCGCCCGCCGCACCGCACCCGTACCGAGCCGAAGGAGACCCCCGGTGACCCGACCCGCCGGCACCGCCGAGCCGCCGACCACCGACCCCGTCGACCCCCGCGCCGCCCTGCACCGGCTGCGCGCCGAGGTCGCCAAGGCGGTCGTCGGGCAGGACGCGGTGGTCACCGGCCTGGTGATCGCCCTGCTCTGCCGGGGGCACGTGCTGCTGGAGGGCGTGCCGGGCGTGGCCAAGACCCTGCTGATCCGCACCGTGGCCACGGCCCTCGACCTGGGGTCCAAGCGGGTGCAGTTCACCCCGGACCTGATGCCGGGCGACGTCACCGGCTCGCTGATCTTCGACCCGCACACCGCCGCCTTCACCTTCCGCGAGGGGCCGGTCTTCACCAACCTGCTGCTCGCCGACGAGATCAACCGGACGCCGCCGAAGACCCAGTCGGCGCTGCTGGAGGTGATGGAGGAGCGGCAGGTCTCGGTCGAGGGCGAACGGCGGCTGCTGCCCGACCCGTTCATCGTCGCCGCCACCCAGAACCCGATCGAGTACGAGGGCACCTATCCGCTGCCGGAGGCGCAGCTCGACCGGTTCCTGCTCAAGCTCACCGTGCCGCTGCCCAACCGGGAGGAGGAGCTGGGCGTGCTCCGCGCGCACCACGCCGGCTTCGACCCGCGCGACCTGGGCGCCGCAGGCGTACGGCCGGTGGCCGACGCGGCCGACCTGGCGGCGGCCCGGGCGGCGGTCGGCCGGGTGCACGTGGCCGAGCCGCTCTTCGGCTACATCGTCGACCTCTGCCGGGCCACCCGCAACACCCCGGCGCTGGAGCTGGGCGCCTCGCCCCGGGGCGCCACCGCACTGCTCAACACGGCCAAGGCGTGGGCCTGGCTGGCCGGCCGCGACCACGTCGTGCCGGACGACGTGAAGGCGGTCGCCCGGCCGACGCTGCGGCACCGGCTGCGGCTGCGCCCCGAGGTGGAGCTGGAGGGCGTCGGCGTGGACGCGGTGCTGGACACGGTGCTCGCCACCGTGCCGACGCCGCGATGACCTGGCGGGCGGCGCTGCTGCTGGCGGTCGGCGCGCTGACCCTGCCGGCCTGGCCGTCGCCGTTCGCCGGGCTGCTGGTGATGACCGGGGCGGTGCTGCTGCTGGTGCTGCTCGACCGGGCGCTGGCCGCGCCGCCGGGCGCGCTCACGGCCGCCCGGCAGGGGGACCGCGCGGTCCGGCTCGGCGGCACCGCCACCGTCGCGCTGCTGCTGCACAACCCCTCCGGTCGTACGCTGCGGGCCCGGGTCCGCGACGCGTGGGTGCCCTCCGCCGGCGCCCGCCCCGACGTGCCCCCGACGCAGCTGGTACGCGTCGAGCCGGGCGCGACGGTGGCGCTGCCCAGCCGGCTCACGCCCCTGCGGCGGGGCGACCGGCCGGCGGTGGCGCTGACCGTGCGTTCGTTCGGGCCGCTGGGGCTCGGGTTCCGGCAGCGCGCCGGCCGGCCGGCCACCCCGCCGTGGACGGTGCGCGTGCTGCCCCGCTTCGACTCCCGCCGGCACCTGCCGGAGAAACTGTCCCGGCTGCGGGTCATCGACGGCACCCAGGTGAGCCGCGGGCGGGGCCAGGGCACCGAGTTCGACACCCTCCGCGAGTACGTGGTCGGCGACGACGTGCGGTCGATCGACTGGCGGGCGAGCGCGCGCCGGGCCGACGTGCTGGTGCGCACCTGGCGGCCGGAGCGGGACCGCCGGCTGGTGTGCGTGCTGGACACCGGGCGGACGTCGGCGGTGCGGGTCGGCGACGAGCCCCGGCTGGACACCGCGATCGACGCCGCGCTGCTGCTCACCGCCCTCGCGGCCCGCGCCGGCGACCGGGTCGACCTGCTCGCGGCCGACACGGCGGTCCGGGCCACGGTCACCGGCAGCGGCGGGCCGGCCCTGCTCCCCCGGGTGGTGCACGCCCTCGCCCCGCTCCAGCCGACGCTGGCGGAGACGGACTTCGACCTCATCGCCGGCGAGCTGCTGCGCCGGCAGCGGCAGCGCAGCCTGGTGGTGCTCTTCACCGCGTTGGAGGCCGGCGCCCTCGGCGAGGGGCTGCTGCCGGTGCTCCCTCGGCTGGCAGCCCGGCACAAGGTGGTGATCGCGGCGACGCACGACCCGGTGCTGGCCGCCCTCACCGGCACCGTCCCGCAGCGCCCGTCGGACGCCTACGCCGCGGCGGCGGCCTGGCGGGCGCTCGCCGAACGCGACCGGGTGCGCACCGCCCTGGGCCGGCACGGCGTGACCGTCGTCGACGCCCCGGCGGGCAGGCTGGCCCCCACGCTGGCCGACACCTACCTGCGCCTCAAGGCCCTCGGTCAGCTCTGAGGCGGATCGGCGGCGTGGCGGCGCTGCTCGGCGGTGGCCCGGCGACCGAGGACCACCACGTACGCCAGGAAGGCGAGCCAGACGGCGGCGCCCACGGCGACGCGGAGCGGAACCGGCACGGGCGCGGGGGTCACGAACGCCTCGATGACGGCGGAGACCGCGAAGAGGCCCACCAGCCCGACGGCGACCAGGACGCCCTCGCGTCCCGCCCGGGCCACCGCCTGCCCCCGGGTGAGCTGCGTCGGCGGCGCGATCCACGCCCACCCGATGCGCAGGCCCACCCCGGCGGCCACGAAGACCCCGGTGAGCTCCAGCAGCCCGTGCGGGGTGATCAGGCCGAAGAAGACGTCCGCGCGGCCGTAGGCGACCATCACCCCGCCGACCACGCCGATGTTGAGCGCGTTCTGCCAGAGCAGGTAGAGCACCGGGACGATCAGCACCCCGGCGGCGAGGCACTGGGCGGCCAGCCAGGCGTTGTGCGTCCACAGGTGGAAGGCGAACGTCGGCGCGGCGAACTCGGTGTAGTAGCCGGCGAAGCCGGACTCCACCAGGTCGGCGGCCGCCTCGTCGCCGATGAAGGCCGCCGCCGTCCCCGGGTTGCCCGCCACGAACCAGATCAGGAAGAGGCTGAGCAGGCTGAACCCGGTCGCCACCCCGCACCACCAGGGCCACGCGCGGTAGACCGCGCCGGGGAAGCCGGCCACGAAGAACCGCCCGACCGCCGCCCACGACGGGCGCGGGCGGCCGGTGAGCCGGGCCCGGGCGCGCAGCACCACCTGGGAGAGCTGGCTGACCAGCGCCGGGTCGGGTGAGCGGCTGCGCAGCACCGACAGCTGGGTGGCCGCCCGCTGGTAGAGGGCGACCAGCTCGTCGACCTCGGCGGCGTCGAGCCGGCCGCGCCCGGAGAGCTCCTCCAGCCGTCGCCACTCCCCGCCGTGTTCCGCGACGTACGCGTCGAGATCCACCGTCACCCCCGTCCGGCGATCATAGTGTTCACTGTCGGGGTGAGAGCACAACCACGACCGCCGGCCCGACCCGCCCCGTGGGGTGACGCCGGGCTGGTCAGCGGGGAGGCCGTGGAGCTGGACGTCCGGGCCGCCCGGATCGGTTCCCGGGTGCTCGCGCTGCTGCTCGACGTCCTGGCCCAGGCGGTCCTCATGCTGGTGCTCTCCATGAGCGTCGGCGTCGCGCTGCTCAACCTGCCGGAGGGGCTGGTCGACGGCGCCCTGGCCGGCGGGCTCGCGACGGTGGGCCTGATCCTGGTGCTGGTCGGCTACCCGGTGCTGTGCGAGCGGTTCAACCACGGCCGCACGCTGGGCAAGATGGCGGTCGGCCTGCGGGTGGTCAGCGCCGACGGCGCTCCGGTCGCGGCGCGGCAGTCGCTGATCCGGGCGCTGGTCGGCGTGGCCGTGGAGTGGCCCGGCCTGGTGCTGCCGCTGTTGAGCTGGGTGGCCGGGGTGGCGGTGATGATGACCGACCGGCGCGGGCGCCGGCTGGGCGACCTGGTGGCGGGCACGCTGGTCGTGCACACCCGGGCGGCGACCGCCTGGCGGCCCGTCCCCACGGCGGTGCCCGCGCTGGCGGGCTGGGCGGCCACGGTGGACCTGAGCCGGCTGGACGACGCCCTGGCGTTGGCCGCCCGGCAGTACCTGGCCCGGGTCCACCAGCTGGCGGAGCCGGCGCGCGGGCGGCTGGGGCGCGGGCTGTGGACCGAGATCTCCGCGGTGATCACGCCACCCGCGCCCCCGGGCATGCCCGAGTCGGTCTACCTGGCCGCGGTCCTCGGCGAGCGGCACCGGCGGGCGAGATACCGGCTGGGGCTCGGCCGGACGGCCGCCGCGACGCTCTGGCCGGAACTCGTGCCCGGTCCGCCCGCGCCGGCCGCCGCGGCCCCGCCGCCCGCCGCTCGGCCCGGGACCGACGCGTCGCCGGGCACGATCCGGCCGGCGGCGCCCGACCTCGCCCCGGTGGCCGGGCCCGCCGTGCCGGCGCAGGCCGCTCCGGCGCTACGACCGGCGGTCGTGCTGTCGACGCGGGACGGCGGCGCCTCGGCGTCCCCCGCCGGCACCCGGTCCGACGCCGGCTCCTGAGCGGCGGCCCGGTCCGGCCGGGCAGGCGGGGCGGGCGTCGGCTGTGGCAGGATCCGGCTCGCCCCTACGGAGACAGGATGACCGTGGCCGACGACCTGTTCACCCCCACGATCGCACCGGCGGCGTACGAGGTGCGACGCCCGCCGTGGCGGCCCCAGTCGCTGATCTTCCCGGCCGCGTTCGGCGGCCCGACGGCCGTCACCGTGCTGGCGCTGGTCAACGGGCGTCGCCTGGGGGTGTCCCGCCCGGCCCTCCTGGCGGTGCTCGGCACCGGGCTGGCCGGGCTGGTCGCCCGGCTGACGATCACGCTCGCGTTCTTCGACGACGGGGGCAACCGCCCCGTACGGCTGATCGGGGCGCTGGCCGGCGGGCTGGTCTGGCTCGTGGCAGCCGCCACGCAGAAGCGCCTGTTCCGGGCGTACGAGCTGCGCGGCGGCCAGCCCGCGTCGCTGTGGCTGCCCGGCCTCGGGGCGGTGTTCGTGCTCGGCTTCGCCGAGGCCGTGCTGGTCTTCCTGGTGGCCGTCGCGTGACCGCCCCGGAGTTGCAGCTCGCCCGGGTGGCCCAGTTGCTGGAGGTGAACCGCCCGGAGCAGGCCCTGGCGGAGGTCGACCGGCTGCCCGCCCCGCTGGCCACCAGCCTGCTCGCGTTCCGGCTGCGGGCGGGCGCGCTGACCGTGCTCGACCGCTGGGACGACGTGGTCGCCGTGGCCCGGCAGGGGCTCGCCGAGCACGGCCCGGACGCCGAACTGCTCGGCCGGCTCGGCCTCGCGCTGCGCCACCGCCGCGAGCACGCCCTCGCCGAGCGGGCGCTGCTCGACGCGCTCGCCATCGAGCCGGAGAACCCGTGGCTGCTCTGCCAGTACGCCGACCTCTGCTCCGCCGTGGGCCAGACCGACAAGGCGGAACGCCTGCTGGCCCGCGCGGCGGCGATCGCGCCGAACGCGCCGGTCGTCTTCGCCTCCCGGTTCCAGCTCGCGTACGCCCGGGGTGACGACCGGGGGGCCGAGCGGGTGGCCCGGGAGTTCCTCGGGGCGTGGCCGGACAACCCGGTGGCGCTCGCCCTGCACGGCGTCGCCGCCGCCCAGCGCGGCCGAATGGGCACCGCGCACCGCGCCTTCGGCCAGGCGGCGGCGCACGACCCGACCGACGCCGACTACGCCGACGCCGCCTGGGAGACCCGGGTGTACGCGCACCCGCTGCTGCTGCCGTTGCGCCCGCTCTACCGGCTGGGGATCTTCCGCACCTGGATGCTCGCGGTCGGCACGATCGTGCTGCTCAGCGCCGCCGGCCTGAACGTGCTCGGCGCCCTGTTCGCCGTGGCCTGGATGCTCTTCTGCGTCTGGTCGTGGATCGCTCCGCCGCTGGTGCGCCGGATGGTGCTCGGCCGGTGGCGGTCGTGAGGGCGTTCGGGCCCTGGCTGGCCGTCCTCGCCGCGGTGCTGCTGCTCGACGCGCTGGGGCTGCGGACGCTGGCCGCCGTGGTCTCGGTGGCCTGGCTCGTCTGGTGCGTGTGGAGCTGGGTCCGCCCCGCCCGCCGCCGCTCCCACCGGGACTGACCGCCCGACGGCACGCGTCCGCCCGCGCGGACGCCGGCCGGCCCGGCCCCCGTGCCGGCGCGCGTCCGCCCGCGCGGCAACGCCGGCCGGCTCGCCCCCGTGCCGGCGGCGCGCCCGCCCCGCAAACGCCGACCGGGCCGGCCGCTCGGCGGGGAGCGGTCGGCCCGGTCGGTGCGGCCGGGGTCAGTACCGGTAGTGCTCCGGCTTGAACGGGCCCTCCACGGAGATGCCGAGGTAGGCCGCCTGCTCCTTGGTCAGGGTGCTCAGCTTGGCGCCGAGCGCCTCCAGGTGCAGCCGGGCGACCTTCTCGTCGAGGTGCTTGGGCAGCACGTAGACGCCGATCGGGTATTCGTCGGTCTTGGTGAACAGCTCGATCTGGGCGATCGTCTGGTTGGCGAACGAGTTCGACATCACGAAGCTCGGGTGGCCGGTGGCGTTGCCCAGGTTCAGCAGGCGGCCCTCCGACAGCACGATGATGGCGTGCCCGTCGGCGAACTTCCAGAGGTCGACCTGCGGCTTGATGTTGACCCGCTCGACGTCGGAACGCTTCGCCAGGCCGGCCATGTCGATCTCGTTGTCGAAGTGGCCGATGTTGCCGACGATGGCCTGGTGCTTCATCCGGGCCATGTGCTCGTTGGTGATGACGTCGAAGCAGCCGGTGGCGGTGATGAAGATGTCCGCCTGCTCGACCACGTCGTCCAGGGTGGCGACCTGGTAGCCGTCCATCGCCGCCTGGAGCGCGCAGATCGGGTCGACCTCGGTCACCACGACCCGGGCGCCCTGGCCGCGCAGCGACTCGGCGCAGCCCTTGCCGACGTCGCCGTAGCCGAGCACGACCGCCATCTTGCCGCCGATGAGCACGTCGGTGGCCCGGTTGATGCCGTCGATCAGCGAGTGGCGGCAGCCGTACTTGTTGTCGAACTTGCTCTTCGTCACCGAGTCGTTGACGTTGATGGCGGGGAAGAGCAGGGTGCCGGCGCGGTGCATCTCGTAGAGCCGGTGCACGCCGGTGGTGGTCTCCTCGGTCACGCCCTTGATGCCGGCGGCGATCCGGGTCCACCGCTGGCCGTCGGAGGCGAGCGAGCGGTGCAGCACGCCGAGGATGACCGCGTACTCCTCGGAGTCGGCCGACTCGACCGGCGGGACGGCGCCGGCCTTCTCGAACTCGACGCCCTTGTGCACCAGCAGGGTGGCGTCGCCGCCGTCGTCGAGGATCATGTTCGGGCCCTGCCCGTCGGGCCAGGCGAGCACCTGCTCGGTGCACCACCAGTACTCCTCCAGGCTTTCGCCCTTCCAGGCGTAGACCGGGACGCCGGCCGGGGCCTCGGGGGTGCCGTCCGGGCCGACCACGATCGCGGCGGCGGCGTGGTCCTGGGTGGAGAAGATGTTGCAGGACGCCCAGCGGACCTGCGCGCCGAGCGCGACCAGGGTCTCGATCAGGACGGCGGTCTGGATGGTCATGTGCAGCGACCCGGTGATCCGGGCACCGGCGAGCGGCTGGGCGTCGGCGAACTCACGACGGATCGCCATCAGGCCGGGCATCTCGTGCTCGGCGAGCTGGATCTCCTTGCGCCCGAACTCGGCGAGCGACAGATCCGCCACCTTGTAGTCGCCCTCGGCGAGAGTGCTCGGCCGGGCCTCGGACGGCGTCCCGCTGGCGGACGCCGGGAGGGTGCTGGTCATGGAATCTCCTGTCGGACGATGTGCTGCGCGACCATTCACCTTACGCTCGCGGACCGCAGTCGCGAGGACCGGCCGGTGAAGAGAGCACGAAGACATCAGCGGACAGCGCACGGGGCGGTCGGTCGTGGACGGTGTCCCGTCCGCCAGCCGCCCGCCCCGTGCATCCCCCCGGTTTGGTTCCCCCGCACGTTCTCGGACCGTCGTCGCGATAACGCTGCGTACTCATAGGGTCACACTGCGCCAGTGGCAAGTCAAGCCATTCCGGGAAAGTCGGACTTGCGCCGTCGCCCCGCGCCTCAGCGCAGGCCGCAGCTCGCCACGTACGCCTGCCCCGCGCCGCCGAGGCGCAGCGGCCCGGCGGCGGCGCTCCCGACGGCCGCCCGCCCCGGCCCCAGCGTCACCGCGCCGGCCCCGTCGTCGGCCGAGACCTCGCCGGAGCCGCAGAGCACCACCCGGGGCCCGGGCACCTCGACGGTCACCTGGGGCAGCCCCGCGCCCACCGTCACCCGGTGCAGCGCGAAGTCCTCCACCGGCACCGGCCAGGTGACCACGCCCGGGGCCACCTCCAGCGGCGGCACCACCGGGTCGCGGAGCACCTCGAAGCGCAGCACCCGCAGCAGCTCCTCGACGTCCACCCGCTTCGGCGTCAGCCCGCCGCGCAGCACGTTGTCGCTGGCCGCCATGATCTCCACGCCGGTGCCGCGCAGGTAGGCGTGCAGGTTGCCGGCCGGCATCCAGATCGCCTCGCCGGGCGCCAGCCGCACCCGGTTGAGCAGCATCGCCACCAGCACCCCGGGGTCGCCCGGGTAGGCGGCGGCCAGGTCCCGCGCCAGCTCGGCGTCCGGCCCCGCGACCGGCGCCGACGCCACGGCCGCCACCAGCGCGTCGCGCCGGTCGGCGGGCCAGGTCAGCAGCAGCCGTACGGCCTCGCGCAGGCCCGCCGGCCCGGTGCGCAACGCCGCCAGCACCGGCTCCAGCGCGGGTACGCCGAAGCCGGCCAGCGCCGCCGCCGAGGCGGCCGGGTCCCGGAAGCCGCAGAGCGCCTCCATCGGCGAGAGCGCGACCAGCAGCTCCGGCTTGTGGTACGGGTCGACGTAGTTGCGCTGCCCGTCGGGGCGGGCCGCGTCGGCGGCGTGCCCGGCGCGGGCCTGCTCGGCGTCCGGGTGCGCCTGGAGGCTCAGCGGGGCGTCGGCGGCGAGCACCTTGAGCAGGAACGGCAGCCGGGTGCCGAACCGGCCGACGAGCCGCTCGCCGAGCCAGTGGTCCGGCTCGGCGAGCAGCAGGTCGGTGAGGCTCACCCGGTCACCGTCGCGGTCGACTGCGGCGGGGCCGCCCGGGTGGGCGCCCAGCCACAGTTCGGCCTCCGGGCCGTCGCTCGGCACCGGCCGCCCCTGCAACTCGGCGATGGCCGAGCGGGAACCCCAGGCGTAGTCGCGGATCGGTCCGTGCAGCAGCTCCACCGGTCAGCTCCCGGGCCGCCCGGCCGCCTCACCCGGCTCGACGCCCGGCCCGGCGGGCGACGCGGTCCCGGCGCCGGCCCGCTCGGCGGCGACGCTGTAGATGTCCGGCTCCAGGTAGATCACCCGGGCGGTCGGCACGGCGGCGCGGATCCGGGTCTCGACGGTGTTGATGCTGCGGGCCAGCACCTCGGCGGTGTCGCCGGACGGCACGGCGACCTTGGCGGCCACCATCAGCTCCTCGGGGCCGAGGTAGAGCGTCTTCATGTGGATGATCCGCTCGAACTCGGGACCGTCGGTGACGGCCTTCTCGATCGCCGCGACGTCCTGCGCCTCGGCGCCCTCGCCGAGCAGCAGGCTCTTGGTCTCGATGGCGAGGATGATCGCGATCACCACCAGCAGCACACCGATCATCGCGGTGCCCACCGCGTCCCACCGGCCGTTGCCGGTGATCAGCGTCATGCCGACGCCGAAGAGCGCGAAGACCAGGCCGACCAGCGCGCCCAGGTCCTCCAGCAGCACCACCGGCAGCTCGGGCGCCTTGGCCCGCCGGACGAACTTCACCCACGACTGGTTGCCCCGGACGAGGTTGGACTCGACGATCGCGGTGCGGAAGGAGAACGTCTCCATGATGATCGCGGCCACCAGCACCACGACCGGCACCCAGTGCCACGAGGTGATGCCCTCCTCGTGCGACCACTTGTGGTACGCCTCGTAGAGGGCGAACAGGCCACCGACGCTGAACAGCACGATGGACACGATGAACGCGTAGATGTAGCGCTCCCGGCCGTAGCCGAACGGGTGCTGCGGGGTGGCGGCCCGCTTGGCCCGCCGCCCGCCGAGCAGCAGCAGCCCCTGGTTGCCGGAGTCGGCGACCGAGTGGATCGACTCGGCCAGCATCGACGACGATCCGGTCAGCAGGAACGCGACGAACTTGGTGACGGCGATGCCGGCGTTGGCCAGCAGGGCGGCGACGATCGCCTTCGTACCACCGTTGGCGCTCACGCCGTCGCTCCGTCGTGTCGCGCGGCACCGCCGGGCATCGGCGCGGTGCGCCGCTCGACCCGTTCCCTGCTATCGCTCACTGGTTTGCCAGCTCCTTCATCTCGGTGATGGCCGGCACGGCCATCGGGTCCAGTCCGTGTGCCAGGGCGAGGTAGATCGAGGCGAAGTCCGGCACGGCGACCAGCGAGGCGAGCCGCTCCAGCGCGGAGCCGCCCTCGGCGGTCACCACGTCGCAGCGCACGCCCCGCCGCTCGGCGAGGGTCTGCACGGCGTCCGCGCGCCGCTCCTCGACGTCGAGGGGCTCGTCGGCGTCGTCCTCCGGGTTCAGCCCGCCGTCGCGCAGCAGCACCAGCCGCAGCCGGGTGCCCGACGGCTCCTCCTCGTCCGGGTCGGCGAAGATGTCCCGCTCCCCCTCGGCCAGGCCGCCGAAGACGCCGTCGAGCAGGCCGACCCGGCCGCGCCCCGCCTCGCCGAGCGCGCCGCTGACCACGGGGTAGCGGGCGTTGGCGGACAGGGTGTCGCCGAACCGGCGGGCCGCGACGGTCGCCAGCGGCGACGAGCCCCAGACGATCGGCACCGAGCCGGCCAGGCCCAGGGCCAGCGACTTCGCCGGGTTGACGAAGGACTCGGCCGTCGGACGGCAGCGATCGGCGTCGGCGTCCAGCCGGGCCGCCGTCTCCGCCAGATCCGCCTCGTTGACCTTCACGAGCCCGAGCGTACGGGCGGCGAGCAGGACCGGCACGGTGAGCGCCCACAGGCTGGCCCGGGCCGGGGCGCGCCGGGGCACCGGGATGAACGGCGCCCGGGCCCGCTCGGCCACGGACTGCAACTGCGAGTCGGGCGCGCCGACGGCGACCAGCCGGGCACCCCGCCGGTGCGCGGCCTCGGCGGCGCCCAGCGCCTCGGGGCTGCGACCGGAGGCGCTGACGGCGATGACCACGTCGGCGGCGCCCACCCAGCCGGGCACGCCGGCGCTGCGGTGCGGGATGACCGGCACCGGGCAGCGCGGCCCGGCGACGGTGGCCAGCACGTCACCGGTACGCCCGGCGGTGCCGATGCCGGCGATGACGACCGCCCGGGGGCGCCCCTCGTCGGCGAGCACCTGGAGGTTGGCCTCGGCGGCCAGGGCGGCCGTCTCGCGGACCTGCGCCCCGGCGGAGGCGGTGTGCCGCAGCATGCCGCCCGGGTCGCGCTCGGCCAGCGCGGCCGGGTCGTCGAGGAGTGCCTCGTCGGGCTCGCGCCGGCCGCTGACTCCGGCCGTACCGTCGATCATGACTGCTCCGCGGGGCCGCGCGCCTCGTCCAGCAGCAGCACCGGCACGTCGTCGCGGACCTCGAAGATCCGGCCGCACTCGGTGCAGGTCAGCGTCTGCGCCTGCGCGTCGTAGTCGAGCGGGGCGTGATGCGTGTCCGGACAGGCGAGGATTTCCAGCAACTGCGGGTCCAGGGCCACGGCGCGGCTCCTTCCACGTATGCGGTTTCACCGACCGACGGTGCCGACCGGCGCAGGCGATCTTATCGGCGAACCCGGTCGAGCACCTCGTCACGGAGGGCGGCCATCCGCTCCCGCGTCGGGGCCTCGACGTTGAGCCGCAGCAGCGGCTCGGTGTTGGAGGCGCGCAGATTGAACCACGCGCCGTCCGGGAAGCGCAGGGTGAGCCCGTCCAGCTCGTCGGCGTCGGCCTGCGGGTACGCGGCCCGCACCTCGGCCACCTTGGCGGCCTGGTCGGCCACCGTCGAGTTGATCTCGCCCGAGGCGACGTACCGCTCGTACTCGCTCGCCAGCACGGAGAGCGGCAGCGACTGCTCGCCCAGGGCGGCCAGGGTGTGCAGCGCGGCGAGCATGCCGGTGTCGGCGAACCAGAAGTCGCGGAAGTAGTAGTGGGCCGAGTGCTCGCCGCCGAAGATCGCGTTCGTCCGGGCCATCTCCGCCTTGATGAAGGAGTGCCCGACCCGCGCGACGACCGGCTCGCCGCCGTGCTCGCGGATGATCTCCGGCACGGCACTGGAGGTGATCAGGTTGTGGATCACCGTCGAGCCGGGGTGCTTGGCCAGCTCGCGGGCCGCCACCAGGGCGGTGATCGCCGACGGCGAGACCGGCTCGCCCCGCTCGTCGACCACGAAGCAGCGGTCGGCGTCGCCGTCGAACGCCAGGCCGATCTCGGCGCCGTGCTCGACCACCGCGCGCTGGAGGTCGACCAGGTTGGCCGGGTCCAGCGGGTTGGCCTCGTGGTTGGGGAAGGTGCCGTCCAGCTCGAAGTAGAGCGGCACGATCTCCAGCGGCAGCGCCGGCAGGACGGTGTCGCCGAGCACGGCCGGGACGGTGTAGCCGCCCATGCCGTTGCCGGCGTCGACGACCACCTTCAGCGGCCGGATGCCGGAGAGGTCGACCAGCTGCCGCAGGTACGCCGCGTAGTCGACCAGCAGGTCGCGGCGCTCGACCGGCGCGGACGGCGGCTCGGCCGGGTGGGCCTCGCCCTTGTCCAGCAGGGCCTGCGCCCGCTCGCGGATCTCGGCCAGCCCGCTGTCCTGCCCGATCGGGCGGGCCCCGGAGCGGCACATCTTGATGCCGTTGTACTGCGCGGGGTTGTGGCTGGCGGTGAACATCGCCCCGGGCAGCCCCAGCGCGCCGGAGGCGTAGTAGAGCATGTCGGTCGAGGCGAGGCCCAGCTCGACGACCGCGCGCCCCTCGGCGCGCACGCCGGTGGCGAAGGCGGTCGCCAGCCCCGGACCGGTGGCCCGCATGTCGTGCGCGACGAGCACGGCCTCGCCCTGCTCGCCGAAGCCGTTCAGCACCTGCGCGAAGGCCGCGCCGAGGGCCTCGGCGGCGCGCTCGTCCCACTGGTCCGGCACCGTCCCACGGACGTCGTAGGCCTTCACGATCTGGGACAGATCAGACACCGGTCTCGCTCCTTGCGCCGCAGGTCCTCAACGGGCTGAGCGTATCGGAGGGGCGCGGCGCGGCCCGGCTCAGCCAGGGAGCCGGGGCATGATCACGGTGTGGTCGCCGCCGCCGGCCTCCGGCGGCGGGTCACCGGGCCCACCCTTCGCGGGCGGCACGGACGGCGGCGGCCCGTACTGCCCCGGCACCGGGGGCACCGGCCGCGGGCCGGCGGGCGGGGCCGACACGGGCGGGGAGTCGGGCACCACCTGGGTGGCCTCCGGGGCCGGCGCCGGGCGGCTGCCGTACACGCCGCCGGCCGGGCGCGGGGCGGGTGTGCCGCCGTACAGGCCGGGGGCGGGGGGCTGCTGCCCGTACACCTGGCCGGGTGGGCCGGGGGCGGCGGCCGGGCCCTGCCCGGAGCGGTAGGTCGTGCCGCCGGGGTTGTGGGGCAGCGGGACGTGGCCCGGGTCGCCCGCCGGCTCCTTGTCCGCCCGCGAGCGGCGGAACAGCAGGACGATGAGCAGGATCCCGACCGCGACCATGGCGATGCCGAAGAACATGATCACGGAACCGCCGGAGGACTCCTCCTCGGCGGCGTTGCTGACGGCGCCGGCGCCCTGGCCGGCGGCGGCCAGGCTCGGGTCCGCCCCGGCGGCCCGCACCTCGGTGGCGGCCGCGCTGGGGGTGGGCGACGGCTCCTTCGAGGGCTTCGGCGTCGGCGAGGGCGTCGCCCGGTCACCGACCACCCGGGACGCCACCGCGCCCCGGCCCAGGGCCCGCCCGAGCGCGTCGCTGGCCACGCCGCTCACGGTCAGCCGGCCGCCCGGCACCTCCGCCGCGAACGCCACCCGGTAGCGCACCGTGATGCCCTTGCCCTTGCAGAGCCTCGGGTTCAGCGGCGAGGTGGCCGACGTGGCCGCGCTGCCGCGACCCCCGGAGAGCGGCACCGGGAACCAGCGTCCGCCCACGTAGACCTGCACGCTTGCCTGGTCGGCGCGCAGGCCGGCCAGGCGCAGCCCCAACGCGGTACGCAGCAGCACGCAGCCGTCGCTGCGCTTGCGCACCTCGATCGAGACGCCCCCGGCGGAGCCACCGGCGGTAAAGCTGCCGGCCGAACGCACCCGGACCGAGTCGCCCTCGGCGAGCGCCGGCGTCGCGCCGAGCGCCACCAGGCCGCCCAGCAACGCGCAGACCGTCGCGAGCCGCGCCGCGTGCCGACGTACCGCCATGATCACCTCGCCGTTCCTCCCCCGACGGGGGTCCGCCGGTCAGGCTACTACCGGTCCCGGTCGGAGCCCGGTCATTGAGCGCTCCGGATGTGCGCCGTATTACCCCCGCGGCCCGGCCTGCGCACCTGGCTGGCGGCGGGACTGTTCGCGCGCCCGGTGGCCCGGGGCCGCCGAACCGGCGGCGGCCCCAGGTGGCGGGGTGGGTCCGTGGTCGCCGAACCGGCGGTGGCCTGGGTGGCGCGGGGCGGTGGGCCCGGGGTCGCCGAACCGGCGGTGGCCTCAGGTGGCGTCGGCGGTGGGACGGGGCCGCCGAACGGCGGCGGCCTCAGGTGGCGCAGGCGGTGGGTCCGTGGTCGCCGGACTCAGGTGGCGCGGGCGGCGGGTCCGGCGGCCAGGGCGTCGCGGCAGAGCCGGTCGGCGGTACGGGTGGTCTCCGGCAGCCGGTAGCGCGGCGTCAACGCCAGCACCCGCGCGGTCGCCTCGTCGAGGCTCATCCGGTGGCCGACGCTGACGAAGACCGGCTTGACGCCGTCACGGGTACGCAGCACCCGACCCACGACCTCGCCCCCGTCGCGCAGCGGCGCCCACGCGCCCCGACGGTCGGCTGGCGGCGTCCACTCGCCCAGCAGCGGCGTCTTGCCCACGCCGATGGCCGGCAGGCCGGTCACCACACCCAGGTGGCAGGCGAGCCCGAACCGGCGCGGGTGGGCCAGCCCGTGCCCGTCGCAGACCAGCAGCTCGGGCCGCACGGTCAGCCGGTCGAGCGCGTCGAGCAGCGCGGGCAACTCGCGGAAGGCGAAGAGCCCCGGGACGTACCCGAACGCGGGCCGGCCCACGCTCACGGCCGAGTCGACCACCGCGAGGGTCCGGGCGTCCAGCACGGTCACGGCCGCCGCCAGCCGGTCACCGCTCTCGGCGTACGCCACGTCCAGGCCGGCCACCGTCGCGGGCTCGGCCGGGCCGGGCCCGACCAGGTCCACCAACGGTCGCAACCGCTCCTGTACGGCCAGCGCCTCCGCCACGCTGCCCGGCACCACCATCCGGACGTCCGGCGCCCCGGTCGTCTCCACGGGCCCGGCTCCCGATCCGCCCGACGTCACGACGACCTGTCCGTGCGCTGGCTGACGGCGCCCTGCTGGTGAGCGTCCTGCTCGCCGGCGTTATCGCTGACGGCGTCCTGCTCGTGGTCGTCCTCGTCGACGTCCTCGGCGCTGCCGGCCCCCAGGGCGACGGCGAAGGCCACGCCCATGGCGATGCCGACGCCGACGCCGGCCGCCCCGTCCAGTGCGGCCAGGCCGACGACCAGACCGAGCATGAGGCCGACCGGCCACGTCCAGACGTTGGACCGCCACCTACCGGTGCCGGACGACTTCTGCCCAATGTCTGATTCAGCCATTTCGCCATGGTATTCCGGCCCGGCAACCCGCCCCGATCCCGTAACCCTCAGCGGCGGACCGGATCGGCCTTAACGCGGTGGAGCTTCGGCGCGTCCTGCTGGTCATCGTCCGCCGGAACCAGCCCTTCTTCACCTCCGCCAGATGCCCGGACAGACCGAGCAACGACAGCGTCGGCGACGATACGGCCCTCCGGCGAGCACCTTTCCAGGTAAGCGCACTTCAGCTCACAGGTGAACCGTTGGCCCCACAGAGGCACTACGCCTCTTCCAAACCCAAGCTAGGGTCCGCGGCCGGATCGCCCAGCTGCCGGAGTTGCTCCTCGAACATGACGAACGTCCTGCGTTGAATTCCGGCGATCAGGGCGAGCTCGGTGGGATTCGGGTAACGCCTCTCGCGAGCCACCCCGTCTTGAATCGCCCGGACCGTTTCATACAGAGCGAAGATGGGACCCTCGCCGCGAAGGTAGTACCCACGGTCATGCTCAGTGCGTTGGATGAACTCTTCACGGGTCAGTTCCTCAACCTCATCGCCTTCACCGACAAGCAACTTGGTGATCAGGTGATTCGCCGGAACCCAGCCTCCCGTGTCCTTCGACAAGCGCCAGCCAGCGACACCTCCCCCGCCCGTTCGGACGAGTTTCAAGGGGGATTCGTAGTAGCTGTAGAAGGCCGGGAAAACGAAGCCAGGAGGCATCTCCATCACAGTCATTCCTCCCTCCGGTTATCGCCCATCGCCCGCCAATAGGCTTCCTGCCCTTCGCGGCTCAGCCCGTACCGCACGGCTTGCTCTGTCGGGGTGAGTGGTCGGTTCTGCGCTTCGGCGAGGGCCTCGATATCTCGCCGGACCTCGTATAGAGGATGTTCCCACTTGGCGACCTCGTCGATGGCGGCAAGGTGCAGGCGGAGCTCAGCAACGTGTCCGTTCGACATCCGGAGGTTAACGAGGATGTCGCGGTACCCGCTGCGCATCGGTCTCAGGAAGCGATCTTTAATGCCCACGATCACAACTTTGCGGTTCCGATCCAGCTCATCCAAAGCATTGTAGAGATCTTCGAGCCGCTGGAACTCCACCTTCGCCGCTGCTAGGTCCTTGAGCCGAGAGGCGTCGTTCTCGTACTCGACAAGCTTGTCCTTCACCCGGTCTATACCCTTCGGCTTGGCGCGCCAGCCTGGCCTGCCTACGCCACCGGCCAGACTAGTCGCCATCCGGTTCAACTCCCGCTGAGCGTCCTTCGACTCAGCAAAGAGACGTTGCACGAAAGCCCACCGGTAGCCGTCGTCGTGACGCCTCGTCGTGTCAAAGCCCATCTGCACCGGCGATTGTCCTCGAGCTGCGACACGTTCGCTCAGCAGCCGCTGTTCATTAGTGAGCTCCGCAGGTCGCGGGGAGGCTACGCCTTCTCC
Organism: Micromonospora sp. NPDC023644; assembly: GCF_040640115.1. Lineage (NCBI taxonomy): Bacteria > Bacillati > Actinomycetota > Actinomycetes > Micromonosporales > Micromonosporaceae > Micromonospora > Micromonospora sp. NPDC023644. Next base: position 85,540 of record NZ_JBFABA010000009.1, on the reverse strand, counting down.
GATGACAGCCTCTGCGCCTCGCCGATCGATGTCATTGAGGACGAAGCCGAGGATGTCGATCGCCTGCTGCTGGCCGGCTAGATGGAGCATCGTCAACGGCCGAGCGGTCATCGAAGTCAGCAGGTCGGGCGTAGCAAGGATCATCCGCGCCAGGTCGGGCTGGTGGACAAGTTGACGGACCAGCGCCTCGGCGAGCATCGGCTCCCCGCGGGGCGGTTCCTGCCAGCTTTCGTTCAGCATCCGCTGCACGCGTGGATCCGCAAACAGCCGCGCCACGTCTCCGGCGCCCGCTTCGTCGAGTTGCGGTACGAGTCGCCGAAGTGCCGGTGGGTCGATCCCGGCCGCGACCTCGGCCGGCGTCACGCCGGCAGCGAACACCCGCTCCAGATCGGGCTCCGCAGCCAGGATCGCGGCGACGGGGATGGCGTTCCCCGCCCGCTTCGCCTGTGCGCGTTCCCGCGCCGCCCGTAGCTCCTCGGGCGAGGCGTCGCTCCGTTCGGGGGCAAGTCCCGTTTCGTGGGGCTGTCGCGGGAGCCCTGGTGACACCGACCCGTCGGACGGAGCCGAACCCGGCCCGTCGAGCAGGTGTACGCGGTTGAGGTGCAGCTCGCCGTACCCCTGGTCGGTTTCGACGGGTGGGTACTGCGGTAGGTCCGGTCGCTGGCTGAACCGCCCCCGCCGTAGTCCGCCCAGCGGCATCGGTCTGCCGTCCGAACCGAGCACCAGGACCTCGGTGTCTACGGCGTTGTGCGGGTGCGGAAAGCCGTGGTGCCGGTACAGGGGCGTGGTCGACACGGCCTGGGTCTGCGGGTCGAGGTAGAGGATGGTGCCGTTCTGGTTGAGGGCGACCCAGATGTGCGAACCGCCCCGTTCCCAGCTGTTGACGACGAAGGCGAAGCTGCCGTGGCCCCCGAGGCGGAGCTGGTCGTGGAGGTTGCGGTAGCCCGTGTCGATGGCCCGCTGCCGCTCGGCGCCCTGGATGTCCTCCGTCGGCTGGCAGAGGCGCTGGAAGCGCCCCCCGGTGATGTCCTCCACCCGTCCCATGCCGTCCCGCTCGCCGTGGATGGGGCGCGTGACGTCGCCAACCACGTAGGCGTCGAAGGTGCGGGGAGCGGCCACCCTGGGTCGGCCGTGCATCCAGGTGTCGAACAGCGACAGGGTGCAGTCGATGCAGTTGATGCCACGGGTCGGGTCGGCCCGAGGTCCCCCGTCGTTGACCAACCCGAACCAGCGGCCCACGCGCGGGTCGGCGTTCCGCCGGACGCTCCCGTCAGGCTCACGGGGCATCTGCCGTTCGATGTCGGTCTGGTGCAGGGCCAGCGGCGGACGCAGACCGCCGGGCTGGCCGTAGTTCCGTGACCGGTCGATCGGTGGCGGGTAGTCGTCGCCCGTCAGCGCCGAGCGGTCGGCGGTCTCCACGGCGCCGTACGCCAGATCGCCCACGTCGTCGTTGATCCGGTGGAAATCCGTACCACTGACGGCAACGACGCCCGGAGCGGCCACTCCGGCGAGGACCCTTTCCGCCATGTCGTTCTGCTGGTGATACCAGCGCTCCCGGTCACGGGCCCCCAGGAAGTAGCGCTCGGCGGTGGCGCGATGCCCGGCCTGTGCCAGGCGACGACCCTCGCTGACCAGCCACCGGGCTTCGTCGTAACTCCGTTCTGCGGCTTGGCGTAGTCGCGCCGCGCTGTCCAGACGGCGATTCTGCTCATGATTCGTGCGCTGGAACTCGAAGTGCCCCCGATAGCGGCGTCGCTCGAAAGCGTCCTGGTCCGCGGCCCACCTGGCGGCGTACCACTCGGGCGTACGCGGACGCGGTGGTGGCTGCCCTGCCGCTCTTGACGGGTGTGGTGCCGCCTCGGATGGTCGGTCTGTCGATGGCGGGTCCACGGGCGCCCCCGGCGCCACGTCTGGGGCGCGCAGGGCCCCCACCTGCGGGCCGCTGGTTCTCGCGACCGTCTCGCCGTACGGCGCCGGCCCCGTGGTGGTCACCGGGGACGCCTGCGTCGGGATACCGGCCAGCGGTGGGTTCAGCCCTGAGCCGTTGGGCGCGGGTCCGCCGGTCGTCGGCGGAGCGGGTGCCGTGACACCCGTGTTCTGCGCGGCCAGCCCCGTGCCGGGTAATGATTCGCCGACAGGACCAGGGACCGCTGGCAGGGCAGGAGCAACCGTCGCAGGTGCCGGCGGCGCGACGGAGGAGAGCGTCGGGTCGAGCGGAGCCCTCGACGCATCGACCTGCGACGCCGGGAGTACGGACCGATCCCCGGAGTCGACGCCAGGTATGGGCGGTGGAACGTTTCGTGCTTCCGCGAGCCCACCCTCAACTGTCGGGCCGGCCACGTGTGCAGCGGAGACGGCGTCGGCTGCCTGAGCCGGCGTGCTGGACGAAGCCGCGCGCTGCTCGGCGATCCGGCTGCCGGACTCGGCTGCACCAGCCTCGGGAGACGCAAGCGTCCCGGTCGCGGCTCTGGCCTCGACCGACGACGTCTCGACGCCGAGGGCAGACACTGACGGGGGCGTCGCCCCGTCCGACGTCGAGAGCGCGTGGCGGGACGCCTCCACGCCCGGCATCGAACCTGCTATGGAGGTCGAGGGCTGTCCGGAAGCCCCACCGTCCACGGAGATGGAAGGCATCCCGGCCAGGGCGCTCATCTGTCCGTTGAGCCGGGCCTGCAACGCCGCGTCGGCCTGGGCGGTGGCGGAACCACGGGCACCGGACGCCGCCGCGCGGGCCGCGTCCTCCACGGAGGTCAGCCCCTGGCCCGTGGCGAGGCTCGCGGCCTGGTCGGCCATCACCTCGCCGGCCATCTCGCGGCCGAAGTGCTCCCCGATCCGTGCGCCCCGCCCAGTGGCGTGCCGGCCGAGACCGGCCAGCGGTGCCACCGCCCCGCCGGCCATGCCGCCGAGCGCCGTGGTGCCCAACTCCGTCACGTCCAGCCCGTGCCGGCGGCCGGTCGAGTTCTGGTACGCCTGGGTGGCGAGGTTGATGCCGCTCTCCTCGGCCGCCTCCGACGCCCCGCTGAGCGCCGCACGGCGACTGAACCCGCGCACGCCGCCCTTGGTGACCTCCTTCGCCGCCCGCTCGCCGGCCTCCTTGAGCCCTTGCTTGATCGACTTGCGGGCCAGCTGTGCCATTAGCCGCTTGAAGATCTGCTGCACGATCAGCCTGGTGGCGGTGATCGCCGCCCCGGCGGCGGGCGAGGCCGCGCCCGCGGTGAGCACGGTCGCGACGGCCAGCGACAGCAGCTCGACCACCAGGATGCCCAGCTCGATCCAGACCTCGAGCTTGGCGCCCTCGATGTCGCAGCCGCACTCCTCCACCAGCCGCCCCAGCTCGGTGCTGACGGCGAGCAGCACGGGCAGCGGCGCCTCGTCGCCCTCCGCCACCCGACGCCAGGCGGTGTCGAAGGCGGCGGCGACCGCCCCGACGCCGCCGTACCCGCTGCGCACCTCGCCAGCGGCGGCGACGGCGTCGGCCCGCGGCCCGGCCAGTGCGGCGGCCACCGCGTACCACTGGTCGGCGAGCTCCCAGACCGCGCGTTCGTTCCCCTCCGGCCACTCGACACCGATGACCCAGTCGAGGGCCTCGTAGACCCAGCCGGGCAGCTGCCAGGGCGAGTAGTCGAGCGGGTGCGGGATGGGGCTCGGCAACAGACTCATCCGGGTCTCCTCAGCGGATCAGCGCTGCTGGTGCCGGTCGCCGACGCGGCCGAGGCGGCCCGCACTCGCCGCGTCCGTCCGCAGGTTGGCGTCCACCGACCGGACCACGTCGGTGCCGAGGCCCTCCAGGTGCCGGCCCACGCCCTCCCACGTGCGCAGGACCAGCTCCTCGAAGCCGCGGTACTTCTGCTCGAACGCGGCCCCGATGTCGTCCTTGCCCCATAGCGACCGGCCGCTCGCTGCTGCGATCGCGCCGCCCACCTGGCGGCGCCGTGCCGTGATCGCCTCGCCCGACAGCGAGAGGTCGACGCCGCCGCGCCGGGCGCGCTGCGGGTCGAGCCAGAGCTGGCCGTCCATCACTCGCTCCGGCGCAGCACGGCGTCGGCCCGGCCCAGCAACGAACCGAAGTCACCCGTACGCAGGAAGTCCGTCGCCCCGGAGCCGGCGGGCAGGTAGCCGGCCACGAGATCCTGGGTGGCGGCGACCGCGGCGGCCCCGGCCCGGTGGATGGTGGCGGTGACCTTCCGGCTCAACGCCTTGGCGTCCCGGTCATGGAAGACGGAGGGGTGCAGTTCCACCGAGATCACCTCGCCCCGGGCACCCGCGGTGGCGGTCACCTGGCCGTCCTCTGAGCGCTCGGTCACCCGCAGCTCGGCGAGCCGACCCTGCAGTTCGTCCAGACCGGACCTCAGTCGCTGGTAGTCCCCGTACACCTCGTCGAACCGCGCCCGCAGCGCGCGATTGGCGTCCCGGTCCACACTCTCGGCCAACGCCACCCTCCCCCGGTTACCGTCGGTAGGGCGAACCATACCGGGCGCCATGAATCCGTGGGGGTCCGGTACTTTCAAGCTGTGATCGATCGCCAGCAGGCCGAACAGCTCGCCGCCGTGTGGGCCCGCCGCGAGTCACAGCGCCTGGGACACGAGTGCCGCCCGAGCGTCGACGAGTTCGACCTCGGCTACGTCATCATGTCCACCGTGCCCGTCGAGGCGAGGACGGTGCCGGGCGACCTGCCGACCACGGTGGTGGACAAGCTGACCGGCGAGGTGACCACCTGGCCGCGCGTGCCGGTCGACGTGGTCGCGCAGATGTACCGCCGGAGCCGACCGGACGGCCCCGGGGTTCCCCGCACCGTCGACCCGGCGAGCCAACTGCTCCGCGAGATCCGCCGGTTGCCGACCCCCGGCACGGCGGCGCACCTGACGGTCGAGGGGCGGCTGTTCCGCGCGCAGGGCGCCAAGGGCGACGTCACGCTGAACCACCACCCACTGGTGCGGTCCTACCTGGACGAGCTACCTCCCGGGCACCTGGTACGCGGCGGCGACCGGCACGCCGAGCTGATCGTCGTCTCCGACGTCCTGCACGACTACGACCACCGCCGCGCCGCCGAGGGCATCGCGCCGCTCGGCATGGCCGACGCGGAGATGCTGTTGGGCAGTGCCCGCTTCGAGGTCTTCCGGGTGCGGGAGCCGGGCGATCCCTATGGCGGCAGGGCGGAGAGGGCCTGCGACTCGTGCGTCAACTTCCTGGTCCACTTCAACGCGTTGTCGTGGGCTGACCTGGCCTTCACCTCGGAGTGGCATCCGCAGCCACAGCACCCGCATCATCCGGGCCGCTTCCCGCCCGCCGTCGGCGACGCACTCATGGACGCCGGCTGGGAGGACAGCGAGTTCAACCCCGCCCTGGCCGCCGGGGCGATCCGGGAGACATGCGAGGTGGCCGGTCAACGACACCGTCACGAGCCCTTCCCGGCGGCGGAGCGGGCGCTGACCGCCTTTCCCGCGATCGTGAGCAGCCGCCGGGGGCCCGGCGAGCAGGTCTGGATCAGCCGGTTCACGACCAACCCGCTTCGGAGCGCGCACTCGGCCGACACGCTCGCCGACTTCGCCGCCGTGCTCGGGACGAGGCTCTTTCCCGTCGGGTCCGAGCACGGTGACAGCATCTTCGCCGTTGACGAGCGGGGTCGGATCTTCGCGTTGGACCAGGCCGGCGAGTGGTTCCTCGGCGAGGACATCGACGCTGCGCTGACCACCCTGCTGCTCGGCCGGGCGCCGGCCCGCGTCCGCGACGACGGCACCTGGTGAGCGGACAGCGCCCGGTGAGCGGACGACGCCTGGTGCGCGGGCGACGCCTGGTGAGCGGGCGGCAGCCGGCGGGCCGCTACAGCGGCAGGCCGGTCAGCACCATGACCCGGGGCTCCGTGTAGTCGTCCATGGCGCTGCGCAGGCCCTCGCGGCCGACGCCGCTGCCCTTCACCCCGCCGTACGGCATCTGGTCGGCCCGGTACGACGGCACGTCCCCAACGATCACCCCGCCCACCTCCAGGGCGCGGTGCGCCGCGAAGGCCGTGTCGAGGCGGTGGGTGAAGACGCCCGCCTGCAATCCGTACGCCGAGTCGTTGACGGCGGCGAACGCGGCCTGGTCGTGCGCGACGCGGGCGACCACCAGCACCGGCCCGAAGACCTCCTCGGCGCAGACCCTGGCGTCCGCCGGCACGCCGGAGAGCACGGTCGGCGGGTAGGTCGTGCCCTCGCGCCGGCCGCCCACCTCGATGGTGGCGCCGGCGGTGACCGCCTCGTCCACCCACGCCTCCACCCTCTGGGCGGCCTCGGCGGAGATCAGCGGCCCGACGTCGGTGAGCGGGTCGGACGGGTCGCCGACGCGTAGCTCCTGCACGGCCGCGACGAGGCGGGGCAGGAACGCGTCGTAGAGCCATTCGTGCACGTAGACCCGCTGCACGGCGATGCACGACTGCCCGGCCTGGTAGTTGGAGAACGTCGCGATGCGGTGCGCGGCGAAGGTCAGGTCCTCGTCGGTGTTCCAGTCCTCGCAGATCACGGCGGCGGCGTTTCCGCCCAGCTCCAGGGTGACGTGCTTCTCGGGCACGGAGCGGCGGATCGCCGCGCCGACCGGCCCGGAGCCGGTGAACGAGACCACCGGCAGCCGGGGGTCGGTGACCAGCTCGGCGGCGCGCTCGTTGGGCAGCGGCAGGACCGAGAACATCCCCTCCGGCAGGTCGGTCTCGGCGAGCAGCTCGCCCAACAGCAGCGCCGACAGCGGGGTGGCGGGGGCGGGCTTGACGATGATCGGGGCGCCGACCGCGATGGCCGGGGCGACCTTGTGCGCGACGAGGTTCAGCGGGAAGTTGAACGGCGCGATGCCGAGCACCGGCCCCCTGGGCGCCCGCCGGACCAGGGCGATCCGCCCGGTGGCGGCAGGGTCGGTGTCGAGGCGTTGCAGCTCGCCGGAGAAGCGGCGGGCCTCCTCGGCGGCCCAGCGGAAGGTGGAGACCGCCCGCCCGACCTCGGCGCGGGCCCACTTCAGCGGCTTGCCGTTCTCGTCGGTGATCAGCCGCGCGACCTCCTCGGCCCGCTCGGCGAGCCGCCGGGACACGTGGTCCAGGGCCGCCGCGCGGGCGTGCGCGGGCAGGGCCGCGGCCGCCGCGGCCACCCCGGCGGCTGCCGCGACGGCCGCCTCGACCTGGTCGGCGGTGGCCAGGGTGGTACGACCGACGGCGCGCCCGTCGTACGGGTGGTGGACGGTCAGCTCGCCCTCGCCGTGGGCGGGGCGGGAGGCGACATGAAAGGCGACGGGGTCCACGTGGAGCAGCGTAGACCTTCCGCACGGCAGTGAGCCCGACCGATCCCTTACCGCAGTTCCCCCTCCGAATACAAGGTGCCCGCACGTCTCCACATTTTGCCGTGGAGGCCCTACGATCTTGCTCACTTTGATCAATTGCGATCGATGGCGTACCCGCCGTCGTGTAGCGAGAGGAACACCCGAGGGATGACACTCCCCTACCCCGCCGCGCGCCGCTGGCGCGTCGGTGTGCTGACAGCCGCCGTCGCCACCGCCGTGGCGTTCGGCACCCCCGCGACGGCCGCCCCCGCCGAGGGACAGATCCTCCTGGCGGGCGGCGCCACCGCCGTCGACGACTCGTACATCGTCGTGTTCAAGGACACCTCGGTGGGCCGGACCGACGTCACGAAGAAGGCGCGTGACCTCGCCGGCCGGCACGGCGGCGCGGTCAACCGGACGTACCAGAACGCGCTGCGCGGGTTCGAGGCCCGGCTGTCCGAGGCGGAGGCCAAGCGGCTCGCCGCCGACCCCTCGGTGCGCTACGTCCAGCAGAACCACACCATGCGGATCAGCGGTACGCAGAGCCCCACCCCGTCCTGGGGCCTGGACCGGCTCGACCAGCGCGCACTGCCGCTGAACAGCTCGTACACCTACCCGAACACCGGTTCGGGCGTGAAGGCGTACATCATCGACACTGGCATCCGGTTCGGCCACAGCGACTTCGGCGGCCGTGCCGTCTCCGGCTTCGACGCGATCGACGGCGGCAGCGCGGACGACTGCAACGGGCACGGCACGCACGTGGCCGGCACGGTCGGCGGCGCCGCGTACGGCGTGGCCAAGGGCGTCACCCTGGTCGGCGTCCGGGTGCTCGACTGCGCGGGCAGCGGCACCAACGCGGGCGTCATCCAGGGCGTCGACTGGGTGACCGGCGACCACGCCGCCGGCCAGCTCGCGGTGGCCAACATGAGCCTCGGCGGCGGCTTCAACCAGGCCGTCAACGACGCCGTGGCCCGCTCCATCGCCGACGGCGTCAGCTACGGCCTGGCGGCCGGCAACGACAGCGGCGCCAACGCCTGCAACAGCTCGCCGGCCAGCACCCCCGCCGGCATCACGGTCGGCTCGACCACCAACACCGACGCCCGCTCGTCGTTCTCCAACATCGGCACCTGCCTGGACATCTTCGCGCCCGGCAGCTCGATCACCTCGGCCTGGCACACCGGCGACACGGCCACGAACACCATCAGCGGCACCTCGATGGCGACCCCGCACGTGGTCGGCGCCGCCGCGCTCGTGCTCGCCGCCAACCCGACGTTCACCCCGCAGCAGGTGCGCGACAAGCTCGTCGCCGACGCCACCAGCAACGCGGTGACCAGCCCCGGCACCGGCTCGCCCAACAAGCTGCTGTACGTCGGCGACGGTGGCACCACGCCCCCGCCGCCCACCGGCTGCACCCAGACCAACGGCACCGACGTGACCATCCGCGACAACACCACGGTGGAGAGCACGATCACCATCGCGGGCTGCACCGGCACCGCCGGCTCCGCCAGCACGGTCGCCGTGCAGATCGTGCACACCTACGTCGGTGACCTCGCCGTCAGCCTCGTCGCTCCCGACGGCAGCGCCTACACGCTGCACAACCGCACCGGCGGCTCCGCCGACAACATCAACCAGACCTACACCGTCAACCTCTCCTCCGAGGTCGCCAACGGCACCTGGAAGCTGCGGGTCCAGGACGCGGGCGCCGGCGACACCGGCTACCTGAACAGCTGGACGCTCAACCTGGGCGGCTCCGGCACGACGGACTGCACCGGCACCAACGCCAACAACGTCACCGTCGGCGACAACGCGACGGTCACCAGCAGCGTCGCGATCGCCGGCTGCACCGGCACCGCCTCGTCCACCAGCAAGGTGGCCGTGCAGATCGTGCACACCTACGTCGGTGACCTCGTGGTCAGCCTCGTCGCCCCCGACGGCAGCGTCTACACCCTGCACAACCGCAGCGGCGGCTCCGCCGACAACATCAACCAGACCTACACGGTGAACCTCTCCACGGAGACCCGCAACGGCACCTGGAACCTGCGGGTCCAGGACGCCGCCAGCGGCGACACCGGCTACATCGACAGCTGGACCCTGACCCTCTAGCCCGAACCCTCGACCGACCCGGGCCGACCCCCGGACCAAGGGCCCCTCGTCACGCTCCCGCCTGACGAGGGGCCCGCCTCGTGCGGCGGGCGCGCAGGGTGCTGGCCAGCACCAGCAGGAGCGCGATCACGAACATGGCGGTGCCGATGACGTTGACCTGCGGCGGGATGCCCCGCTGGGCGGCGCCCCAGACGTACATGGGGAACGTGACGGTGGTGCCGGCGGTGAAGTTCGTGACGATGAAGTCGTCGAAGGAGAGCGAGAACGCGAGCAGCGCGGCGGCCACGATGCCGGGCAGCGCCAGCGGCAGGGTGATCCGCCGGAAGGTCTGCCACTCGCTCGCGTAGAGGTCCATCGCGGCCTCCTCCAGCCGGGAGTCCATCCCGGCCAGCCGTGCCTTGACGGTGACCACCACGAACGACAGGCAGAACATGACGTGCGCGACGACGACGGTCCAGAAGCCCTGCGGCACCCCGGCGGAGACGAAGAGGGCCAGCAGCGAGGTGCCCATCACCAGCTCGGGGGTGGCCATCGGCAGGAAGATCAGCACGTTGATCCCGGCGCGGCCACGGAACCGGTGCCGCGCCAGCGCGAACGCCATCAGGGTGCCGAGCACCGTGGCGACCACGGTCGAGACGAAGCCGATCTGCACGCTGCGCACCACCGCGTCGCACATGTCGGAGGTGGCGCACGGGTTGCGCCAGTTGTCGAGGGTGAACTCGTTGAAGTCGTACGACAGGCGGCTGGAGGGCCGGTTGAAGGAGAGCGCGGCCACCACGGCGACCGGCAGGAGGAGGTAGCCGAGCACCAGCAGCGCCACGCCCGTCACCCAGCGGTCGGCCAGCCAGCGTCCGAAACGGTGTCCCACCGGTCAGAGCACCTCCTGCGTGCCGGTGCGGCGCAGGTAGCCGAAGACCACCGCGAGGATCGCCGCCATCAGCAGGAACGACAGCGCGGCGCCCTGCGGGTAGTCCAGCCGGACCAGGAACGCCGAGTCGATGACGTTGCCGATCATGTACTCGTTGGGGGTGCCGAGCAGTTCGGCGTTGATGTAGTCGCCGCTGGCCGGGATGAAGAACAGCAGCGTGCCGGCGACCAGGCCGGGCATGGAGAGCGGCAGCGTGACCCGGCGGAAGGTCCGCCACGGGCCGGCGTAGAGGTCGCCGGCCGCCTCCAGCAGCCGGGGGTCCAGCCGCTCCAGGCTCGCGTAGAGCGGCAGCACCAGGAAGGGCAGGAAGTTGTACGTCAGGCCGAGCACCACCGCGACGGGGGTGGCCAGCAGCCGGCCGTCGGGCGCGAGCAGGTGCACGTCGCGCAGCAGCCCGACGAGCCAGCCGTTGTCCGACAGGATGGTCTTCCACGCCAGCGTGCGCACCAGGAAGCTGGTGAACATGGGCGCGACCACGCAGACCAACAGCAGGTTCCTCCACCGGCCGGCCTTCTGGGCGATCGCGTACGCCAGCGGGTAGCCGGCCAGCAGCGCCAGCACCAGCGCGGCCCCGGCGTAGCCGAAGGAGCGCCCGAACTGCGGCCAGTACGCGGCGAGCGCGTCGGGGTAGTTGCCGAACGCCCAGGTCATCGCGTACCCGGTGGCGAGCGAGCCGGTCGGGTCGTAGAGGCTGGCGGCGGCGAGCTGGAGCAGCGGCACCGCGAAGAAGAGGAACAGCCACGCCGCCGCGGGCAGCAGCAGCAGGTACGGCAGGAGTCCGGGCCGGCGGGGCGGCGCGGGCGGCGCCGGCTCCCCGGAACCGGTGGGCAGGTGCGCGAGGGCGCTCACGAGGGTGCGCCGACCGGCTCGTCCCGCGCGGGCACGCTCCGGTCCTGCCCGCCGGTTTCCCTAGGCAGCAGGAAGGCGTGCCGCGGGTCCCAGTACGCCACCGCCTCGGCGCCCACGGGCAGCGGACGGGCCGTGCCGCTGTTGGCGACGAAGGCCGTCAGCTCGCCGCCCCAGCCGGTGCGCAGCAGGTACTGGGTGCTCACCCCCACGTAGGAGGCGTCGGTGACCACCCCGGTGACGTGCTGGCACCCGGCGGGGACCTGGTCGACGGAGTCGACCAGGTGCAGCTTCTCCGGGCGTACGCCCAGGTGCACCGGCCCCCGGTCGACCCGGGCCCGGCCGGCGGGCACCGAGAAGCGACGGCCGTGCGCCGACACCGCCACCTCGTCCCCGCCCGCGCCGGCCGCCTCGCCGGCGAGCAGGTTGGACTGGCCGAGGAAGTTCGCCACGAACGCCGTGGCCGGGTACTCGTAGAGGTCGGCGGGGGCGCCGAGCTGCTCGATCCGCCCGGCGTTCATCACCGCGACGGTGTCGGCCATCGTCATGGCCTCCTCCTGGTCGTGGGTGACGTGCACGAACGTGATGCCGACCTCGGTCTGGATCCGCTTGAGTTCGAGCTGCATCCGCCGGCGCAGCGTCAGGTCCAGCGCGCCGAGCGGCTCGTCCAGCAGCAGCACCTGCGGGCGGTTGACCAGGGCGCGGGCCAGCGCGACCCGCTGCTGCTGCCCGCCGGAGAGCTGGGCGGGGCGGCGGTGGCCGTGGTCGTCGAGCTGCACCAGCGCGAGCATGCCCATGACCTCGTCGTCGACGGAGCGGATGCCCCGCCGGCGCAGGCCGAACGCCACGTTCTCGAAGACGTCCAGGTGCGGGAAGAGCGCGTAGCTCTGGAAGACGGTGTTCACCGGCCGCTTGTACGGGCGCAGCCGGGTGACGTCCCGTTCGCCCAGCAGCACCCGCCCGCCGGTCGGCTCCTCCAGGCCGGCGATCATCCGCAGCGTGGTGGTCTTGCCGCAGCCGGACGCGCCGAGCAGGGCGAAGAAGGAGCCCTGCGGGACGGTCAGGCTGAGGTCGTCCACCGCGGTGACGGCGCCGAACCGCTTGGTGAGGTTGGCCAGCCGCAGGTCGCCGCCCGGGGTCTCGCGTCCCGCAGTCGTCCCGCCCATCCCGCTCACGCCCCGATGACCTGCTGGTACTTGCCCTCGTACTCGCGTTCCTGCTTCTCGTCCAGCGCCATGAAGACCTTGGACCGCGACAGCATGGCGTCGTCGGGGAAGATCAGCGGGTTGGCGGCCAGCGCCGGGTCGATCTTCTCCATCTCGGCCTGGGCGCCCCGGACGGGGCAGATGTAGTTGACGAACGCGGCGAGCCGGGCGGCGACCGCCGGCTCGTAGTAGTGGTCGACGAGTCGCTCGGCGTTGCCCTTGTGGGTGGCCTTGTTCGGCACCACCACGTTGTCCGACCAGATCATCACCCCGGACTCGGGCACCACGAACCTGATCCTGTCGTCGTCGAAGCCGAGCTGGATGGCGTCGCCGGACCAGCAGATGCAGGCGGCGATGTCGCCCTTGGCGAGCTCCGGCGCGTAGTCGTTGCCGGTGAACCTGCGGATCTGGCCGGAGTCGACGGCCTTCTTGAGCTTGGCGAGCGCGTCGTCGAACTGGGCGCTCGTGAAGTTCGCCGGGTCGTGGCCGTTCGACTGGAGCAGCAGGCCCATGGTGTCCCGCATCTCGGCCAGCGCGGTGACCTTGCCCTTGAGGTCGGGGCGGGTGAGCAGCTCGTCGACCGTCCGGATCTCCCTGGTCACCCTGCCGTTGTAGGCGAGGCCGGCCAGGCCGGACTGCCAGGGGATGGCGAGCTGGTCCGCCGGGTCGAAGGACCGGCCGCGCAGCGAGGGCAGCAGGTTGGCCTCGACGTTGGGCAGCTTCGACTTGTCCAGCTTCTGGACCCAGCCGAGCCGGATCATCCGGGCCGCCATCCAGTCGGTGAGGACGACGATGTCCCGCCCGGTCGACTGGCACCCGGCGAGCTGGTTCTGCACCTTGCCGAAGAACTCGTTGTTGTCGTTGACGTCCTCGGTGTAGGCGACCTGGATGCCGCTCTCGGCGACGAAGGCGTCGAGGGTCGGCCGCTTGGCGGAGTCGGCGTCGTCCACGTCCATGTACTGGGGCCAGTTCGAGAACGTCAGCGTCTTCTCGGTGCCGGAGAGGTCCTCGCTGACGCAGCCGGCCTCCGTCTGGGCGGCGCCCCTGGTGCCGCAGCCGGTCAGCGAGCCGCCCGCCGCCAGCAGTGCCGCCGAGCCGAGGGCGCCGGTCAGCAGCCCACGCCGGGTGAGGGGCCGGAGGGGAGTTCGCATGTGACGACTCCTCGAGGTCATCGTCGGTGGGCAGGCGGAGGCGGCGCGCCGACGGGACGTCAGGTGCGGTGAACGACAGATCTTGGCATGGGCCGACGGCGACGACGGACGGCGGGTCAGCGTGCGCGAAGGGCGAAGGCGCGACCACATTCCGCTCCACGCCGGGAGTGGTGCTGACCGTCCCGGGAGTGATGCTGGCCGTCGCGGAGGCGATGCGGATCGTCGCGGGAGCGATGCGGATCGTCGCGGCGATCGGCCGGTCTCGCCACTGCGGCGTCCGTCCGCCGCACGCCGCCTGGGCAGGCGTACGCCCAGAGGCGCCGCCCGATCAGCCGGCGCGCCCGTGCCGGCCGGCGGACCCGACGAACGCCCGCCAGGCGCCCGGCGCGAAGGTGAGCACGCCCCCGGCGCGGTCCTTGCTGTCCCGCACGAGCACCCGGCCGGGCAGGTTGTCGGCCACCTCGACGCAGTCGCCACCGTTGTTGCTGCTGCGGGTCGCGGTGCGCCAGCGGGCGTCGGTCATGTCCATGTCGTCGCCACTTCCCCGATCAGCTCGATCGACTGACGTCGCGGCAGCGCCTCGCCGGCGACGCTCTCCCATCTCGCGCCCAGGCTAGCAATGTCGGCACTCTCGGTCACGACCTGACCGCGCAGCTGGTTGTCCAGATAGGCCGTCTCGGCGCCGTCGGGCAGCCGGATCAGCACGAACGGGCCGGCGAGCCCGGTGTGCCACGGCGCCTCGGCGGGGATCACCCGGACCTGCACGTGCTCCTGCGCGGCGACCGCCAGCAGGTGGGCCAGCTGCCCGGCCATCACCGCCCGGTCCCCCACCCGCCGGCGCAGCACCACCTCGTCGATCACGGCGACGAGCTGGGGCGGGGCGTCCCGGGCCAGGATCGCCTGCCGGGCCAGCCGGCCGCCCACGATCTCGTCGGCCTCGGCCGCCGGCAGCAGGCCGCCGGTCGCCAGCACCGCGCGGGCATACCCCTCGGTCTGGAGCAGGCCGGGCACGAGCAGCGGCTGGTACGACCTGATCGTGACGGCGTCCTGCTCCAGTTCGGCCCATGGTCGGAACCACGGCAGGTCGCGGCGGCGGAACGGCTCGGGCCACAGCTCGGCGGCGTCGCGCCCGAGAACCTCGGCGACGGCGAGCCGGGTCCTGGGGTGCGGGATCCGGCCGGCCGCGAGCCACCGCCCCGCCGTCTTCGGGTCGACACCCACCTTCTCCGCCAGCGACTCGGCGGTCTCCCCCTTCTCGGCCATCGCCACCCGCAGCGCCTCGTTCACCCGCCAGCCCTCCGCTCCGCTCGCCCGCTCCACCGGGGGCGCCAGCGCCGCTCACGCACTCCGCCGCTCTGTCACGCTGTGGCGCACGGTAGCCACGCATCGTGCTGGCGTCTGCGGTCTGCCGGCGTGTCGGGGCGAGACATGTTCCGCCCATCTCAGGCGTGCCGAGAGAGTCCGGAAAGGGCCCGCAAGTGTCCAGGCGGGGCGCCCCCACACTGGACGCATGGATGGGGCAGCTCGACAGCGCGCGAAAGGTGTGTTGCGGCGGCGGGCCGGCTACCGCGCGGCCGGGAGGCCCGTGCGGGCGCGGGTCAGTGGTTCGGGGGGATGACGCGCAGGTGACCCCGGCGGCCCGTCTGGGGAGTCGAGTTGGTGGTGTGGTCGTCCTCGGGCGGGCGGGGCGCCACCGGGCGGGCGGCCTCGCGGACGGCCTCCGCCAGGGCGACCAGATCGTCGGTGGTCGGCGGCGGGGGCTCGAACTCGCCCTCGTGCCGGACGACGTCCCAGCCGCGCGGCGCCGTCAGGCTCCGGGCGTGCGGTTCACAGAGGTCGTACGTGTGCGGCTCGGCGAATGCCGCCAGCGGGCCGACCACCGCTGTCGACTCGTTGTAGACATAGGTCAGCGTGGCGACCGCTTGCCGGGGGCAGCCGTTACGGGAGCAGCGCCGTGGTGACCTCACGGCGGCAGGGTATCCCCATTACCGGGTCCGGCGCACTGCTTCGCGTTGCGACACGCCCGTCGCGGTGATCACAATTCGGCCGGCGTGGCCGCGCCGCGCCGCGTCTGAGGCGCTGCCGCAGGCCAGGTCGGTGCGGGCGCTAACCTTGCCCTCATGACGAGTCCGGAACACCGCCGCCCCGGCCCCGGCCGGCGCGCCCACCGCGACCGGCACGGGCGCGGTCTGCGCGGGCGGCTGGTCCCGGCGACGGTGCCGTTGGCGCGTACGAAGGCGGAGATCTTCGACGATCTGGTGCTGGACACGGTCGAGGCCCTCGAACGGCGGTTCGCCAAGGAGCTGGCCGGGGTCGAGTTCGCGGTGGAGGACGTCCCGCCGGACCTCAACGTCTACGACTCCGACGTGCTGGAGGACGGCGAGGTGCCGCTCGCCCGGCTGCTGCCCGGTCGGCCCGGCCGGCAGGAGGTGCCCCCGCGGATCGTGCTCTACCGCCGGCCGTTGGAGTTCCGTGCGATGGACCGCGAGGACCTCGCGGATCTCGTGCACGACGTGATCATCGAACAGGTGGCCAATCTGCTCGGGGTGGACCCCGACGAGTTGGCCTGAGCCGGGCGGCCCCCACCGCCCCGGCCCGGCAACGCTCAGGCGGCCCGCCGCTTGAGCTTGCGCCGCTCCCGCTCCGAGAGCCCGCCCCAGATCCCGAATCGCTCGTCGTGGCCGAGAGCGTATTCGAGGCATTCCGTCTTCACC
The DNA here is from genome assembly GCF_040640115.1 of Micromonospora sp. NPDC023644. Classification (NCBI taxonomy): domain Bacteria; kingdom Bacillati; phylum Actinomycetota; class Actinomycetes; order Micromonosporales; family Micromonosporaceae; genus Micromonospora; species Micromonospora sp. NPDC023644. The sequence goes on along the minus strand of NZ_JBFABA010000009.1, from coordinate 69,315 downwards.
TCACAGCGCGAGCAGATCCGCTTCGCCTCGCGGGTCGAGCCGCCCTTCTCGGGGAAGAACGCCTCCGGATCGGTCTGGGAGCAAAGCGCCCGCTCCTGCCACTCCGGCGCGTTTCCGAGCAGGTCGGCCACCTCAAGCTGGCCGTCCATCAGATGCCTCCTTGTCGCGCACCGGCGTCATCGCCGCTGCAACCCCCCACGCGGAAGGCGTGCTTGTCCGTACGGTCCCGATTTGTTGCGTTCCGTGCGAACAACCCCATTCAAATTACACGCGTGTAATACGTGCGCCGTCAAGCCGGACTTGATAATGGAGTCGTCCTCCCGACAACACTCCGGACGGCCACCCGGCCATCCGGCCTCGCAACCTGCCCTATCGATTCAGACCCCGGCCGAGTAACGCCCTCTCCGGCGAGTTGCCCGAGTTTTCTCCCGTGGCGCTCCCCCGCCGACCCGACGGGGCAGGTCGGCGGGGACCCTCGGAAGTCACCCACCACGATCCGTTGATCTTGGTGGGGCACAGGTTAACCCGAGTTGGCGCGGACCGCCCGTCGAGCGCGGGACGTCGACGTCGTACCGCCCACGATGTGGACGGTACGGGGCGGCGGGGCGGCGCCCCTGGGGTTCCGGGGAGCCGCCAAGGCGCTGCTGGGTCGGACGAATCAGGTCGCCGCTCCACAGAGGACAGAAATCCGGGCGGCCGGCAGCCGCTCGTCCCACCAGTCGGTACGGACGCGGTCGACCGGCCCGGCCGGACAGCGGCGGGACGCGCAGGGTCGGGTGTGGACGGTCAGGACAACCGTCGATGTCCACCCGCGACGACCTGCGGCGCTCCGCGGCGCGACCCCGCTGGCGGCGCCCGGCGCGTCAGGGGCGGGGGCGGCCGTACGCGGTCGTGCGCCTGCGGGCCGGCCGGCCGGCGGCCGTCGCGATGGCGATCAACTGCTCCTCCGTACGCGCCGAGCCGTTGCCGGAACCGGCCATCCGGGAGATCGTCTCCTCCATCAGCGTGCCGCCCAGGTCGTTGCAGCCGCCCCGGAGCATCGCCGCCGTGCCCTCGTCGCCGAGCTTCACCCACGAGCACTGGATGTTGTCGATCCGGCCGTGCAGCAGCAGCCGGGCCATCGCGTGCACGACCCGGTTCTCCCGCCACGTCGGCCCCGGGCGGGCGATGCCGGCCAGGTAGATCGGCGCGTTCGTGTGCACGAACGGCAGCGCCACGAACTCGGTGAACCCGCCCGTGCGGTCCTGCACCCCGGCCAGCACCCGGAAGTGCGCGAGCCACTGCGCGGGGTGGTCCACGTGGCCGTACATCATGGTGGAGCTGGACCGGATGCCCAGCTCGTGGGCCGTGCCGACCACGTCGACCCAGGCGGCGGCCGGCAGTTTGCCCTTGGTGAGCACCCAGCGCACGTCGTCGTCGAGGATCTCGGCGGCGGTGCCCGGGATGGTGTCCAGCCCGGCCTCGCGCAGCCCGGTCAGCCACTCCCGCACGGACACGCCGGCCTTGGCGGCGGCGGTGACGATCTCCATGGGCGAGAATGCGTGCACGTGCATCCCCGGCACCCGCGCCTTGATCGCCCGGACCAGGTCGGCGTAGACGGTCACCGGCAGCTTCGGGTCGATCCCGCCCTGGAGGCAGACCTCGCTGGCGCCGGCCGCCCACGCCTGCTCGGCCCGGTCGGCGACCTGGTCCACCGAGAGCCGGTACGCGTCGGCGTCCCGCTCCCGCTGGGCGAACGCGCAGAACCGGCAGCCGACGTAACAGACGTTGCTGAAGTTGATGTTGCGGTTGACCACGTACGTCACGTCGTCGCCGACCGCCGCCCGGCGGACGTCGTCGGCGAGGCGGCACAGCTCGTCGAGCGCCGGCCCGTCGGCGGCGAACAGCGCCAGCGCGGCGTCGGTGTGCCGCGGGTCCAGCAGCGCCGCCGGGTCGCCGGCCGCCAGCCGCAGCCCGGCCCGCAGGTCGCGGTCGGTCCCCGCCCCGCCCCCCGCGGTGACCTTGCCGGCCACCTCGGCCCAGTCGCCGTAGACGTGGTCGAAGTCGCCGCGCCGGTCGCCGGTCCGCCCGGTGGTGTCGATGGTGGCGTGCAGGTCGACCCGACCGCCGTACGTCTCGTCGGGCTCCTGCCAGGGGCGGCCCACCGGTCGGGCCTCCTCGACGGCCAGCCCCGTCGTCGGGTCGGCCAGCGCGCCGACGTGCGGCAGCAGGCGCGGGTCCAGCCACGGGTCGCCGGCCCGCACGTACTCGGGGTAGATCGTCAGCCGCTCGCGCAGGGTGAAGCCGGACTTCTCCGTGTGCCGGGCCAGCTCGTCGATCTGCGGCCAGGGGCGCTCCGGGTTGACGTGGTCCGGGGTCAGTGGGGAGACCCCGCCCCAGTCGTCGATGCCGGCGCGCAGCAGCAGGTCGTACTCGCCCGCGATGAGGTTCGGCGGGGCCTGGATCCGGGCCTTCGGCCCGAGCAGCACCCGGGCCACCGCCACCGTGGCGGCCAGGTCGTGCAGCTCGGCGTCGGGCATCCCCCGCATCGCCGTGTCCGGCTTCGCGCGGAAGTTCTGCACGATCACCTCCTGGAGGTGGCCGTACTCGCGGTGCGCGCGGCGGATCGCGAAGATCGCGTCGACCCGCTCGGCGGGGGTCTCGCCGATGCCGATCAGGATGCCGGTGGTGAACGGCACGCCGACCCGGCCCGCGTCGTCGAGCACCCGCAGCCGGACCGCCGGCTCCTTGTCCGGGGAGCCGAAGTGCGGGCCGCCCGGCTCCGACCAGAGCCGCGTCGCCGTGGTCTCCAGCATCATCCCCATGCTGGGCGCGACGGGCTTGAGCCGCTGCAACTCCGACCAGGAGAGCACGCCCGGGTTGAGGTGGGGCAGCAGCCCGGTCTCCTCCAGCACCGCCACCGCGCAGGCGCGCAGGTAGTCGAGCGTGGAGTCGTAGCCGCGCTCGTCCAGCCACTGCCGGGCCGCCGGCCAGCGCTCCTCCGGCCGGTCGCCGAGCGTGAACAGGGCCTCCTTGCAGCCCTGGGCCGCCCCCGCCCGGGCGATGGCGAGCACCTCGTCCCGGTCGAGGAAGGCCGCCGGCAGCCGGTGCGGCACCGTCGCGAAGGTGCAGTAGTGGCACCGGTCCCGGCACAGCCGGGTGAGGGGGATGAAGACCTTCTTCGAGTACGTGACCACGCCCGGCCGTCCGGCCTCGCGCAGGCCGGCGTCGCGGACGGCGCCCGCCACGTCGAGCAGCCCGTCCAGCGCCTCGCCTCGGGCGGCCAGCAGCGCGGCGGCCTCGTCGACGTCGAGCGCCCGCCCGCTCGCGGCCCGGTGCAGTGCCCGCCGCACGCTCGCGTCGGTCGGGCCGGGCACGGTGCGATCAACCATTCGCCCAGCCTAAGCGCTCGGCCACCCCGTCCCGCCCGCCCGGCCCACGCCGTGGACGGCGAGCGCCCCGCACGGGGGCCGTGCGGGGCGCTCGGGTGGGTCGTCGGCCGGTCAGCGCGGGGCGTCGGGGTTGTCGCCGGGGTTGATGCGCTGGGTGCGGTCGGTCTCGTCGGCGGCGGGACGCGGGATCGCCTGGGTGGGCTCCGTCAGCTCGCCGGACTGGCGCGGGATCGCCTGGGTGGGGTCGGCCGAGGGCGGCTGGCCGAACGGCGGGGCGCTCTGCGGCTGGCCGAACGGCGGCGCGGACTGCGGCGCCGGGGCGGCCGGGGGCGCCGACTGCGGCGCCGGGCTGAACGGCGAGCCCGGCTGCGGGCCGCCGGCGAAGGGCGCGGGCTGCTGGCCGTACGGGGCGCCGTAGGGGCCCGGCGCCTGCCAGCCGCCCTGCTGACCGGGGACCTGCTGACCCGGAACCTGCTGGCCGGGGACCTGCTGGCCGGGGGCCGGGTAGCCGCCCTGCTGCTGGGGCCACCCGGGCTGCGGCTGGCCGTACACGCCGGGCTGGGGCTTCGGCTTGGGCACGTGGTAGAGGGTGCGCCAGACCTTGAACACGACGTACGCGGCGACCGCGAACAGCGCCAGCCAGGCCACGCGGCTCAGCAGGCCCAGGAAGGCGTCGAGGATCTCGCCCTCGGCGAGCCGGTTGACCGTCCAGAAGAGGAAGGTCAGCCCGCCGAACAGCGCGCTGACGGCATACTCGCCCAGGGCGACCTGGGTGATCAGCTTCGCCTTCGGCACCGGGGGCTTCACGTGCGTGGCGAGCAGCACGGCCAGCAGCGGCAGGAACACCGCCTCCACGCCGACGAAGGCGTAGAAGGCGCTGCCCGCCCGACCGCCGAACGTGCTGTACTCGGTCGGCGTCACCATCCGGATCAGGCCGACGAAGAGGAACACGGCGTTCGCGCCGAGGAGCACGAACGCGGCGAGTTCACGCAGCGGCTTGGTCAGCTGGCTGGCCTGCGTCGCGTCGGTGGACGCGGGCTCGGCGGGGCTGGTCACGGGATCCCCCTCGGGGCGAATGCGGACAGTTGCCGACGTGAGCCTAGTCTCCCGGCCCATGGGCGGACCGGAGGCGGCCCGTACGCGAGGATGGTCGGCATGCGCATCGTGGTTCTGACGGGTGGCATCGGAGGCGCTCGTTTCCTGGTCGGCGTCCGGGCGTACGCCCGCGAGGTCGGCGCCGAGGTGACCGCCGTGGTCAACGTCGGCGACGATCTGCTCCTGCACGGGCTCAAGGTCTGCCCCGACCTGGACAGCGTGATGTACACGCTGGGTGGCGGCGCCGACCCGGAGCGGGGCTGGGGGCGCGTCGGCGAGAGCTGGACGGTCAAGCAGGAGTTGGCCGCCTACGGCGCCGAGCCGAGCTGGTTCGGGCTCGGCGACAAGGACATCGCCACCCACCTCGTGCGGACCACCATGGTCAACGCCGGCTACCCGCTGCACGCCGTCACCGAGGCGCTCGCCGCCCGCTGGCAGCCCGGCGTACGCATGCTGCCGGCGACCGACGACCGGCTGGAGACCCACGTGGTGGTGGAGCTCGACGGCGGCCAGCGGGCGATCCACTTCCAGGAGTGGTGGGTGCGCCACCGCGGCGACGTCCCCACCCACCGCTTCGTCTTCGTCGGCGCGGAGACCGCCCGGCCGGCGCCCGGCGTGACGGAGGCGATCGCCGGGGCCGACGTGGTGCTGATCGCGCCGAGCAACCCGGTGGTGAGCGTCGCCCCGATCCTGGCCGTGCCCGGGCTGCGCGAGGCGGTCGCCGACGGTCCCGCACCGGTGGTCGGCGTGTCGCCGATCATCGGCGGCGCGCCGGTGCGCGGCATGGCAGACCGTTGCCTGGCGGTGCTGGGGGTGGAGTGCAGCGCGGCCGGCGTGGGCCGGCTCTACGGCGGCCGGTCGGCCGGCGGGCTGCTCGACGGCTGGCTGGTCGCCGAGGAGGACGCCGGCACGGTGGTGCCGGAGGTGACGGTCCGCGCGGCGCCGCTGCGGATGACCGACGAGGCGGCGACGGCGGCCATGGTCCACGCCGCGCTGGAGCTGACGTGAGGCTGGAGATCCTGCCGGTGCCGGGCATCGGCCACGTGTCCGAGGGCGACGACCTGGCGGCCCTGATCGCCGCCGCCGCGCCCTGGCTGCGCGACGGCGACGTGCTGGTGGTGACCAGCAAGATCGTCTCGAAGGCGGAGGGACGGCTCGTCGACGTCCCGGCGGACGGGCCGGAGCGGCTCGCCGCGCGCGACGAGGTGCTGGCCGCCGAGACGGCGCGGGTGGTGGCCACCCGGGGCGCGACCAGGATCGTGCAGACCCACCACGGTTTCGTGATGGCGTCGGCCGGCATCGACGCCTCGAACGTCGACAAGACCCGGCTCGTGCTGCTCCCCGAGGACCCGGACGCCTCGGCCCGGGCGCTGCGCGCCGCCCTGCGCGAGCGCCACGGCGTGGACGTCGCGGTGATCGTCAGCGACACGATGGGCCGGCCCTGGCGCAACGGGCTCACCGACGTGGCGCTCGGCGTCGCCGGGATGGACGCGATCCGCGACCACCGGGGCGAGGTCGACCCGTACGGCAACGAGCTCCAGCTCACCCAGATGGCGGTGGTGGACGAGCTGGCCGGCGCGGGCGAGCTGATCAAGGGCAAGTGTGACCAGGTGCCGGTCGCGGTGGTGCGCGGCTACCTCACCACGCCCCGACCAGACGACGGCGTCGGCGCGTCCGCGCTGGTCCGGGACGCCGCGATGGACCTCTTCTCGCTGGGCACCGCCGAGGCGAAGGCCGCCGGGCTGGCCGCCGCCGCCACCCTGCCGGACGGCCCCAACCCGACCCCGCCCGACCCCGAGGCCGTACGCCGGGCGATCGGCGTCGTGGCGGACGTGGTCGCCCCCGGCACGGTCTTCAGCCTGGTCGCCGACGAGGAGACCCGCGCCGGGCTGACCGCCCGGGTGCCCGGCTGGCCGGCGGAGGCGACGACGCTGCTGCTCGGCTCGCCGGCCACCCCGGCCGGCCCGACCGACCTGGTCCGCTTCGGCGCCGACCTGCAACGCCTCCGCACCGCCCTGGCGGCCGAGGGCGTCGCCTCCCTGCTGATTCCCCCGCCCCCCGGCACCGCCGCCAGCGCCGCCCTGGCGCTGTGACGGCGCCCGGGCGGGCACGGGCGGCGCTCAGGAGTTGAGCATCGCCCGTCCCAGCGGGGTCAGGGTGTGCAGGACGGTGTTGCGGTCACGCTGGCTGACCAGGAGGCCGGCGTTGCGCAGCACGGTGGTGTGCTGGCTCGCGGCGGCGGCCGAGATGTTCAGCCGGCGGGCCACCTCGCCGGTGGTGCAGCCGTCGTCGCTGGCCGCCAGCACGGCGGCCCGGGTGCGGCCGAGCAGCGCGGCCAGCGCCTCCCGCCCGGGATCCGGCGCGCCGGGGCCGCCGCCCTCGCCGGGGGCCGGCAGCAGGCCGCCGAGCCGGTCCACCGGGTAGACCAGGACCGGGGGCAGCGCCGGGTCGAGCAGGGCGACCGGCCTGGCCGAGCAGAAGAACGACGGCACCAGCAGCAGCCCGCGCCCGCCCAGGTGCAGCTCCCGGCTGTGCGGGTAGTCGCGGATCTCCAGCACCCCGGACTCCCAGCGCATGGCGGGCCGGAGGCTGGCCAGCAGCCCCTCCACCCCGCCGTCGAGCAGGGCCCGGGCCCGCCGGGACCGGTCGGCCTCCACCGCCGCCTGGATCCGGGTCCAGTACGGGTCGATCGCCAGGCCGCGGTACCGCTCCATCGCGCCGGTCAGGCCGCGCAGCGTGTCCGGCTCCCCCCGGGCCAGCGCCGCGGCGCCGGCGGGGAGGGAGCCGTTGGCGGCGAGCAGCGCCACGTCGCGGTGCAGCAGCGCCACGGGGGTGTTGCGGACCGCCTCCATGCCGGCCTCGAAGCCCGACACGCTCTCGTACGGGGTGAGGAAGTCGGGGAAGTAGCCGCGGGGCGGGTTGAGCGTCAGCAGGAGCCGCAGCCCCGCCGAGCCGTTGCCCTCACGCAGCCCGCGCGTCACACTGCGCCGCCAGCCGGTCAGCAGCGGATCCCGGCCACGGCCGGGCAGCAGGTGCAGGCTGAGAACCAGCTCCCACACCGGATCCGCCGCCGGAGCCACCCGGGTCCGGAGGATGTCCTCGGCGGAAAAATAGATCTTCAGCATGGACGGCTCCCGCGTCGCCGGGCAGAGGGGATGCCTGGCAACCGTTTGCACTGTACCTGGCCGGCACTTATCTCCGTCTTTAAGCGTGGGCTGAAAGACCTCGACGTCCGCAGGGGGCGTTGGGCATGCTTCCACTGCCCGCGCACGGGGGCGGGCGCGTCACCCGACACGCCCGGAACCGGGCGCCCGGGGGACGGGGAAGGACCGGCGGCCGGGCGGCACCACGAGGGTCTGCGGCCTTGCTCCGCGGAGGTGCCGCCCGCTCGTCGGTCCACCGCCGGTCAGGCGACCCAGAGCGCCACCCGATGGTCCTCGTCGGTGACGTAGAAGCTCTGCCCCTCCCACTCGGCCACCCCCTCCACGTGGTGGAACGGCGCGAGGTCGGCCACCAGCTCGCCGGGGACGAGGTGCCCGTCGCCGGGCGCGGGGAACCGGACGTGCCGGGAGGTGACCCCGCCGCCGGCCGGGTGGTCGTCGAGCAGCACCGAGCCCTTGCCCAGCGCGTCGATCGACCCGATGATCGCCGCGTAGCCGCCGTCGTCCGTGGGCGCGATCGCCCGGAAGCCGGCCAGCGCGCCGGGCGGCGTCACCCCGGTCAGGACGTACGCCCCCGCCGCCCGCGGCCAGGCCGGCGCGGGGTCGAACATGCCCGGCACCCCGGTCAGCTCGACCAGGATCGGCTCGCCGTCGGCGGTGACCGGGAACCGCAGTCCGAGCAGGACACTCCCGGCCGGCGTGAAGGCCGCCGCCTCGACGTTCAGCGGCAGGTCGTCGGGGACGAGCCGGCTGACCCAGCCCTTCGACCGGGCGGTGCCCCGGGCGACGGTCTCCCCGATGAACCGGGCCCGCACCCGCTCGCCCGGCGGCAGCGGCGTGAACGCCGCCTTGAGCAGGGCGTCGTTGACCGCCCGGTGCAGCCGGAACCGGTTGCGGACCACCTGCACCGGCACCGGCCCCGCCGCCGCGTCGTCCTCGCGGAACCGCGCCACGAAGGCGCGTCGCGGGCGCAGCGGGCCCGCCTTCGAGCCGAAGTGGGAGCCGAAGACGTACACCCAGCCGTCGTGGTGGGCGAGCGCCTCGCCGTCCTCCGTGCGGCCGTTCTCCGCCCCGGCGTCGGCGACCACGTGGTGGGCGACCCAGCGGCCGTCGTCCAGCTCCAGCAGCAGGGCCAGGCAGTGCTCCACCGGACCCTCGTCGAGCACGGTCCAGAAGCCGCGCCGGGCGCCGTGCGCCCGCAGCAACGGCGCGGAGCGCACCGGCAGCAGGTCGCTGGCCTCGTTGCCGGCCACGACGAACTCCAACAGTCGCAGGGTCACCTGGCCAGGGTACGAAGCGCCGGCTCGTACAGTGTCGACATGGCCGACTCCCCCACCGCCGCCGCCTCCCGACCGTCGTCGGACGCCGAGGCGTACGCGGCGCTGCACGCCGACGCCGTCGCGACGCTGAGCCGATGGGAACCGACCGGCCCGGCCGCCGCCGAGGCCCGCGACCGCACCGTGGCGCTGCTGGCCGCCGGGCCGGTGGCGATGAGCCGGGCGCACCGGCCCGGGCACGTCACGGCGAGCGCGCTGGTGCTCGACGCCACCGGCTCCCGGGTGCTGCTGTGCCTACACGGCAAGTTCCGGCGGTGGGTGCAGCTCGGCGGGCACTGCGAGCCGGCCGACCGGACCCTCGCCGCCGCCGCCCTGCGCGAGGCCGGCGAGGAGTCCGGCATCGCCGGCCTGCGGATCGACCCGGTGCCGATCGACGTCGACATCCACCCGGTGAGCTGCCAGGGCGGCTCGCTGCACCACGACGTACGCTTCGCCGTGCTCGCCCCGCCCGGCGCGGTGGAGCGGGTCAGCGAGGAGTCCGAGGCGCTGGGCTGGTTCCCGCCGGACCGGCTGCCGCAGCCGCTGGCCGGCGGGACGGCGCACCTGGTCGCCCCGGCCCTGGCGACGCTCAGACGAGCCCCTCTTCGCCCCGTTCCTTGAGTTCGTCGACGACCTTCTTGACGTCCTGCGCCCGGTCGCGGGGGCAGACCAGCAGCGCGTCCGGGGTGTCGACGATGATCAGATCGTGCACGCCGACGGCGGCCACCAGCCGCCCGGAGTAGGGCACCACCACCAGTCCGCCGCTGTCGCGCAGCAGCACCCCCGGCTTGGCGTCGGCGCCGAGCACCACGTTGCCGTCCGCGTCGGCGGGCAGCACCTCGCCGAGGGTGTGGAAGTCGCCGACGTCGTTCCAGCCGAAGTCGCCCGGCACGGTCGCCACCCGACCGGCGGTCGCCGCGCCCTCCATCACCGCGTAGTCGACGGAGATCTTCGGCAGCGTCGGCCAGACCGTGCCGAGCACGTCGTCCTGCTTCTCGCTGCCCCACGCCTCGGCGATCGCGACGATCCCGGCGTGCAGGGCCGGCTGCTGGCGGGCCAGCTCGGCGAGGAAGACGTCGACCCGCCAGACGAACATGCTGGCGTTCCAGAGGTGCCGCCCCGAGCGCAGGTACGCCTCGGCCACCTCGGCGCTCGGCTTCTCCTTGAACTCGGCCACCGGCCGCAGCGGGCCCCCGTCGACCGGGTCGCCGGTCTGGAGGTAGCCGTAGCCGGTCTCGGCCCGCGTCGGGGTGATGCCGACCGTCATCAGCAGGCCCCGCTCGGCGCCGCGGACCGCCTCCCGGACGACCTCCCGCCAGCGCTCCGGGTCACCGATCAGGTGGTCGGCGGCGAAGGAGCCCATCACCGCCTCCGGGTCGCGCCGCGCGATGACGGCGGCGGCCAGGGCGATCGCCGCGCACGAGTCCCGGGGCGAGGGCTCGACCAGGATGTTCTCCTCCGGCAGCCCGGCGAGCTGGCGCGCGACCGCCGTCACGTGCGCTGTCCCGGTGACCACCAGGGTGCGCTCGGCGCTGGTCAGCGGGCCCAGCCGGTCCACCGTCGCCTGGAGCAGCGAGGCGGCGGAGCCGGTCAGCGGGTGGAGGAACTTGGGATGCCCGGCGCGGGACAGCGGCCACAACCTCGTGCCACTGCCACCCGCCGGGATGACGGCGTAGATCACCCGCACATCATGCCCGATTCGCCTGACCGGGGACGCATTCTCACGCCCCCGGTCGCGGCGGTCAGGACCGGGCCCGGCTCCAGGCGGCGATGTGCACCTCGGCGCTGGACTCCCAGGTGAACTCCTTGGCCCGGTCGAAACCGGCCTTGGCCAGGGACAACCGCCGCTGCTCGTCGTCGAGCAGCGCGGCCAGGTCGGTGGCGATCTGGTCGGGCGCCTCGCTGGTGTACGCGACCGCGTCGCCGCCCACCTCCGGCAGCGACAGCCGAGGCGTGGTGAGCACGGGGGCGGCGCACGCCATCGCCTCCAGGATCGGCAGGCCGAAACCCTCCCCGTAGGACGGGTAGGCGGCCACCAGGGCCCCGCCGAGGAAGCCGGGCAGGTCCGCGTAGCGGAGGTAGCCGGGGCGGAGCAGCCGCAGGTGCGACGGGACCTCCGCCACCGCGCGGTCGATGTCGTCGTCGTGCCCCTGGCCGCCGGCGATCACCAGGGCCGGCGGCTCCTCCCGGTCGGCCACCGCGCGGGCCCAGCCGCGGATCAGGTTCGGCACGTTCTTGCGCGGCTCCTTCGCCCCGAGGAAGGCCACGTAGTGGGTGCCGCCGAGCCCCAGGCGGGCCCGGACCCGGGCCTTCTCCTCGTCGCTGGGCGCGTGGAAGGCGGCGTGGTCGACGCCGTGGTAGGCGACGTCGATCCGGGTGGGGTCGGCGTCGAGCAGCCGGATCAGCTCGTCCCGGGTGGCCTTGCTCGGCACGATCACCCGGCTGGCGCGGCGCAGGGACGTCTTGATCGCGCTGCGGAAGAAGGTGCGCCGCGACTTGTCGTAGTGCTCCGGCTCGGTGAAGAACGTCGCGTCGTGCACGGTCACCGTGACCGGGCACCCGGCGCGCAGCGGGCAGGTGTAGAAGGGCGAGTGCAGCACGTGCGCGCCCACCTGCTGGGCGAGCAGCGGCAGGCCGGTCTGCTCCCAGGCGAGCCGGGCGGGGCGGTGCGCGACGGCGGCCGGGGCCGGGATGATCTCCGCGCCGGGCAGCATCCTGGCGTAGCGCTCCAGGTCGGTGCGGAGGCAGACGACGGCCAACTCCACCCCCGACCCGCACACCTTGCCGAGGGCGCCGAGCAGGCCGTCGACGTATCGACCGACACCACCACGGTCGACGGGGACACTCGTGGCGTCGATGAGCACGCGGGGCGGGCGACCGGCGGTCACGGGGCGACTCCTTGCACTGACGGGCCTGTGGGGAACAACACTCCGGCAAGCCTACGCCGGAGCCCGGCACGGACGCTGACTGCGACCCGACGGTACGCCGACTTGTCGCCGTCATCGAGTACGGCCGCTGGGGGCGTATCGTTCGCGCCGATGGCCGACAACATTGCCCGGGTCTTCGCCGACGCGATCGCCACCGACCCGACCCGACCGCTGCTGACCTGGTACGACGACGCCACGGGCGAACGCACCGAGCTCTCCGGCGCCACACTGGCGAACTGGGTGGCCAAGACGGCCAACCTACTCGTCGACGAGGTGGCCGTGGGCCCCGGTGACGTCGCCGGGGTGCTGCTCCCCCCGCACTGGCAGACCGCGGCGGTGCTGCTCGGCTGCTGGTCGGCCGGGCTGACCGTCGCCGACACGCCGGGCGACGTGGACGTGCTCTTCGCCGCCGCGACGCGGCTGACCGAGGCGGACGCCTGGTCGGCGGGCGAGCGGTACGTCCTCGCCCTCGACCCGTTCGCCCTGCCGATGCGCCAGGTGCCGGCCGGCTTCGCCGACTACGTGTCGGTGGTACGCGCCCACGGCGACCACTTCAGCCCGTACGCGCCGGGTGGCCCGGGCGAGGCGGAGCTGCTGGGCCGCGCGACCGCCCGCGCGGCGCAGTGGGGCATCGGTCGCGGCGACCGCGTCCTGATCGACACGGGGACGTACCCGGACCCGGCCGACTGGCTGCTCGCCCCCCTGACGGCCAGGGCCACCACGGTCCTCTGCGCCAACGCCGACCCGTCGACCCTCCCCACCCGCGCCACCACGGAACGCGTGACCCGCCCCCTCCCCTGACCCACCCACCCCCTCCCCCTCACCCCGCCCCCGCGCCCTCGCCCTCCCCCGCCCCTGCGCGTCGATCATGGAGTCGTGGTGGCCGGAAGGTGCGGACATGCGCCTTTTGCGGGGCACCACAACTGCATGATCGACGCGCCGAGCGGGGGGTGGGGCGCGCAGGGGTGGGGTGCAGGGGTGGGTGGGGGTCAGGGGCGGGGGGTGCGGTGCTGGGCGAGGGTGGCGAAGGCCGTGAGGGACTCCGGGTTGGCCAGGGCGCCCCTGGCCGCCGCCGAGTCCACCGGGGTGCCGGTGAGGATCTTCTTCACCGGGACCTCCAGCTTCTTCGCCGACAGGGTGCGCGGGACGGCCTTGACCTGGTGGATCTCGTCCGGGACGTGCCGGGGCGACAGCGCGGTACGCAGCTCGCGGCAGATCTTCTTCCGCATCGCGTCGTCCAGCTCCAGCCCCTCGGCGAGCACCACGAACAGCAGCAGCTCACCGGCGCCGCCCTCGTCGTCCTCCAGGTGCACCACCACCGAGTCGACGACCTCGTCGAGCCCCTCGACCACCGAGTAGAACTCGGCCGTGCCGAGCCGCACGCCGCCCCGGTTGAGGGTGGCGTCGGAACGGCCCGTGATCACGCAGCCGCCCCGGTCGTTGATGGTGATCCAGTCGCCGTGCCGCCAGACGCCCGGGTAGACGTCGAAGTACGCCTCCCGGTAGCGGGTGCCGTCGGCGTCGTTCCAGAAGCCCACCGGCATGCTCGGCATCGGCTCGGTGATCACCAGCTCGCCCAGCTCACCGATGACCGGGGTGCCGTCGGCCGAACGGGCCTCCACCTTGGCGCCGAGCGCCCGACAGGTGATCTCCCCGGCGTGCACCGCCAGCAGCGGCACCCCACCGACGAAGCCGGTGCAGACGTCCGTGCCGCCGGAGAGCGACTGGAGCTGGAGGTCGTCGCCGACGTTCTCGTACACCCAGGTGAAGCCCTCGGCGGGCAGCGGCGCGCCGGTCGAACCGACCCCGCGCAGCGCCGTGAGGTCGGCGGTCTCCCTCGGCACCAGCCCGGCCTTGCGGCAGGCCAGCAGGAACGGCGCGGACGTGCCGAAGTACGTGGTGCCGGTCTCGCCAGCCAGCCGCCACATCGCGCCCAGGTCGGGGTGGCCCGGGTTGCCGTCGAAGAGGACGATCGCCGCACCCACCGCCGGCCCGGAGACCAGGAAGTTCCACATCATCCAGCCGGTGGTGGTGAACCAGAAGAACCGGTCCGCCGGGCCCAGGTCGTGGTGCAGGGCCAGCATCTTCAGGTGCTCCAGCAGGATGCCGCCGTGGCCGTGCACGATCGGCTTCGGCAGCCCGGTGGTGCCGGAGGAGTAGAGCACGTAGAGCGGGTGGTCGAAGGCGACCGGGGTGAAGGTCAGCGGCTCGTCGCTCTCGGCGGCCAGCTCCGACCAGGCGAGCGCGCCCTCGAACGGGGCCGTCGTCCGGTCCGGAGCGCCGCCCGACGGCGCGGAGCCCGGATCCCCGGCCGGGTCGAGGTAGGCGATGCCGACGGTGTGCTCCAGCGACGGCAGGGCGGCCCGGATCGCGGCCACCTCGGCCCGCCGGTCCACGGGCTTCTCGCCGTAGCGGTAGCCGTCCACCGCGACCAGGACCTTCGGCTCGATCTGCTGCCACCGGTCGGTGACGCTGCGGGTGCCGAACTCCGGGGCGCAGGAGGAGAAGATCGCGCCCAGGCTGCTGGTGGCGAGCAGCAGCACGTACGTCTCGGGGATGTTCGGCGCGTAGGCGGCGACCCGGTCGCCGGCGGTGACGCCGAGCCGGCGCAGCCCGGCGGCCACCCGGCGGACCTGCTCGCGCAGCCCGGCGGCGGTGAGGATCACCGGCGCCCGGGTCTGCCCGTGCGCGATCACCATCGGGTCGTCGTCGGCGCGGCCCGGCATCCGCAGCACGTTCTCGGCGTAGTTGAGCGTGGCGCCGGGGAACCACCTGGTCCCGGGCATCCCCCGGTCGGTCAGCGTCGCGGTCGGCGGGGTGTGCGCGACCACCCCGAAGTGGTCCCAGACCGACCGCCAGAACGCGTCGAGGTCCGTGACCGACCAGCGCCACAGCTCGTCGTAGTCGGCGAAGTCCAGCCCCCGGTGCTCACGCAGCCAGCGCAGGTAGCTCCCGATCCGGGACCGCTCGCGTACGTCCGCCGGCGGCGTCCACAGCACGTCACCCACTGCTCCACCCTCCCCTGGCCCCGCACGACACTGTGAAATGGGCCGTGGCGCCATCTTGCCCTACCTCAGAGCGCCATTCTCCGCACCCGACCTCCGTCGGCGCACGTGCGGAACCCACATGCCCCGGCACCACCCTGTGTGGGCGAGGCGGGGCGGGGCCCCTTCCTGAGCGGAAGCGCCCTTCCTGACGCCTCAGCCGGCGCGGTGGGCCTGGATGGCCCGCCGCCGGGCCAGCCGGTGGGCGCGGCGGATCTCCGCCTCCCGGAACCGGCGCTCGTCCTCCGGGCTCTCCGGCAGCACCGGCCGGACCACCCGCGGCGCACCGCCGAGGTCGACGCCCACGAAGACCAGGTACGCGGTGGCCACCCGCACCGGCTCGTCCTCGGCCGAGTCCCACCGCTCGGCCACCACCCGGACGCCGACCTCCATCGAGGTCTGCCCCGTCCAGTTCACCTGGGCGTGCGCGTGCAGCAGGTCCCCGACCCGGACCGCCTCGGTGAAGACGATCTCGTCGATGGCCGCGGTGACCGCCGTGCCGCCGCTGTGCCGGGCCGCGGCGGCCCCCGCCACGTCGTCGATGAACTTCATCAGCACCCCGCCGTGCACGGTGCCGTAGAGGTTGACGTCGACCGCGGTCATGATCCGGCTCAGGGTGACCCGGGAGTACGAGGTCGGCTTGCCGGCCGGCGCGGTGGAGGGGTGCTCGGTCATGTCGAAAACGGTACGGTGCGCGGATGCGACATCTCTGGAGCTTCCTCGCGGGGTTGGTGGTGGCGCCCGTCACGTGGGTGCTGGTCACCCTCGGGCAGGACGGGTCGGCGCGCACCGTCGACCGTTGGGTCGAGATCGGCACGTCCAACTCGGCCAATCTCATCGAGCCCGCCGTCTACCTCGCCGTCGGCGGGATCCTGCTCGGCCTGCTCGGCACGCTGCGCACCTCACCGCTCGGCCCGCTCGTGGCCGGGCTGCTGCTCGCCACCCCGTACGTGGGGATGTTCGTCGCGCCCTTCGAGGTGCGGGACCGGATCCCGGACGGCTGGAAGGTCTTCGGCGACCCCCTGCCGCTGCACCTGCCGGTGGAGAACGGCACGCTCTTCCTGATCGGCCTGCTGCTGGTCGTGGCCACCTTCAGCGGCCAGCGCTGGCGGCAGTGGCCCCGCCCGGTCGTCGAGCCGACGCCGGCGCCCGCCGAGGGGCCGGAGCGCAACGACTTCACGCTGACCGACTGGCCCCCAGCCGACTCGAACGACCGGGACACCGCCCCACCGAGCCTCGGCTACCCGGACCCGACGCCGGCCGAGCCGCTGCCGCGCCGCACCGGCGGGGGGTCGCCGTGGTCGGCGCCGCCGCGCGGCACCAACCGGCCCGAGGACGAGGACACGGCCGAGATCCGGTGACGAGCCGGCCGTACGCGGGCCGGGGTGCGGTTCGGCCGCACGACGGGCCACTGCGCGCGGCGGGCGACGACGGGACCGGGATCAGGTGACGATCGCGGGCGGGCCGGACGGACCGGCCCGCCCGCCGAACCACTCAGCCCTTGAGGAGCTGACGGGCCATCACGATGCGCTGCACCTGGTTGGTGCCCTCGTAGATCTGGGTGATCTTGGCGTCCCGCATCATCCGCTCGACCGGGTAGTCCCGGGTGTAGCCGTAGCCGCCGAGCAGCTGCACCGCGTCGGTGGTGATCTCCATGGCCGCGTCCGAGGCGAAGCACTTGGCCGCCGCGCCGAAGTAGGTCAGGTCGGCGTCGCCCCGCTCGGACTTTCCGGCCGCGGCGTACGTCAGCTGCCGGGCCGCCTCCAGCTTCATGCCCATGTCGGCGAGCATGAACTGGACGCCCTGGAACTCGGCGACCGCCTTGCCGAACTGCTTGCGCTCCTGGACGTAGCCCTTGGCGTAGTCGAGCGCGCCCTGGGCGATGCCGACGGCCTGCGCGGCGATGGTGACCCGGGTGTGGTCCAGGGTCTTCATCGCGGTGCCGAAGCCGGTGCCCTCGGCGCCGATCATGCGGTCCGCGGGGATCCGGACGTTGTCCAGGTAGACCTCGCGGGTCGGCGAGCCCTTGACGCCGAGCTTCTTCTCCGGGGCGCCGAAGCTGACCCCGGCGTCGGACTTCTCGACCACGAAGGCGGAGATGCCCCGCGACCGGGCCGACGGGTCGGTCACCGCGAAGACGGTGTAGAACTCCGAGACCCCGGCGTTGGTGATCCAGCGCTTCACGCCGTTGAGCACCCAGTGATCGCCGTCACGCACCGCGCGGGTGGTCATCGACGCCGCGTCACTGCCGGCCTCCGGCTCGGAGAGGCAGTACGAGAACATCGCGTCGCCCGCCGCCACCGGGGTCAGGTAGCGCCGCTTCAGCTCCTCGGAGCCGGCCAGCAGCAGCGGCATCGTGCCGAGCTTGTTGACCGCCGGGATCAGCGAGGACGAGGCGCAGGCCCGCGCCACCTCCTCGATCACGATGGCCGTGGCCAGGGCGTCCGCGCCCGCGCCGCCGTACTCGACGGGGACGTGCGGGGCGTGGAAGTCGGCGGCCCGCAGCGCGTCGTAGGACGCCTTCGGGAACTCGCCGGTCTCATCCGCCTCAGCGGCGTGCGGCGCCACCTTGGCCGCACAGACCTCACGGACCGCCTCCCGGATCGCCTCGTGCTCCTCGGGCAACCGGTAGACGTCGAACGACTGCTCTGCGGCCATGTCGGCCCCTCCCCTTCACCGCTATCATGCGCAGTCTGTAGCGTCTCCTGACCGCCGACGGCGCAGACTGAAGGATAGCGACAGAGTTCAGCTCATGTTACCGCCGCGTAGCCTCACCCGTGACGGAGCGCCGACGCCGCCCGGCGATGATGGAACAGACAGACGTTAGAGTCCCTCCGGTGCCCGCCCAGGCGCCGCAGCAGAACGCGACGCGACGACGCGACGCCAGCGCGAGCGGAGAAGACAGGCGTGACGATCCCGTACCCGAACACCCAGCCGATGCCCGCCATCGCCGCGGTGACGCCCCCCTCCGGCGCACAGCGACCGCGGGTGACCTTCCTGGGCACCGGCTATCTCGGTGCGACCTACGCCATCTGCTACGCGGAACTCGGCTACGAGGTCCTCGGCTTCGACGTCGACGACGACAAGATCGCCATGCTGAACGCCGGCGAGGTGCCGATCCACGAGCCCGGCCTCGACGAGCTGCTCAAGCGCAACCTGGCGGCCGGGCGGCTGCGGTTCAGCACCGACATCGCCGAGGTCGCCGAGTTCGGTGACGTGCACTTCATCTGCGTCGGCACTCCCCAGCGCGCCGACGGGATGGGCGCCGACCTGTCGTACGTCGAGGCGTCGGTCACCAGCCTGGCCCAGCACCTGACCCGCAAGGCGCTGATCGTCGGCAAGTCGACCGTGCCGGTCGGCACCGCCGAGTGGGTCGAGCAGCTGGTCAGCAAGCACACCCCCGCCGACCTGGGGGTCGAGGTGGCGTGGAGCCCGGAGTTCCTCCAGGAGGGCTTCGCCGTCGACGACGTGCTGCGACCCAACCGGATCGTCGTCGGCGTCAAGAGCGAGTGGGCCAACGGCATGCTCTACGCCGCCCACAAGGGCGTCTTCGACCTGGCCGCCACGGAGGACCGCGAGGTGCCCCTGGTGGTCACCGACTTCGCCACCGCCGAGCTGGTCAAGGTCGCCGCGAACGCCTTCCTCGCCACCAAGATCTCCTTTATCAACGCGATGGCCGAGGTCTGCGAGGCCTCCGGCGGTGACGTGACGCACCTCGCCCGGGCCATCGGCTTCGACCCGCGCATCGGCAACCGGTTCCTCCAGGCCGGGCTCGGCTTCGGCGGCGCCTGCCTGCCCAAGGACATCCGCGCGTTCCAGGCCCGCGCGCAGGAGCTGGGCGCCGGGGAGGCGCTGCGCTTCCTGCACGAGGTCGACCTGATCAACCTGCGCCGCCGGACCCGGGTGGTCCAGCTCGCCGCCGAGCTGCTCGGCCGCCGCTCCGGGCCCGCCGGGCCGGATCTCTCCGGCACGCGCGTGGCCGTGCTCGGCGCGACCTTCAAGCCCAACACCGACGACGTACGCGACGCGCCCGCGCTCTCCGTCGCCTCGCTGCTGCGCAAGGCCGGCGCCGACGTGCACGTCTACGACCCGCAGGGCATGGAGCGGGCCCGCGCGGTCGCGCCCGAGCTGGTCTACGAGCCCGGCATCAACGAGGCCGTCACCGGCGCGGACCTGGTCTGCGTGCTCACCGAGTGGGCCGACTTCCGCAACGCCGACCCGGTCGCCCTCGGCGAGCTGGCCGCCGGCCGCAAGGTGGTCGACGGCCGCAACTGCCTGGACTCGGCACTGTGGACGCAGGCCGGTTGGGAGTACCGCGGCATGGGCCGCCCCTGACGATCGCCGACCGACGGCCGGTCGCGGAGCACGCTCCGCGACCGGCCGTTCGCCGTCCGCGCGGACGATCTTTGCCCCGGACCCGCCGACAACTGTCGAAATCCGCGCCCACATTGGGCATGCTGCCAAGGTGGTAGTCCACAGTGCGGGTGGAGGGGTGTCGTGGCGACCTTTGAGTGCTCCTCGTGCGGCCGGGAGATCAAACCGGCTGTCAGCTGCCCACACTGCGGTGCGCACCAGCCACAGTGGGTCGAGCACCTGGCGGAGATCGAGCGGTCCATCGCGGAGATGAAGGCCCGCGAGGCCGCCATCGCCAGCGAGCAACGGCAGATCGCCGCCAAGATGCAGGCCGCGCTCTTCCAGCGGGACATCCTCGCCCACGCCGGTGAGGAACGTCTCAAGCAGGCCGCCCGCCCCCGCCGGGTGCTGCGCCGCCGCCCGGGTCGCCGACCGCCCACGGCCGCCACCGGCGCCCCGCCCCGGGTGCCCCGGCAGGGCGCCCCGGCCGGCCCGGACGACCCGCCCCCTCCCCCGCCCCCGTCGTCGACCGCCACCTGGCTCGACGCCGACGACCCGGAGCACCCGCCGGAGGCGTCCTCCCGGGAGGTGCAGAACATTCCCCTCGGGCTCGGCGCGCTGCTGCTCGGGGTCGCCGCCGTGGTCTTCGCCGCGGTGGCCACCAGCTCGATGGACGCGCTGGCCCGGCTGGGCGTCCTGCTGCTCGCGACCGTGCTGATGCTGCTCGCCCCGCCGGTGCTGGCCCGGCGCGGGCTCACCTCGACCGCCGAGACCATCTCCGCGGTCGGCCTGCTCCTGGTGCCCCTCGCCGGCTACGCGCTGTGGGCGGTGGACCGGATCGGCAGCGGCGGCGCCTCGGGCGCGGTCTTCGCCGGGATCATCTTCGCCGTCACCGCCGGCGTCTCCTTCGGCTACGCGGGCTGGACAGGGCTGCGCGCCCCCCGGTTCGCCACCGTGCTGGCCGCCCAGCCGGTGCTGCCGCTGCTGGCGTACGACCGGATCACCGGCCCGGGCGGCTGGGCGCTGGTGCTGACCGTGGTGGCCCTGCTCGACCTCTGGCTGGCGCGTTCGACGGTCACCGTGGAGCGGCCGGTCCGCCGGGACCTGCCCGAGCCCTCGGCCCCGCCCGCCGGAGCCCCGGCCGCGCCCCGGCAGCGCCGCGCCGACGGCCGGCCGGAGGGGGCACCCGAGGAGGCCGGCGAGGTGCTCGACGGCGGGCTGCCGGCGCAGGAACGCGCCCCGGCCACCCGGCCGGTGCCGTGGCTGCGCGAGCTGACCTGGGTGCTGCACGGGGTGGCGGTCGCCCTCGCCCTCGCGTACGCCGTGTCTGCCCTGCTCCGCGCGAGCACCGTGCCGGCCGCCACCGGGGCCGGGCTGGCACTGCTGCTGGCCGCCGCGGTGGGGCTGGCCGGGACGCTGGTGCTGCGCCGCCCGCCGCTGCCCGACCTCGGCGCCGGGATCTTCACCCTCGCCGTCATCGGCGCGCTGAGCCGGATCGCCTCGGTGGCCTTCCCCGGGCGGGCGCTGCTGCTGATCGCGGCGGTCATCACGCTCACCGGGCTGGCCGTCCGGGCGGTGCCGGAGGCGGCCCGACGCGGGCCGCAGCTCGCCTCGGCGGTGGCGCTCACGGTCAGCGGAGTGGTGGTCGCCGGGGGTGCCCTGCGGGCCGGGGTCGCCCCCGTCCGGGCCGCGCTGCCCGCCTGGGCGGCCGACCTGGACCGCTACCCGGCGGAGCTGGCGGCGGCCGCGGGCCCGGCCGCCTGGCAGCTCGCCGCCAGCGCCTTCCTGCTGACCGTCGCCGCGGTGCTGGCCCTGCCGCCGGAGATCCGCCGGGAGTTCGCCGTGGTCGGCGCGGCGCTGACCGCGCTCGCCGTACCGGCGTCGTTCGGCCTCGGGTGGGCGGTGGCGCCCTGGCCGATGGTGCTGACGGCGGTCGGCATCGGGGTGGTCGGGCTCTCCGCCCGCACCGAACGCGCGGCCCTGGCGCACGCGGCGGCCGCCGCCGGCGTCGGCCTGTTCGGCGCCGGCGCGGGACTGGCCCGGCCGGCGTTGACCACCGCGGTCCTGCTCACCCTGTTCGCCGCCGGGGTCCTGGTCGCCGTGGCGCCCCGGATGCGACTCGCCCCGGCGGCGGCCGACACGGTCTCGGCGTGGGCCGCCGGGGGCGCGGCGTTCGCGCTGCCGGGCGCGGTGGCCGCCTTCGTCGCCGCCACCGTGCCCGCCGACCCCACGCCCACCCCGGCGAGCCTGCGCGAGGTCACCGTCCCGGTGCTCGCGGCCAGCTTCCTGGCGGTCTGCGTCACCCTCGGCTACGCCGCCATCGTGCAGGTCTCCCAGCGCCGCATCCCGACGCCGCTGGCGGTGGGCACCGCCCTCGGCGCGGTCACGGTCACCGCCGCCGCGTTCGGGGCCCCGGGGGCCACCGCCGCCGACGCCTGGGTCGGCGGCCTGCTGCTCGTCGCCGCCGCGATGGTGGTGTTCGCCGGCCCCATCGACGCCGGCCGACGCTCCGACCTCACCCTGGACGGCTCCGACCTGGCCGCCGCGGCGGTGACCGCCGCCCTGATCGCCACCCTGGCCCGGATCGCGGCCGTCCTCGCCCCCGGCGGGCAGCTCGCCGTCGCCGCCGCGCTGGTGCTGCTGGTGGCCGTGGCCGCGCGGGCGATGCCGGAGGAGTGGCGCCGCGGGCCGATCGTCGGCCTCGCCGTCGGCGGCGTGCTGATCGGGCTGCTCGCCGGCTGGAGCGCGCTGCGGGGCGGGCTGGGGGTGCTCGCCACCCCGGGCCCGATCTGGGCCGGGGACCTGACCGGTTGGCCGGCCGGCCCGACCGGCGGATCGACGTGGCAGGCCCCGGTCGCGCTGGCCCTGCTCGGCGTCGCCGCCGCGGTCCTGCTGCCGCCACCGTGGAAGTACGACGTGTCGGGCGCGGCGGCCGTGCTCGCCACGATCGGCGCGCCGGCCGCGTTCGACCTGGCGTGGTGGTCGCCCGTCCTGGTCGGCGGGATGGTCGCCACCGTCTTCGGGGCTGCCGCCGTGGCCGCCGTCGACCCCCGCGCCGGCCTGTCCCGGGCGGTCGTGGCCGGTGTCGTCGCCCTGCACGCCGCCGGTGCGGGACTGGTCCGGCCGTGGACCACCGCGCTGGCGCTGGGCAGCATCGCGCTGATCGGCGTCGTGGTGGCGGGGCTGGCGCGGTCGCTGGCCGTACCGCTGGTGGATGACGTCGAGACCGAGGGGATGCCGCCGCACCTGGCCCAGATCGGGGGTGCCGCGGCCGGCGCCGCCCTGCTCGCGTTCCCCGGCGCCGTCGCGGCGCTGGCGGCCGAGTTCGAGCACGCGCCGGAGGTGGTGCTCACCGCCGCGCTGGCCGCGTCGAGCCTGGGCCTGGCCGCGGTTGCCGCCGTCCGGCGGCGGATCCCGCAGTACCTGCCCTGGACGAGCGCGGCGGTGGCCGGCGGCGCCACGGTGAGCGCCCTGGCGGCCGTCCCCGCCGGCCAGCCCGTCGGTGTCTACGCCGCCGCCGCGGCCCTGCTCGGGGTGCTCGCCGAGCTGGTCCGGGGCGCGACCGAACCGCCGGTCGGCGCGGCCCAGCCGGTGCGGCGCTGGGCGGTGCTGCTCGACGGCGCGCTGCGGCGGCTGCCCGACGACGGGACGCAGCGCCGCTGGCGGGTCAGCCCCGCCGCCGGTGCGCTCGCCGCCGCCGCGCTGCCCACCGCGCTGGCGCTGGTGTCGATCGCGCCGTCCCTGGTGGTCGCCCTGGTCGATCCGCACCGCAGCCTCGCCCGGGTCTGGCAGGGGCCACCACCGGAGCTGCTCACCCCGCCACCCGACGCGGTCGACCCGACCCACGTGCTGACCGCGCTGCTGCTCACCGCGACCGCCGCGCTGGCCGCCACCGGCTTCAGCGGCGGGCGACGCTCCCGCGCGGTGCCGGTGGTGCTGCCCGGTGCCGCCGTGACCCTGCTGATCACCCCGGTGTCGCTGGGCAACGGCTGGCCGGCGAGCACCCTGGCGGCGCTGGCCGTGTTCACCATCTCGATGCTCGGCCTGGCGCTCACCCCGCCCCCGCCGCTGGCCGAGCGGGCCCGCTCGCTGCGCCTGACCCGGGTGCTCGTCTTCGCCATCGGGCTGGCCGCCGGGAGCGCGGGCCTGGTGGGCAGCCTGGCGACCCGGGAGCTGACCCTGTTCACCCTCGGTGGCGCGGTCGGCGTCGGCACGGTGGCCGCGCTCTTCGGCATCACCCAGCGGGCGCGCATCCTCGGCTGGCTGTTCGCCTCGCTGATGGCGCAGCTCTTCGTGCTCACCGCCGGCCTGGTTGCCGGCCTCGCGGCCGTCTGGTCCGCGTTCGGTGTGCTGGCCGTCGGCGCGGCCCTGCAGGTGTTCGCCGCGACCCTGCCCCGGCTGCGTCGCCCGGAGGCCCAGCGGGAGGCGGCCACGGTCGAGTGGAGCGGGTACGCCGCCGCCCTCATCGCCCTGGCGCTGGCCTTCGACTCGCCCCGGCACATCGCCGCCCTGCTGGCCGGCTGGGGCGCGGTCCTCGGCGTGGCGGCCACCCGACCCGGCCGCCGGCCAGTGGAGCGGCGCATCCTGTTCTGGGCGGTCGTGGTCTGCGAGATCGCCGCCTGGTGGATCCTGATGCGGGTCGCCGACGTGGCGCTGCCGGAGGCCTACACGCTGCCCTTCGCGGCGCTCGCCCTGCTCGTCGGCGTGCTGGAGCTGCGGCACCGGCCCGACCTGAGCAGCTGGGTCGCGTACGGGCCCGCGCTGGTCGCCGCGTTCGTGCCCACCCTGGCGATCGTGCTGGCCACCGACTCCAGCACGCTGCGCCAGGTGCTGCTGCTGCTCGGCGCGGTGGCCGTCCTCGTCTTCGGATCGATGAGCCAACAGCAGGCACCGGTGATCGTCGGCGCGGCCGTGACCGCGATCGCGGCGGTGCACGCGCTGTTCAGCCTCGGGCCGTGGCTGGCCCTGATCCCCGTCGGCATCCTGCTGCTGGCACTCGGCGCGAGCAACGAGCGCCGGCGCCGCGCCCAGGAACGCCTCCAGACGGCCCTGCGCGGAATGCGCTGAGGCCGGCGGGTCCAGCCCGCGGCTGCCGCCGTGGGCGGGCCCGCTGCGCCCTGCGGCAGCCGGCCGTTCGGGCCCGGTTCCTCCCGCCGACGCCGGCCGGCCGAGCCTGAATCGTCCCGCAGTCGCGGCCGGCAGCGCTCGGACCGTCCCGGTCCGGGTTCGACGCCCGCAGACGCCCTCCGACGCCGACGGACGCCGACGGATGCCCACGGACGCCGGCCGTCCGGGGTCCGGGGTCCGGGCCGCAGCGGATCGCCTCACCGGCAGAGCCGTAGGCGTCCGCGACGGACGCGGTGACGGCTGGGGAAGGTCGCGCCGCTGCACGCGAGTTGCGCCGCTGCACCGCGAGTCATGGCGCACCCGCCGCCCGCTTCAGTCAGCCGGCATCCCGCGCGACCGGCTCCGGGCTGGCCCCGGCGGTCGCTGGCCGCCCCGATCGCCGTTCCGGCCGCCGAGCCAGGAGCCACAGAGCGTGAATTCCCGGCCGGGACGGCCATCAGCCCCTCGGCCCCTTTGCTCTGCAGCCATATACGCAACAGTCGCTCTACGTCACCGATGCTTGCGGCCTCAACCATCGGCGCCAGGGCAAAACCCTAGCCCAGAAGGCCGGTGCGTGGATGGCTGCAGAGCAAAGGGGCCGAGAGGGCACTGTTGTCACGAGCCCTCGCCGTAACCCTGGGTAACACGAGCGCTCGTCACTGACAGCGACGATCCTCGGGGTCTGCCCCACCCCTCCGCCGCCGCCTCTCCCCCGCGCGGAAGTACCGGCCATCGGAAAAAACCGACGGGTGGAGGCCACAAGAGGGGGATCGACAACAGGCGGAGGGGCCATCTAACGGGCGCACCGAAGACGACGCGGACCGGAGATGCCAGAGAACCGAAGACGCCAGCGGGCCGAAGACGAAGCGGCCCCAAGACCAGCGGGCCGAAAACGCAGCGGACCGAAGATGCCAGCGGCCCGAAGGCGCAGCAGATCGGACGGGGCCGATCTGCAGGGGCCAGACCGAAGGTGGGGGGAGGGAGGAAGCGGGGCGGAGACGGCGGGCCGAGGGATCAGGCGAGGGAGGCGCGCAGGGCGGCGTCCTTCTCGGCGACCAGCTGCTCCAGGTCGGCCTGGTAGGCCGACATGCGGTCGAGCAGGGCGCGGTCGGCGGCGGCCAGGATCCGGACGGCGAGCAGCCCCGCGTTGCGGGCGTTGCCGATCGACACGGTGGCCACCGGCACGCCGGCCGGCATCTGCACGATGGAGAGCAGCGAGTCCATCCCGTCGAGGTGCTTCAACGGCACCGGAACGCCGATCACTGGCAGCGGGGTGACCGAGGCGACCATTCCGGGCAGGGCGGCGGCGCCACCCGCCCCGGCGATGATGACCTTCAGGCCCCGGTCGGCTGCGGCGCGTCCGTAGTCGATCATCTTGATCGGGGTACGGTGCGCCGAGACGACCTCGACCTCGTACGGCACCTCGAACTCGTCCAGCACCTCCGCGGCGGCCTTCATCGTCGGCCAGTCCGAGTCGCTGCCCATGATCAGCCCAACGACGCTCACTGCGGTCCGCCTCTCGTTCGCGACTGCGGGGCTCGCAAGCTCACTCCTCGCGCTCACCCCGTGTGCCTTTCGTTCGCGACTGCGGGGCTCGCAAGCTCACTCCTCGCGCTCACTGGTGCCCCTCGCGCAGCCAGCGGGCGGCCCGCGCGGCCCGCGTCCGTACGTCGTCCAGGTCGTCGCCGAGCACCGTGACGTGCCCGATCTTGCGGCCCGGCCGCACCTGCTTGCCGTAGAGGTGCACCTTCGCGCCCGGCTCGGCGGCGAAGAGATGGTGCAGCCGCTCGTCGATCGACATCCCGCCCGGCGCGCCACCGAGCACGTTCGCCATCACCACCACGGGAGCGGTCAGCGAGGTGTCCCCCATCGGGTAGTCAAGCACCGCCCGAAGGTGCTGCTCGAACTGCGACGTGCGGGCGCCCTCGATGGTCCAGTGCCCCGAGTTGTGCGGCCGCATCGCCAGCTCGTTCACCACGATCCGGCTGCCCCCGGGCGCGGCCTGGTCGGCGACCTCGAACAGTTCCACGGCGAGCAGGCCGACCACGCCGAGCGCGGTGGCCAGGTCGATGGCGAGCTGCTGGGCGGCGACCGCCAGCTCCTCCGGCAGGTCGGGCGCGGGGGCGAGCACCTCGACGCAGATGCCGTCGCGCTGCACCGTCTCGACCACCGGGTACGCGGCGACCTGCCCGAACGGCGAGCGGGCCACCTGAACGGCGAGTTCCCGGCGCAGTGGCACCCGCTCCTCGACGATCAGCCGGGTGCCGCCGGCCAGCAGGGTCGTGGCCAGCTCCTCGGCCTGCGCCGCGTCGTCGACCAGCCAGACGCCCCGGCCGTCGTACCCGCCGCGGGCCGCCTTGAGCACCACCGGCCAGCCGGTGTCGTCGCCGAACGCCACCAGGTCGGCGGGCTCGGCGACGGGTCGCCACGCCGGGTTCGGTGCGCCCAGCTCGCCGAGCCGCTCCCGCATGGCCCGCTTGTCCTGGGCGTGCAGCAGCGCGTCGGCCGGCGGGAAGAGCTTCACGCCCTCGGCGGCCAGCGTGCGGATGTGCTCGGTGGGGACGTGCTCGTGGTCGAAGGTGACCACGTCGCAGGCCTTGGCGAAGGTGCGCAGCGCGGCGAGGTCGGTGTGGTCGCCGTACTGGACGTCGGCGGCGACCAGCGCGGCGCCGTCGTCGGGGGCCAGCGCGAGCACGCGCAGCGACTGGCCGAGGGCGATCGCGGACTGGTGGGTCATCCGGGCCAGCTGGCCACCGCCCACCATGCCGACAACGGGCAGACCGGTACGGGAATCCATAGCCGCGCCAGCCTATCGGGGCGCCCCGCCACCTGCGCCGCCGGATGGCCGATCGCACACGGCCGCCGCCGTGCGGCTCAGCGCCGGGCGAGCTGGCCGACCAGGTCGTCCACCGTCGTCACCGGGCGCTCGCAGACGAAACCCCGGCAGGCGTACGCGGTGGGCCGCCCGTCGACCATCGGCCGGTCGGCGAGCAGCGGCACGCCGGGCTGCCCCGGGCGGCCGGCCACGATCACCGCGCCGGGCGGGGCGTGCCGGTGTGCCGCCGCGACCAGCGGGTCCCCGGTCGGCTCGTCGGTGACCACCGCGATCTCGTACGGCCCGGAGAGCAGCGCCTCGCCGACGGTCGCCGCGTAGCCGGTGAAGCGGGCGTGCCGGCCGACGATCGGCGCCACGGTCGACAGCGCCGCCTCGGCGGCCTCCCGGTAGCGGGTCTCGCCGGTCAGCGCCGCGTACGCGACCAGCGCCGCGACGATCGCGGAGCGCCCGGACGGGGTGGCGTTGTCGGTGGGGTCGGCGGGCCGGGTGACCAGCCGCTCGGCGTCGTCGGCGGTGTCGTAGAACCCGCCGCCGGGGGCGGCGAACCGCTCCAGCGCGACGTCGAGCAGCCGGCCGGCCAGTGTCAGCCAGCGCCCCTCCCCGGTGAGCTGGTGCAGCGCGCAGAACGCCTCGGCCACGCAGCCGTGGTCCTCCAGCACGCCGGCCGGCTCGCCGACGACGCCGGCCCGGGAGACCCGGCGCAGCCGTCCGTCGACGATGTGCCGGTCGGCGAGCACCTCGCCGATCCGGACGGCCGCGGCGGCGGTGACCGGGTCGCCGGTGAGCGCGCCGTGCTCGACCAGCGCGGTGACCGCGAGCCCGTTCCAGGCGGCGACCACCTTGTCGTCGCGGGCCGGTTGGGGCCGGGTGTCGCGTACCTCGCGCAGCCGGGCCCGGATCCGCTCCCAGCGGGCGGCCACGTCCGGGGCGACGTCGTCGACGTCCCGGGCCAGCCGCAGGACGCTGGTGCCGTGCTCGAAGGAGCCCTCCTCGGTGACCGCGAACAGGTCGGCGGCGAAGCGGCCGTCGTCCTCCCCCAGCGCCTCGACGAGCTGGGCCGGCGTCCAGGAGTAGGTGAGCCCCTCGACGCCCTCGGTGTCGGCGTCCAGCGCGGAGGCGAGCCCGCCCTCGGGGGTGCCCAGGTCGTCGATCATGAAGGCCGCGGTCTCGGCGGCGACCCGGGCCGCCAGCGGGTCGCCGGTCAGCCGCCAGAGCTGGGTGTACGTCCGCAGCAGCAGCGCGTTGTCGTAGAGCATCTTCTCGAAGTGCGGCACGGTCCAGTGCCCGTCGACGGAGTAGCGGGCGAAGCCGCCGGCGAGCTGGTCGTAGATGCCGCCCCGGGCCATCGCCTCGCAGGTGTGCCGGGTGATCTCCAGGCTCCGCTGCGAGCCGGTGCGCTGGTGGTGCCGGAGCAGGAAGAGCAGGTTCATGTGCGGCGGGAACTTCGGCGCGCCGCCGAACCCGCCGTTCGTGGCGTCGTACTCCTCGGCGAGCTGGTCGGCCGCGGCGTCGAGCAACGCGGTGTCCAGCGGCGCGGTGGGCCCGCCCACGGCCTGCGCGCCGCCGATCGCCTCGACCACGGCGGCGCCCTGGCTGATCACGGCGTCGCGCTGGTCCCGCCAGGCGGCGGCGACCGACTGGAGCAGCCGGACGAAGTTCGCCCGGGGGAAGTAGGTGCCGCAGAAGAACGGGGTGCCGTCGGGCGTGGCGAAGACGGTCATCGGCCAGCCGCCCTGCCCGGTCATCGCCTGCGTGGCGGTCATGTAGACGGCGTCGACGTCGGGGCGCTCCTCGCGGTCCACCTTGATGGCGACGAAGTCGTCGTTGACCAGGGCGCCGACCTGCTCGTGCTCGAACGACTCGTGGGCCATGACGTGGCACCAGTGGCAGGCGGCGTAGCCGACCGAGATGAGCACCGGCACGTCCCGCCGTTTCGCCTCGGCGAACGCCTCCTCGCACCACGGCCACCAGTCGACCGGGTTGTCGGCGTGCTGGAGCAGGTACGGGCTCGTGGCGTCAGCGAGTCGGTTCACCCGACGACCATAACCACCCGGGGACGCGCCCGCCCGCGCTCCGGCGGGCGGATGCCTGCCCTCGTCGGGGGTGGGTCAGGAGGCGCCGTCGGCGCGCAGCGGCAGGACGTTGGGGCGGGCCTCGTCGAGGAGGGTGCCCAGCACCGCGCCGATCTTGTCGGCCGGCATCGGCTTGAAGAAGTGGTAGCCCTGGGCGGCGGTGCAGCCCAGCTCGGCCAGCGCCAGGCGCTGCTCGGCGGTCTCCACGCCCTCCGCGACCACCCGCAGCCCCAGCTCGTGGGCGAGGCCGACGGTGGTACGCACGATCGCCGCCGCCTCCGGGGAGTCGGCCATCCGGATCACGAAGGAACGGTCCACCTTGAGCTCGTCCACCGCGATCCGGGTGAGGAACGTCAGCGAGGAGAAGCCCGTGCCGAAGTCGTCGACCGCGAGCTGCACGCCCATCGACCGCAGGGTGGCGAGCACCTCGTCGATGATCTCCAGCTCGCTCATCACCACCGTCTCGGTGATCTCCAGGACCAGCCGGTCCGGCGGCACCTGGTGCCGGCGCAGGGCGTCGGCGATCTCGGTGGGCAGGCGGGGGTCGAGCAGGCTGCGCGCCGACAGGTTGACCGAGATCGGCACGTCGAGCCCGTCCCTGGCCCAGCCGGCGGCGACGGCGAGCGCCTTGTCCAGCACGTAGCGGGTGAAGGTGCCGAGCTGCTCGCTGTTCTCCACCGGGCGGATGAAGTCGTGCGGCCCGAGCCAGCCCCGGCGCGGGTGCCGCCAGCGGATCAGCGCCTCCACCCCGGTCGGGGCGCCGGTGGTCAGGTCGACGGCCGGCTGCAACGCCAGCACGAGCTGGTCGTCGGTCTTGAGCGCCTCGCGCAGCTCGGCCAGCAGGGCCAGCTGGTCGGTGCTCGCGGCGTCCCGGGTGGAGTCGTACGCGGCGACGCTGCCGCCGCCCTCCTTGGCCTGGTACATGGCGATGTCGGCCCGGCGCAGCAGCTCGGTCAGGTCGGCGGTGCCGGCGTCGGCGACCACCACCCCGACGGAGACCTCGACGGACATCCGCACCCCGGCCACCTCGGTCGGCGCGGCGAGCCGCTCGGCGATCTCGCGGGCCTGCCGCAGCGCGTACGCCATCGGGGCGGCCCGGTCGCCGATCACCGGCACCGACGTCAGCAGCAGGGCGAACTCGTCGCCGCCGAGGCGGGCGAGCAGGTCCCCGGGTCGGGCGAGGGTGCCCAGCCGGTTGGCGGTCAACCGCAGCAGCTGGTCGCCGGCGGCGTGCCCGAGGGTGTCGTTGACCTCCTTGAACTGGTCGATGTCGAGCAGCAGCAGCGCCACCGGGTGGTCGTGGGCGAGCTGGCGCAGCGCCTGGTCGCCCTTGCTGAGCATGGCCGACCGGTTCACCAGCCCGGTGAGCTGGTCGTGCACCGCCTCGTACGACGAGCGGGCGGTGACCAGTCGCAGCTCCCGGTGGGTCGCGGCGTCGTGCAGCGCGGCGGCGAGAGCGTCGCCGAAGGCGGCCACGGCGTCGCGTTCCCGGGCGTTGGGGGGCGCGCAGCGCGGGAACCGGACCCGCAGCTCGCCCACCCGGGCGGCACCCACGGTGAGGGTGCGCACCAGCTCGTGGTCCTCCGGCTCGGTCCCGCCGGGCGGTGCGACCTCCCGGTCGACCAGCTGGCCGCCCGGGTCGCCCCGGTAGCGTCGCCACCGGCCGTCGCCCCGGGCCACGTCGACGTCGACGAGTTCGGCGTTGAAGAGGGTCAGCGCGCCGGTCACCGCGGCCGTGGCGACGCCCCGCTCGTCGAGCTGGTTGAGCGCGGCGGTGGCCTCGGCGAAGGCCCGCCAGGTGCGGCGCTCCTGGTCGGCGCGGAGCCGGTGCCGGTAGGTCTGCTGGAGCAGCCAGAGCGGCGGCGGGAGCAGCAGCAGCCAGCGCGCGTCGAGCTCCAGCAGCGCCACCACGACCAGGCCGACGGCCACGTTTCCGACGAACATCAGCAGCTTGCCCCGCAGCGCGGCGAGCAGCGGCGGCGCGACGGGAATGCCGTGCCGCAGCGCCAGGGTGGCGCCGCCGAGCCAGGCGGTGGCCAGCAGGTAGGTGACCGAGCCCGCGAGCACGGCCAGGGCGAGCGCCGGGGTCGGCGTCGCCAGCAGCGGCTCACCGAGCAGGGTGGTGACCGAGACGGCCAGGGCGGTGGCGGCGGTCAGCGAAGCCGTGATCCGGACGACCTCCAGCACCGGCCGCCGGTCGCCGAGCAGCGACATGGCCGACCAGGCGAGGGCGGCGCCGAGGAGCGCGGCGGTGGGGAGCCAGCCGGGGGGCGTCAGGTAGAGGCAGATGATCAGCGCCGCCTCGCCCCAGGTGATGCTCACCATCCCGGCGGCGGTGCGGAACCGCAGCCGGGCCAGCTGGGCGACGGCGAACACGCCGACGGCGAGGCCGAACCGGGCCGGCCCGCCGAGCGGGTCGTCGGCGGGGAGGCGGGTCGGCGCGGTCCACCCCAGCCCGGCGGCGATCAATGCGGTGAGCGCGACGGCGGCGGTGAGCAGGAGCAGCCGCGCGGGGGTGCCGCGGGCTCCGAGCCGGTCGGTCGACTCGCCGGCCCTGCCGGAGGTCACCGGGCCGCTCCGCCGGCGGGCCGCTCGCCGGTACGACGGGCGGCCGCTGGTGTGGTGGTCATCGGCGCCCCCTCCCGCGCACGGCTCGGGAACTCTTGGTCCCCCCGGCGAGAGGCTAAGGCAAACCCGGTGGCCGCAACAGGGGGCGACCACCGGGTTCGACGTGAATCATGGACGGCCTAGCCGTTGCGACGCTGCTGGCGCCCGGTGGGAGCGGCGGAGGATGAATCCTGCGCCTGCGCGCCTTCTGTCGGATCGACGACTGCCGCGTCCGCCCGGTCGGGGGTCACCGACGGGCCCTGCTGGGGAAACCGGTCGGGCAGCCGACGCAGCCGGGAGTTCATGTTGCGGATCAGCAGGACGGTGGCGGCGGCCAGAACGAGGATGAGGAAGAGGCCCATCGGCCCGGCCAGGCCACCCGTGCGGGTGTCCCCGAAGTTGTTCTGGGCGAGCACCTGTGCAGCGGTCAGCATGGCGTTCCTCCGGTGTGCGGTTGGTGACCAGGGTAGCCGGGCGCCGGATCAGCGGGCATGGACCGTCTCGCGCACCCCGGCGAAGAGGTCCGACTCGGGCAGCGGGCTGTCGACCAGCGAGCGGACCAGCTCGAAGTCCTCCGTCGGCCACGCCTGCTTCTGCATCTCCATCGGCACCTGGAACCAGAAGCCGTCCGGGTCGATCTGGGTGGCGTGGGCACGCAGCGCGTCGTCGCGGACCGGGAAGTAGTCGGCGCACTCGACCCGGGTCGTGATGCGGGGACCCTTGTCGGGGCGGTCCTCCCAGCGCTTGATCCACTCTTCGTAGGGCGAGTTCAGGCCGGCGGCGAGCAGCCCCTCGTGCAGCGCCATGATCTTGCCCTTGGAGAAGCCGATGTCGTAGTAGAGCTTGAGCGGCTGCCACGGCTCGCCCAGCTCCGGATAGCGCTCCGGGTCCCCGGCGGCCTCGAACGCGGCCACGCTGATCTTGTGGGTCATGATGTGGTCGGGGTGCGGGTAGCCGCCCTCCTCGTCGTACGTCGTGACGACGTGCGGACGGAACTCGCGGATCAGCCGCACCAGCGGGCCGGCCGCCACCTCGACGTCCTGGAGGGCGAAGCAGCCCTCGGGCAGCGGCGGGAGCGGATCGCCCTCGGGCAGCCCGGAGTCGACGAAGCCGAGCCACGCCTGCTCGACGCCGAGGATCGCCCGCGCGGCGTCCATCTCCGCCCGGCGGACCTCGGCGATGTTGGCCCAGACGTCCGGCCGGTCCATCTTCGGATTGAGCACGCTGCCGCGCTCGCCGCCGGTGCACGTGACCACCAGGACGTCCACGCCCTCGGCGACGTACTTCGCCATGGTCGCGGCGCCCTTGCTCGACTCGTCGTCGGGATGTGCGTGGACGGCCATCAGTCGCAGTCGCTCTGCCAACGTCGGCGCTCCTCGTCTCTGCCGGCCGGCGGACCCCCCGCAGGACCGCCCGGCTGACCTGCCGGAATCCTCCCCCCGCGCCGGGACCTGCCGGTGCCGACCTGTCATATTTGACGACGGGACGGGCTGGGAAGATGGAACTCTGCCATTCTTGCCGATGCCGCCGACAACGACGCCAGGAGATACCCGCCGGTGACCGAGACGCACGCCACACTTCCGCCGGGCGCGCCGGCCTTCCCGCCGGGCCGGTACGGCCGCCGCCGGGAGCCCGGGCGCCGCCGGCCGCTGTTGACGGCGTTGCTGGTGGTCGCCCTGGTCGCGGTCATGACCCTGGTCGCGGTGCGGCTCTACCGGCAGTACGGCGACCCGAACTACGACGCCAAGGTGATCACCTACACCGGGATCACCGACAGTCAGGTGCTCGTCGACTTCCGGGTCACCGTGCCGGAGGGCCGCTCGGCGGTCTGCCTGCTGCGCGCCCGGGACCGCGACGGCGCCGAGGTCGGCCGGGAAGAGGTGACCGTGACCGCCCGGCCCGGCCAGCGGCAGGTGACCACGCAGCACCGGCTGGCCACCACCGCCCGGCCCTTCATCGGCGAGGTGGTGCGCTGCCGGCCCCCCGGCTGAGCAGGCACGACGCGGGCCGGACGCACCGGCGCGGGCCCCGCCGGCCGCCTCGGAGCCGGCGGCACCGCCGGTGTTCGAGCGCACCCTGTGTCGTACGGCACTGGTAACTTGGAAGTTCACCTGTCAGCCAGCACGCACGAACGAGGAGAACGCCTGTGTCCACTGGAAACGAGGCGCCCGCCACCTGGCTGTCCCAGGACGCATTCGACCGGCTCCAGGCCGAGCTCGACGAGCTGATCGCCAACCGGCCGGTCATCGCCGCCGAGATCAACGCCCGGCGCGAGGAGGGCGACCTGCGGGAGAACGGTGGCTACCACGCCGCCCGCGAGGAGCAGGGCAAGGCCGAGGGGCGCATCCTCTACCTCAAGGAGCTGCTCCGCACCGCCAAGGTGGGCGGCGCCCAGGCCGCCGACGCGGTGTCGCCCGGCATGGTCGTGACGATCTACTTCGACGACGACAAGGACGACACCGAGACCTTCCTGCTCGGCTCCCGGGAGATCGCGTCGACCACCGAGCTGACGGTCTACAGCCCGGAGTCGGCGCTGGGCAAGGCGATCCTGGGCGGTCGGGCCGGCCAGACCTGCACCTACACCGCCCCCAGCGGGGCCGACATCAAGGTGACCGTGGTCAGCTTCGAGCCGTTCTCCGGCTGAGCCTCCGCCGCCCGCCCGGGTTGGACCGGTCGGGCGCACCGCCGCCCCGGGGGTGACCCGGACGGCACGGCCGCCCGGGCACCCACCCGGCGGGGCGGCGACGACGAGCGACCCGGCGAGGCGTGGCACCGTTCCCGGTGTCACGCCTCGCCGGCGAAGACCACCTGGTAGCCGCTGGCCCGTAACGCGCTGATCAGCGTGTCGGAGTGCTCGACCCCCCGGGTCTCCACCGACAGGGCCACCTCCACCTCGCCCAGGCGCAGGTGCGGATTGGCCCGTTGGTGCTCCACGTCCACCACGTTCGCCCGGTGCTCGGCGATCTCGCCGAGCAAGGACGCGAGCTGGCCCGGGCGGTCCGAGCAGCGCACGGTCACCCGCAGGTAGCGCCCGGCGGCGGCGAGGCCGTGCTCGATCACCCGGAGCATCAGCAGCGGGTCGATGTTGCCGCCCGAGAGCACCGCCACCACCGGCGCCTCCACCTCGACGAGGCCCGCCAGCAGCGCGGCCACGCCCACCGCGCCGGCCGGCTCGACCACCTGCTTGCCCCGCTCGAGCAGCATCAGCAGCGCGCGGGAGATGTCCTCCTCGGAGACCGTGACGATCTCGTCCACCAGCTTGCGGACGTGGGTGAAGGTGAGCTCCCCCGGCCGGCCGACGGCGATGCCGTCCGCGATGGTGCCGAACGCCGGCAGTCGCACCGGCTCGCCGGCCGCCAGGGAGGGCGGGAAGGCCGCGGCGCCGGCTGCCTGCACCCCGATGACGCGTACGTCGGGCCGCAGCGCTTTGGCCACCACCGCCATGCCGGAGACCAGGCCGCCGCCGCCGACCCCGGTGATGATCGTCCTGACCTCGGGACACTGTTCGAGGATCTCCAGGGCCACCGTGCCCTGCCCGGCGATGACGTCCCGGTGGTCGAACGGGTGGATCAGCGTCGCCCCGGTCCGCTCGGCGTAGGTCTGCGCCGCGACCAGGGACTCGTCGACGGTGTTGCCGACCAGCTCGACCTGCGCGCCGTACCCCTTGGTGGCGGCCACCTTCGGCAGGGGCGCGTTCACCGGCATGAAGACCGTGGCGTGCGTGCCGACGAGGCCGGCGGCGAGCGCCACCCCCTGGGCGTGGTTGCCGGCGCTCGCCGCGACCACGCCGTCGGCCCGCTCCGCCTCCGACAGCCGGGAGATCCGCACGTACGCGCCACGCACCTTGTACGAGCCGGCGCGTTGCAGGTTCTCGCACTTGAGCCACGTCGGCCCGCCCAGCGCCGCGCTGAGCGGCCGGGAGGGCTCCAGCGGGGTGGTGCGGACGACGCCGGCGAGCAGTTCCCGCGCGGCCCGTACGTCGTCGAGACCGACCAGTTCCGTCATGCCCTGATCGTGCCACCCGCCACCCGCGCCGGCGCGCGCACGCCACCTGTCAGACGGCGGCGGGGATGCGGGGGTAGCCGGGGGCGTGGCGGGACCAGGGGGCCTGCATCTCGAACTGGCCGGCGACGCCGAGCAGCAGCAGCTCGCTGCCGGGCGGCCCGACCAGCTGCACGCCGACCGGCAGCCCGTCCGGGCGGCGGCCGACCGGCACCACCAGGGCGGGCAGGCCGGCGATGTTCCAGGGCGCGGCGAACGGGGCGTACCGGATGTTGGCCAGCATGTTGGCCCGCCAGGACCGGCCGGCCCAGCCGGTGGCCTCCGGCGGCACGGTCGCCAGCGCCGGCGTGAGCAGCAGGTCGACCGAGTGGTCGGCGAAGAAGCCGATCGAGCGCTCACGCCAGGCGGCCCGGTCCGCCTCGCGGACGTACCCGCGCCGCTGCGCCCACTCGCCGAGGGCGACGTGCCGGCGGCTGCGCCGCTGGAGGCCGCGCCGGTCCAACCCGGCGGCGCGGACGTCGGCGGCCGCCGCGGCCAACCAGGTGGCGATGCCCTGCAGGCCCACCGCCGTCGGGTAGACCGGATCGGCCGGCACGGTGTCGTGGCCCGCGGCCGCGAGCAGCCGGCCGGCGGCGGCGACCGCGTCGCGGTTGGGCGCGTCGGCGTGCACGCCCCGCACCGGCGAGCGGAGCGAGACGCCCACCCGCAGCCGCTGCGGCGGCACCAGCTTGTCCGGGCGGCGGCCGGCCAGCACCGAGAAGCCGACGGCCGCGTCGGCGACCGTGCTGGTCAGCATGCCGTGCTCGGTGAGCCCGAACCAGTCGTCCGCGCCGAGCTGGCAGGGGACCACGCCCCGGCCCGGCTTGAGCCCGACCAGGCCGCAGCAGGCCGCCGGGATGCGGATCGAGCCGAGGCCGTCGTTGGCGTGGGCGATCGGCACCAGACCGGCGGCGACGGCGGCGGCCGCGCCGCCGGACGAGCCACCGGGGGTACGCCGGGTGTCCCAGGGGTTGCGGGTCACGGCCGTCTCGTCGTCGGTGCTGCCCCACAGGCCGAGCTCCGGCATCCGGGTCACCCCGAGGATCACCGCCCCGGCGCCGCGCAGCCGGCGGACCACCTCGTGGTCGGCCTCGGCCACGCCGCTGCGTACCGCGGCCGACCCGTTCCAGGTGGGCAGGCCGGCGACGGCGGTGTTCTCCTTGACCGCCACCGGCACCCCCGCCAACGGCAGGTTGGCCAGGTCCTCCTGCTCGTCGACCTTCTCCGCCTCGGTGATCGCCTCCCCGCCGCGTACCGCGCGGAACGCGGCGAGGTCGGCGTCGACCCGGGCGATGTGGTCCAGGTGGTCCGCGACGACCTGGGTGGCCGTGACGTCGCCCCGGCGTACGCCTCTGGCGATCTGCTTGGCGGTCGCCCCCACCCAGGTCGGCATGATGTCCTGCACGGCCACCCTCCCTGCCAGCGGTCAGCCCAGCGCCTGCTCCAGATCGGCGAGCAGGTCGTCGACCGTCTCGATGCCGACAGACAGTCGCACGAGATCGCCGGGAACTTCAAGCGGCGAGCCGGCAGCACTTGCGTGTGTCATCCGGCCCGGGTGCTCGATCAGGGATTCCACGCCGCCGAGCGACTCGGCGAGAATGAAGAGCTCGGTCCGGTTGCAGATGTCGACGGCGTGCTCCTCGCCGCCGGCGGCCCGGAACGAGATCATGCCGCCGAACCGGCGCATCTGCTTCGCGGCCACCTCGTGGCCCGGGTGCGCGGGCAGCCCCGGGTAGATGACCTGACCGACCTTGGCGTGCCCGTCCAGGTACGCCGCGATCCGCTCGGCGTTGTCGCAGTGCCGGTCCATGCGTACGCCCAGGGTCTTGATGCCGCGCAGGGTGAGCCACGCGTCGAAGGGGCCGTTGATCGCGCCCAT
Organism: Micromonospora sp. NPDC023644; assembly: GCF_040640115.1. Taxonomy (NCBI): domain Bacteria; kingdom Bacillati; phylum Actinomycetota; class Actinomycetes; order Micromonosporales; family Micromonosporaceae; genus Micromonospora; species Micromonospora sp. NPDC023644. The sequence continues at coordinate 31,507 of NZ_JBFABA010000009.1, read as the reverse complement.
CGCGTTCTGGTGGTAGCGCAGTTCCTCGCCGAGTCCGGCGTCCGCCGCGATCAGCGCGCCGCCGACCACGTCGGAGTGGCCGCCGATGTACTTGGTGGTGGAGTGCACCACCACGTCCGCGCCGTGCGCGATCGGCTGCTGCAGGTACGGCGAGGCGAACGTGTTGTCGACGACCAGCAGGGCGCCCGCGTCGTGCGCGACGCCGGCCAGCGCGGCGATGTCGGCGATGCCGAGCAGCGGGTTCGTGGGGGTCTCCACCCAGACGATGCGGGTCCGGCCCGGCTCGACGGCGGCCCGGACCGCGTCGGGGTCGGAGACCTTCGCCGGGGTGAAGTCCAGCCCCCAGCGCTCGGCCACCCGGGCGAAGAGCCGGTACGTGCCGCCGTACGCGTCGTCGGGGATCACCACGTGGTCGCCCGGCTTGCAGACGGTACGCAGCAGGGTGTCCTCGGCGGCCAGGCCGCTGGCGAAGGCGAGCCCGACCGGGCCGCCCTCCAGCGCGGCGAGGCACTCCTGAAGTGCGTCGCGGGTCGGGTTGCCGGAGCGGCTGTACTCGTAGCCCAGCCGGGGCGCGCCGACGGCGTCCTGGGCGTAGGTGCTGGTCTGGTAGATCGGAGGGATCACCGCGCCGGTGCGGGCCTCTGGGTCCTGGCCGGCGTGGATGGCGAGCGTGTCGAAGCCGTGACTCATCCCGTGAGGCTAATGCCCCGTCCCGAGGGCTGGAACGGAACGGTGGTGCCGTACCCGCGCGCGGCAGGCCGGCGCGGTGGTCGGGCCGGGCGGCCCGCCCCCGTCGTGGGGTCCGGCATAGCCTGGACGGGTGAGCGGGTGCGTGTTCTGCGGGATCGTGGCGGGCGAGGTCCCCGCCTTCCGGGTCGTCGACGAGCCCGACGGGGTGGCGTTCCTGGACACCCGGCCGGTCTTCAAGGGACACGTGCTGGTGGTGCCACGCACCCACCTGGTCAGCCTCGCCGATTTGCCCGCCGAGGCGCTGGCCGGCTACTTCGGCCTGGTGCGGCGGCTGGCGGTGGCGGTGGAGGCCGGCACGGGGGCCGGCGGGACGTTCGTGGCGATGAACAACAAGGTGTCCCAGTCCGTCCCGCACCTGCACACCCACGTGGTGCCGCGGACGAAGGGCGACGGCCTGCGCGGCTTCTTCTGGCCCCGTACCCGCTACGCCGACGACGCCGAGGGCGAGGCCTACGCCGCCCGCATCACCGTGGCGCTCTGACGGACCGCGGCGCACCCAGCGGCCCGCTGGCCCCGGCACTCCAGCGGCCGACGCACTCCCGGCGGGCGCGGCCGTGCCCTGCCCGCGTCGCCTCCTGAAGGTCCCCCACGCCACCGAGAGTGACGATGACACTCCCCTACGTTCTGTGACGGCCGCGCGCGGCGGCCACAGTGTCACTTTTCCCCTTTGCTCTGCATCCACATCCGCACCACGGCTCTGACCTGCGGCGACACGCTATGGGGATGCGAGCGCAGCGAAGTCCGCCGACACTGGCGGTAACCGGTGCGCATGAGGATGCAGAGCAAAGCGCGCGAAGGGGGGGTCCGGCCCCGCCGGCAGTCGGCATCACTCAAAGTAGCGACGCCGCAACCCGCGCGGCGCCTTGTGTGGCGCCTCGCGCCGGTTTCGGCGGCGGCCCGCCTGAGTGTGGGCGGAGCGGGTAAGGAAGGTGAGTCCGGCGGTGTTGCACGCTGGGAGAGGTACGAGAGGAGTCCCACCGTGTTCCTGCGCCGCATGAAGGCCGAGCTGCCCACCACCGATCAGGCCCTGCCGGGTCGCCTGATCGCGATGCCGATCGCGGATCGGCACGAGGTGCTGGGCACCCCGCTCAAGGGCCCCTTCCCTGAGGGCTCGCAGGTGGCCGTGTTCGGCATGGGCTGTTTCTGGGGCGCCGAGCGGCTGTTCTGGACCCTGCCGGGCGTGATCACCACGTCCGCCGGCTACGCGGGCGGCATCACGCCGAACCCGACGTACGAGGAGGTGTGCTCGGGCATGACGGGGCACGCCGAGGTGGTCCAGGTGGTCTACGACCCCACCACGATCAGCTACGAGGACCTGCTGAAGGTCTTCTGGGAGAACCACGACCCGACCCAGGGCATGCGCCAGGGCAACGACGTGGGCACCCAGTACCGCTCGACGATCTACGTGACCACGGACGAGCAGTTCGCCACCGCGCAGGCGTCGCGGGACGCGTTCGCGCCGATCGTGGCGCGGGCCGGCAAGGGCGAGATCACCACCGAGATCGAGCGGCTCGGCGACTACTACTTCGCCGAGGACCACCACCAGCAGTACCTGGCGCCCACGAAGAACCCGAACGGGTACTGCAACCACGGCCCGAACGGGCTGAGCTGCCCGGTGGGCGTCGCCCGCACCTCGGGCTGAGCCCAGCGGCACACCACGGAGGCCGGCACGGCGTCAGCCGCGCCGGCCTCCGCACTCTCCCGGAACAGAGCGGCCTCCGCAAAACCGGAACAGAGCGGCCCCGCACTCCGGAAACCGAGCGGCCTCCGCACCACCGGAACCGAGCGGCTCCGCGCTACCGGAACTGAGCGGTCGATCACATCTGTCCCGGTGCGAAACCGCCCCGGTCGTCACTCGCGACGCGGTCCGCCACCAGGGCCGACACGTGCCGTGACGAAATCGCGCAGTGTAGCAAATCTTCAAGAAACTGTTATCAGCCCAACGGGCAATCCTCGCCGCCCTCTGGCAGCATTGCCTGGCATGTGCGGACTTGCGGGAGAGTTCCGCCGTGACGGCTCGCGCGCCGACGTGGCGGCAGTGGAGCGCATGGCGGCCACGATGAGCGACCGGGGGCCCGACGACAGCGGCGTCTGGGCCCAGGGCCCGACGGCCCTCGGACACCGACGTCTGAAGATCATCGACCTCTCCGCCGCGAGCGGGCAACCGCTGGTGGACCCCGGTGCGGGGCTGGCCGGCGTCTTCAACGGGTGCATCTACAACTACCGCGAGCTGCGCGAGGAACTCCAGGCCAAGGGCCACCGGTTCTTCTCCTCGGGCGACAGCGAGGTCGTGCTCAAGGCGTACGCCGAGTGGGGGCTCGACTTCGTCGACCACCTCATCGGCATGTTCGCCGTGGCGATCAGCGAGCGGGACACCGGCCGGCTGGTGCTGGCCCGGGACCGCCTCGGCATCAAGCCGCTCTACCTGGCCGAGACGCCCGGCGCGGTGCGCTTCGCCAGCACCCTGCCCGCGCTGCTGGCCGGGGGCGGCGTCGACACCGGCATCGACCCGGTGGCGCTCGCGCACTACCTGAGCTTCCACAGCATCGTGCCGCCGCCGCGCACCATCCTGCGCGGGGTCACCAAGCTGCCCCCGGCGACCGTACGGGTCTACGAGGCGGACGGCCGCACCTCCGAGCGGGTCTACTGGGACCCGGCCTTCACCCGCTCCGCCGAACGGGCCGGCTGGTCCGAGAAGGACTGGCAGGACGCCCTGCTGGAGTCGCTGACCACCGCCGTACGACGGCGGATGGTCGCCGACGTGCCGGTGGGCGTGCTGCTCTCCGGCGGCCTGGACTCCAGCCTGGTGGTCGCCCTGCTCGCCGGCGAGGGCCAGCGCGGGCTCTCCACCTTCTCCATCGGCTTCGACGCCGTCGGCGGCCGGGAGGGTGACGAGTTCCGCTACTCCGACCTCGTCGCGAAGACGTTCGACACCGACCACCACCAGATCCGGGTGGCCGCCGCCGACCTGGTGCCGCCGCTGGAGGCGGCCGTCGCCGCGATGTCGGAGCCGATGGTCAGCCACGACTGCGTGGCGTTCTACCTGCTCAGCGAGGTGGTGTCGCAGCACGTCAAGGTGGTCCAGTCCGGCCAGGGCGCAGACGAGATCCTGGGCGGCTACCACTGGTACCCGCCGCTCGCGCGGATCGGCCGGGACCAGGCGCTCGACACGTACGCCGGGGCCTTCTTCGACCGGGACGCGGCCGGGCTGGCCCGGGTGCTGAACCCGGCCTGGCTGACCGACGGCGACCCGGCGCGGGAGTTCGTGGCCGCGCACCTGGGCCGGGCCGGCGCCGAGACCGCCGTCGACGCCGGCCTGCGGATCGACACCCAGGTCATGCTGACCGACGACCCGGTCAAGCGGGTGGACAACATGACCATGGCGCACGGGCTGGAGGCCCGCGTGCCGTTCCTCGACCACGAGTTCGTCGAGCTCGCCGCGAGCTGCCCGCCGGAGCTCAAGCTGGCGCAGGACGGCAAGGGCGTGCTCAAGGAGATCGGCCGCCGGGTGCTGCCGCACGAGGTCATCGACCGCCCGAAGGGCTACTTCCCGGTCCCGGGCCTCACCCACCTGGAGGGCAAGCTCCTCGACCGGGTACGCGACGCGCTCTCCGCGCCCGAGGCCCGCCGCCGCGACCTGTTCCGCGCCGACTACGTCGACGCCCTGCTCGCCGACCCGAACGCCGAACTGACCCCGTTGAACGGAAACAAGCTGTGGCAACTCGGACTCCTGGAAATGTGGCTCCAGAGCCACGGAATCGACTGACCGTGACCGACACCCTGGCGACCGGCGCGGCCCGGTCCGACCGGTTGCGCAACGGCCGGCGACGGGAGCGGGTGGGCCCCGGCGGCGACCCGATGGCACCGGGACCGGCGGAGCCGCCGACCCGCGAGGGCGACACCGACGTGGTGCTGGACTGCGGCTGGGGGCGGCTCGTCTTCGGGCAGACCTTCGCCGACCAGGCCGCCGTCGCCGCCGTGCTGCGTTCCGAGGCCGCCGGCTCCCGGGACATCTGCATCTACCTGCGCGACCCGCACGTGCTGGTGTCCCGGCTGCCCGACGAGCTGTTCATCGATCCGTCGCTGACCTACCGGCTGCCGCTCGGCGGCGACCGGCCGACCGGGGACGACGACGTCCCGGGGCTGACCATCCGACCGCTGGCCGACGCCGCCGACGCGGACGCGGTGAACCGGATCTACGCCCGCAACGGCATGGTCACCGCCGGGGTCGACGTGCTCGTGGCCAACGCCCGCACCGAGCGCTTCCTGCACCTCGTGGCCGAGGACGCCACCAGCGAGATCGTCGGCACCATCACCGGCGTCGACCACGTCGCCGTCTTCGACGATCCGGAGAACGGCGCCAGCCTGTGGTGCCTCACCGTCGACTTCAACACCGCGCCGCCGGGCACCGGCCAGGCGCTGATCACCGCGCTGGCCACCCGGCTGGTCGAGCGGGGCCGGGCGTACGTGGACCTCTCCGTGCTCGCCGAGAACGCCGGGGCGATCCGGCTCTACGAGCGGCTCGGCTTCTACCGGACGTCGACGCTCTGCGTGAAGCGGAAGAACCCGATCAACGAGCGGCTCTTCCTGCCCGCCACGCCCGACGGGTACGACCAGCTCAACCCGTACGCGAAGATCGTCGCCGACGAGGCGATGCGGCGCGGCATCCGGGTGGAGGTCACCGACCCGGCCTGGGGTGAGCTGCGGCTGAGCAACGGCGGGCGGACCGTCCTGACCCGCGAGTCGCTGTCGGAGCTGACGTCGGCGGTGGCGATGAGCCGCTGCGACGACAAGCGGGTCACCCGCCGGATCCTCACCGAGGCGGGGCTGTCCGTGCCGCGCGGCCGGACCGCCACCGGCGACGGCGGCGACGCCGCCTTCCTCGCCGAGGTCGGCCGGGTGGTGGTCAAGCCGGCGCGGGGCGAGCAGGGCAACGGCATCACGGTGGGCGTACGGAGCCCCGAGGCGCTGACCGCCGCCGTCGAGCTGGCCGCCCGGTTCTGCCCGGACGTGCTGATCGAGGAGATGCGGGCCGGCGAGGACCTGCGCGTCATCGTTATCGACCACGAGGTGGTGGCCGCGGCGATCCGGCGACCCGCCTCGATCACGGGCGACGGGGTGCACGACATCGCCGAGCTGATCGAGCGGCAGAGCCGCCGCCGGGCCGCCGCCACGGGTGGCGAGTCCCGGATCCCGCTCGACGACATGACCCGCGACGTGCTCGCCGAGGCCGGCCACGAGCTGCACGACGTGCTGCCCGAGGGGCAGGTGCTGGCCGTACGCCGGACCGCGAACCTGCACACCGGCGGCACCATCCACGACGTCACCGCCGCGCTGCACCCGGCGATCGCCGAGGCCTGCGTGGCGGCCAGCCGGGCGCTGGACATCCCGGTCACCGGGCTGGACCTGCTGGTCGAAGCCCCGGACCGGCCGGAGCACGTCTTCATCGAGGCCAACGAGCGGCCCGGCCTGGCCAACCACGAGCCGCAGCCGACCGCCGAGCGCTTCGTGGACCTGCTCTTCCCCGGCACCCGGGCGCCGCAGCGGCTCTGGACCCCGGCCGGCCCGGGAGGTGCCGCGTGAGCCCGAGGCCCCTGGAGATCGACCTGGACTACCTACGCCAGGTGCTGCTGGAGCTGCTGGAGATCCCGAGCCCGTCGGGGCGTACGGACCACGTGCAGCAGTACGTCGGCGAGCGGCTCTCCGCGCTCGGCATCCCCTCCACGCTGACCCGGCGCGGCGCGCTCAGCGCCTGCCTGCCCGGCCCCCGGTCCACCGGCGCGGACCGGGCGATCGTGGTGCACACCGACACCATCGGCGGCATGGTCAAGCGGCTGAAGGAGAACGGCCGGCTGGAGCTGAAGACGATCGGCACGCACAGCGCCCGGTTCGCCGAGGGCGCGCACGTGCGGATCTTCACCGACGACCTGGAGCGGGTGATCACCGGCCAGGTGCTGCCGCTCAAGGCCAGCGGCCACCGCTACAACGACGACGTGGACCTGCAGGGCGTCGGCTGGCAGCACGTCGAGGTCCGGGTCGACGAGCCGGTCTCCGACGTCGCCGGGCTGCGCGCCCTCGGCATCGACGCGGGCGACTTCGTGGCCTTCCTGCCGAACCCGACGATCACCCCCAGCGGGTACGTCAAGTCCCGGCACTTGGACGACAAGGCCGGCGTAGCCGCGGTCCTCACCGCGCTCAAGGCGATGGTCGACGCCGGCGTACGCCCGGCGGTCACCGCGCACCTGCTGGTCACCGTGACCGAGGAGATTGGGCACGGGGCGTCCCACGGCCTCGACCCGGACGTGGCGGAGATCGTGTCGGTGGACGCGGCGGTGGTCGCGCCCGGCCAGCAGTCCCGCGAGGACGCGGCCACGCTGGCCATGGGCGACGGGGTGGGCCCGTTCGACTACCACCTGACCCGCAACCTGGCCTCGATCGCCGCCGAGCACGGGGTAAACCTGGTCCGCGACGTCTTCGAGTACTACCGCTCGGACGTGGCGGCGGCCGTGGAGGCCGGCGCGCACGCCCGGGTGGCGCTGCTCGGCTTCGGCGTGGACGCCACCCACGGGCACGAGCGCACCCACCTGGAGGGCCTGCGCCAGCTCACCCAACTGCTCTGCCTCTACCTCCAGAGCGACCTGGTCTTCCCCGAGTGGGACGCCGAGCCGGAGGGCGACCTGGCCGACTTCCCGTCGCTGGCGGTGCAGCCGGCCAGCGAGGAGGGCCCCCGCGAGGGCCCGATCGGCATCGCCGAGAACTCCTGAGCCTCGGCCCGCCATTCCCGGGCGCCGTGTGATCGAAATCCGTTGCCCGGGGCGCGAGGGCTGGATAGCGTGGCGGTACACGGGAAAGGAGGTGGTCCAGACTTGTATAGCAATCGGACTCGTGAGGTGGCTGTCCGCTAGCCGCTGTCCTCGACAGTAAACTCGTCCGCCGCGAGGCGGGCACAGCACCATCGTCGAGACCGTGTGGCAGCGGTGCGGCGAAACCACGACAGCCACCCGACCCCCGGGGTGCCGGCCCAGTCCAGCCGGCCCGCGCGCGAGCGCGGAAGCCCCGGGGGTCGACCCTTTCCGCGGCCGGGTGGCCGACGCAGCCGGAGGTCACCGTGTCGATGCGCGAGCTGGTGGTGCTCGGGACGGCCAGCCAGGCCCCCACCCGGCAGCGCAACCACAACGGGTACGTGCTGCGCTGGGACGACGAGGTGATCCTCTTCGACCCGGGCGAGGGCAGCCAGCGGCAGCTCCTGCACACCACGGTCACCGCCACGGACCTGACCCGGATCTGCGTCACCCACTTCCACGGCGACCACTGCCTCGGCCTACCCGGCACCATCCAGCGGCTCTCGCTGGACCGGGTGCCGCACCCGGTGGCGGTGCACTTCCCGGCGGGCGGCGCGGAGTACTTCGCCCGCCTGCGGCACGCCTCCAGCTTCCACGAGACCGCCGAGCTGCGCGTCGAGCCGATCGACGCCGACGGGCAGCGGATCGCGCTGGGCGTCGGCACGCTGGAGGCCCGCCGGCTGCGGCACCCCGTCGAGACGTACGGCTACCGGCTCGTCGAGCCGGACGGCTGCCGGATGCTGCCGGAGAAGCTGGCCGCGTACGACATCGCCGGGCCGGCGGTCGGGGAGCTGATCCGCGTCGGCCACCTCGACCTGGACGGGCGCCGCGTCACCCGCGAGGAGGTGAGCGTGCCCCGGCCCGGGCAGCGCTTCGCCTTCGTCATGGACACCGGCCTCTGCGACGGGGTGTACGCCCTCGCCGAGCACGCCGACCTGCTGGTCATCGAGTCGACGTTCCTCGACTCGGAGGCCGCGCTGGCCGCCGAGGTCGGCCACCTCACGGCCGGCCAGGCCGCGCGGGTGGCGGCCGAGTCGGGCGTACGCCGGCTCGTGCTCACCCACTTCTCCCAGCGGTACGCCGACCCGAGCCGCTTCGCCGACGAGGCCCGCGCGCACTTCGACGGTGACCTGGTGATCGCCGAGGACCTGACGACCGTGCAGGTCCCGCCCCGGCGGGTAGCCTCGGCCGGGTGACGGTCACCCTGCGCCCCGCCACCGTCGACGACCTGACGGCGGTGGGCGCGCTGCACCAGCGGTCCCGGGTCGCCGCCTACTCGGCCTTCCTGCCGGCGCAGGCGCTGGTCGACCCGACCCCCGAGGCGATGGGCGCCTACTGGACCGAGCGGTGGACGTGGGAGCGCGACGAGCACCGGATGACCGTGGTCGAGCGCGACGGCCGGCTGGTCGGCTTCAGCTACCTCGGCCCCGACGACGAAGGCGACCCGGCGACCGGCCTGCTCAACGCGATCCACCTCGACCCGGCCGAGCGCGGCCGGGGCACCGGCCGCCGGCTGATGGTCGACGCGCTGGACGCCATGCGGGGCCGCGGCTGGTCCCGTGCGGTGCTCTGGGTGCTGCGGGACAACGCGCACGCCCGCCGCTTCTACGAGCGCGGCGGCTGGGCCCCCACCGGCGTCGAACGCGACAACCACGTCGGCCCGGCGCTCACCCCCCAGCTCCGCTACGCCCGACGGCTCTGACCGCCGCCGTGCCTGCCGCCCCGCGCGGGTACGGCGAGGGCCCTCCCCCGGTCGGGAAGGGCCCTCGCGCGGACGTCGTGCGGGTCAGCGCGCGCCGAGGTGGGCCAGCAGGTCCTGCCGGGTGAGGACGCCCTTCGGCTTGCCGTCGACCAGCACCAGGGCGGCGTCGGACTTCTCCAGCAGGCCGACCGCCTCGCTCACCGGCTGCCCGCCGCCGATCATCGGCAGCGGCGCGGCCATGTGCCGCTCGATGGTGTCGTGCAGGTGCGCCTGGCCGGTGAAGAGCGCGTCGAGCAGGTCCTTCTCGGCGATCGAGCCGGCCACCTCGCCGGTGACCACCGGAGGCTCGGCCTTGAGAACCGGCAGCTGCGAGACGCCGTACTCGCGCATGTAGTCGATCGCGTCGCGGACCGTCTCGGTCGGGTGCACGTGCACCAGCTCGGGCAGGCCGCCCGGCTTGCCGGCGAGCGCGTCGGCGACCGTCGGCTCCGTGCCCGAATTATCCAGGAAGCCGTACCGGGCCATCCAGGTGTCGTTGAAGATCTTGGACAGGTAGCCCTTGCCGCTGTCCGGCAGCAGCACCACGACCACGTCGTCCGGGCCGGCCTTGCGGGCCACCTCCAGGGCGGCCACCACGGCCATCCCGCAGGAGCCGCCGACCAGCAGCCCCTCCTCGCGCGCCAGCCGCCGGGTCATCTCGAAGGACGCCTTGTCGGAGACCTCGATGATCTCGTCGGCGACGCCCCGGTCGTACGTCTCCGGCCAGAAGTCCTCGCCGACGCCCTCGACCAGGTAGGGCCGGCCGGTGCCGCCGGAGTAGACGGAGCCCTCCGGGTCGGCGCCGACGACCCTGACCCGGCCCTCCGAGGCCTCCTTCAGGTAGCGCCCGATGCCGGAGATGGTGCCGCCGGTGCCGACGCCCGCCACGAAGTGGGTGATCTCGCCCCCGGTCTGCTCCCACAGCTCGGGGCCGGTGGTCTCGTAGTGCGAGCGCGGGTTGGCCGGGTTGCTGTACTGGTTGGGCTTCCAGGCGCCGGGGATCTCCCGCGCCAGCCGGTCGGACACGTTGTAGTAGGAACGCGGGTCCTCCGGGGCCACGGCGGTCGGGCAGACCACCACCTCCGCGCCGTACGCGCGCAGCACGTCCTGCTTGTCCTGGCTGACCTTGTCGGGGCAGACGAAGACGCACTTGTAGCCCCGCAGCTGCGCCACCAGCGCCAGGCCGACGCCGGTGTTGCCGCTGGTCGGCTCGACGATCGTGCCGCCCGGCTGGAGCAGGCCCGCCTTCTCCGCGTCCTCCACCATCCGCAGGGCGATCCGGTCCTTCACCGAACCGCCCGGGTTGAGGTACTCCACCTTCGCCAGCACGGTGGCCTGGATCCCGGCCGTGACGTTGCGCAGCCGTACCAGCGGGGTGTTGCCGATCAGCTCGACGACGTTGTCGTAGTACCGCACCTCGTTGTGCCCTTCTCCTCCGGCGCCGCCGGCGGCGGCCGGGCAGACGTGTTCTCGACGCCCCAGGGTACGTGGGTTCAGGACGCCACGTGCCCGGGGATCACCGAGCTGCGCCGGGCCTCCCACTCCAGGAACCGCTCGGTCTCCGCCAGCACGCTGCCGGCCAGCCAGGTCACCATGACCGCGTCGTCGGCCAGCCCGAAGATCGCCAGCGGGATCTCCGGAAGCAGGTCGACCGGCGAGACGATGTACGCCGTCGCCGCGGTCATCAGGGCCAGCCGCAGGCCGCCGTCGTACTCCCCCCGGGCGGTCGCCCGGATCATCCGGGGCAGCGCGCCCAGCCGCGCCCCGAGCGTCGGCCCGCCCCGCGATCCGGCCGCGAGCGCCCGGGCCAGCGCGCTGAACGCCGCGCTGCGCTTCAATGTCTTCCCCATGTTCGGCCCCTCTCCACGTGCCAGGGTGACGTGCCGGCGCAACCGTCCCCCGGTCACCCGTACAGGTACCCAGGACCGTCGCCTTCCAGGCACCCACGAGCCGACACGACGACAGCGGCGTGTCGTGCCGGCGCGATAATGTCGCTGTATGGGGGTCGCTGATTCCGTCGTCCCGGTCGGTCCGCGCTGGCAGCGCGCCCGGCAGCTCGCCCGCCTCGCGGCGATCGGCACGGGCGCCACCGCCGCGGCCGCGGTGGCGACCGGCGGGGTGCTCCTCGGGCAGGCCCGGCAGGCCCGTCGCACGATCCCGATGGCCGAGGCGCCGCCGCCGCGCTGCGACGGCGTCTACGGCGCGAAGCTGCCCGGCCCGCCGGTCACCGTCGTCGTGCTCGGCGACTCGTCGGCCGCCGGCTACGGCGTGCACCGCCGCCGGGAGACGCCCGGCGCCCTGCTCGCCACCGGCCTGTCCCGCCGCCTGCAACGCCCCGTCCGGTTGCACCGCTTCGCCGTGGTCGGCGCCATCTCGGCCGTGCTGCGGCACCAGGTGGAGGCGGCGCTGGAGTGCCGCCCCGACGTCGCGGTGATCCTGATCGGCGGCAACGACGTGACCAACCGCACGCCGCCCGCCCTGGCGGTGCGCTACCTGGTCGAGGCGGTCCGCACGCTGCGCGCCGCCGGCTGCGAGGTGGTCGTCGGCACCTGCCCCGACCTGGGCGCGATCCAGCCCATCCAGCCGCCGCTGCGCTGGCTGGCGCGCCGCTGGAGCCGGCAGCTCGCCGCCGCCCAGACGGTGGCCGTGGTCGAGGCCGGCGGCTGGACGGTCTCCCTCGGCGACCTGCTCGGGCCCCGGTTCGCGGCCGAACCGACCCGGATGTTCGCCTGGGACCGGTTCCACCCCTCGGCGGAGGGCTACGCGGTGGCCGCGGCCGCGCTGCTCCCGACCGTGCTGTCCGCGCTCGGCGCGGGGCAGGACCGGCGGCCGACCCTCATCCGGGGCGAGGGCGTACGGTCGCTGCCGCAGGCCGCCCAGGAGGCGGCCCGCCACGCGGGCACCGAGGTCAGCGGCACCCGGGTCCGGGGGCGCGAGCGCGGCCCCGCCGGCCGGTGGGCGCAGCTGCGCCGACGGGCCTTCTTCGGTGTCGGCGCGATGCCGCAGCCAGGCCCCGCCGCCGACTCACCAACACTGGAGGGACTGGCATGAGCGAGCGCTTCACCCCCTCGGGGCTCGCCAACCGACTGGGCCGGGCGGCGACGCTCGGCCTCCTCGCCGGCACGGTCGGCGGCGCCGCCGTCCTCGCCGGTCAGGCCGTCGCCGCCCGCAACCGCCGGTACGCCCAACCGGAGCTCGCGCTCGCGCTGCGCGCCACGGTCGGGCGCGCCGACGCGCCGCCGCTGCGACTGGTGCTGCTCGGCGACTCGTCCGCCCTCGGCGTCGGGGTCGGCCGCCTCGACGAGACCATCGGCGGGCAGCTGGCCAACCTGCTCGCCGAGGGCCCGACCGGCCGCCGGGTGCACCTGTCCAGCGTCGGTGTCTCCGGCTCGCGCTCGACCGACCTGGCCACCCAGGTGGCCCGGGCGCTGCTCGGCGAGCGTCCCGACGTGGCGGTGATCCTGATCGGGGCCAACGACGCCACCTCCCTGCGTCGCCCGGTGGAGGCCGCCGCCTACCTCGGGGCGGCCGTGCACCGGCTCCGGGAGTCCCGCGTGGAGGTCGTGGTCGGCACCTGCCCCGACCTGGGCGCCGTACGCGCGATCGCGCCGCCGCTGCGGCACGTGGTCGGCTGGTCGGGGCGGCGGATGGCCCGCGCCCAGACGGCGGCGGTGCTCGACGCGGGCGGCACGGTGGTCGACCTGGCCACCGAGACCGGCCCGGTGTTCCGGGCCGACGCCGGAACGCTGTGCCACGACGGCTACCACCCCTCCGCCGACGGCTACCGGGTCTGGGCGCACGCCCTGCTGCCGGCCGTCGCCGCCGCCGCGGCGGTCGCCTCCCGGCACTGATCCGCCGGCCGTCCCTCGCCCGGGGCCGGCGAGCGGTTCGTCGGGGACCGGCGCGGGCGTGACATTTCCCGGCCGGCGGCGGCTTCCGCCCGAAGTTACCGACGGGTTAACGTTGGTTCATGCCGACTGAGTCGTCCCGCGACGCCGTCATCGTCGCCACCGCCCGCTCCCCCATCGGCCGGGCGCACAAGGGGTCCCTGCGCGACGTCCGCCCGGACGACCTCGCCGCGACCATCGTGCGGGCCGCTCTGGACAAGGTCCCCCAGCTCGACCCGACCGAGATCGACGACCTCTACCTGGGCTGCGGCCTGCCCGGCGGCGAGCAGGGCTTCAACATGGCCCGGGTGGTCGCCACCCTGATGGGCCTGGACACCCTGCCCGGCGCGACGCTCACCCGCTACTGCGCGTCCTCGCTGCAGACCACCCGGATGGCCATGCACGCGATCCGGGCCGGCGAGGGCGATGTCTTCATCTCCGCCGGCGTGGAGACCGTCTCCCGGTACGCGCGCGGCAACTCCGACGGGCTGCCGAAGGAGGCGCAGGCGCTGGTCGGCGGCGGCTGGGAGAACCCGCGCTTCGCCACGGCGGCCGAGCGCTCCAAGGCCCGCGCCCAGGGCGGGGCCCCGGTCTGGACCGACCCGCGCGAGGCCGGGGAGCTGCCGGACATCTACCTCACCATGGGGCAGACCGCCGAGAACCTGGCCCAGGTGTACGACGTGAGCCGCGCCGACATGGACGAGTTCGGCGTACGCAGCCAGAACCTCGCCGAGAAGGCGATCGCCGACGGCTTCTGGGCCCGGGAGATCACCCCGGTGACCACGCCGGACGGCACGGTGGTCGGCACCGACGACGGCCCGCGCGCCGGGGTCACCCTGGAGGGCGTCTCCGGGCTGAAGCCCGTGTTCCGTCCGGACGGCCGCATCACCGCCGGCAACTGCTGCCCGCTCAACGACGGCGCCGCCGCCGTGGTGATCATGAGCGCCCAGCGGGCCAGGGACCTCGGGATCACGCCGCTGGCCCGGATCGTCTCCACCGGCGTCACCGCCCTCTCGCCGGAGATCATGGGCCTCGGCCCGGTCGAGGCCACCCGGCAGGCGCTCAAGCGGGCCGGGATGACCATCGACGACGTCGACCTGGTCGAGATCAACGAGGCGTTCGCCGCGCAGGTGATCCCCTCGTACCGGCAGCTCGACATCCCGCTGGAGAAGCTGAACGTCTCCGGTGGCGCGATCGCCGTCGGGCACCCGTTCGGCATGACCGGCGCCCGGATCACCGGCACCCTGCTCAACGCCCTGGACTGGCACGACAAGACGATCGGCCTGGAGACCATGTGCGTGGGCGGCGGTCAGGGCATGGCCATGGTGGTCGAGCGCCTGAGCTGAGACCAGACCGGTCGGGGCGCGGCGACTCGGCGACCCGAGCCCGGGGCCGGGGCCGGGGCCGGGGCCGGGGCCGGGGCCGGGGCCGGGGCCGGGGCTAGAGCGTGTCGCGGGTCGCCGTCACCTCGGCGGCGGCCCGCGCCAGCACCTCGGGCGGCGGGGCGGCGGCGACCAGGTCGGCGGCCACCACCCGGAGCTGGTCGGGCAGCGCCAGGTCGTTGTCGAGCCGGGGCACCGTACGCCGGGGCCCGCCCTCCGCGTCGGCGGCCCGGTTGGCGATCTCCTGCACCAGCCGGTGCACCAGGTCGGCGCGGGACATGTTGCCGCCGGCGGCCGTGGCCGCCCAGCGCGGCTGCTGCCAGTGCCCGACCTGACGGACCAGCAGCGCCACCGCCCGGTCCAGCTCCCCTGCGCTCACCACTCCAATTCTACGAACCCACCCACCCCACCCCACCCCGCCCGTCGATCATGGACTTGTGATGGGCGGCTCAGCCTGTTTCGCCCCTTCTGTGGGGCACCACAACTGCATGATCGCGCGGGACCGGGACCGGGACCGGGGGCGGGACCGGGGGCGGGACCGGGACCGGGGCGGGACCGGGACCGGGGGCGGGAGGGCGGGAGGGGAGACGACGGCGCCCGCCCCCGCGGGTGCGGGGGCGGGCGCCGGTCGGACGGTGACGACGGTCAGTCGTCGCCCTGGAAGTAGCTCAGCAGGCGCAGGATCTCGATGTAGAGCCAGACCAGGCTGACCAGGATGCCGAAGGCGGCCACCCAGGAGTAGCGCTGGGGCAGACCCATCCGGACGCCGTCCTCGACCTCCTTGAAGCTGAGCACGAAGCTCAGCGAGGCGACCACGATGCAGACCAGGCTGAACCCGATCGCCAGCGGGCTGCCGTCGCGCAGGCCGGTGTTCACGCCGAAGAGCGCGAACACGAGGTTGATCAGCATGACGGCGAAGAGACCGGCCATCACGGCGATCATGCCCTTGACGAACTTCGGGGTCGCCCGGATGACCTTCGCCTTGTAGAGCATGGCCATCACGAAGAAGACACCGAACGTGGCGGTCACCGCCTGGACCACGATGCCGTCGTAGAGCGAGTTGAAGAACTTGCTGACCATGCCGACGAAGACGCCCTCGACGACGGCGTACGCGACGACCAGCGCCGGGTTCGCCATCCGGGAGAACGAGATGATCAGGCCGAGGACCAGGCCGACCACCGCCGCGCCGATCCAGGCCGCGCCGAGCAGGGCGTCGGGCACCAGCACCCAGGCGGCCGCGGCGGAGACGCCGAGGATGCCGAGGAGCGTGACGGTCTTGACCACCACGTCGTCGATCGACATGGTGTTGACGGTCGGCGGGGCCGCCGGGTAGCCGGCCTGCGTCGGGTACTGCTGCGGATAACCGGGCTGTCCGTACGGCCCGGTCGGGGCGTACCCGGCGGAGCGCTCCCGCTCGGCCGCCTGGCCGAGCCGGGCGAGCACCGGGTTCGAAGTCTTCACTGTCAGGCCTCCCTCAGGGGGTCGTTGCACGTGAACGTGCACCCCCAAGAGTAAACGCCCAGGGCAGTCCCGTGGAGATCGCCAAGCTGAGCGGAAGCTGAGAGTGCGGGTGCCCGGGGCGGGGGTCGAACCCGCACGCCTTGCGGCAGCCGCTTTTAAGGCGGCCGTGTCTGCCGTTCCACCACCCGGGCGGGTGACACCGCGCGGGTCGACACGCGCGGTGCAGTGTCACGGTAGCGGGTCGCCGGCGACCCGGCGTACCCCGGCGGGCGGGTCGCACTAGGGTCGAGACCGTGAGCAGCGCAGCCCCCACGGCCCCCGACGCCGTTCCTGACCAGGCTGTCCTCGCCGCCGACCGGCCGCCCCGCCGGCTCCGGCCGGCGCGCCTGCTGACCGCCGTCCGCCGCCGCCGGACGGACGTCACCGTCGCGCTGCTCTTCGTGGCGCTGGCCGGCTGGCTCACCCACGGGCTCTGGCCCGACCCGGCCGCCCGGGTGCTGGCGCTCAACCCGGAGGACCAGGCCCTCTACGAGTGGTTCCTCGCCGTCGACTCCCGGGCGCTGCTCGGCGACTTCGACCTGCTCACCCGGCGGCTCAACGCGCCGGACGGGGTCAACCTGATGACCAACACCACGGTCATCGCGCTCGGGGTGCTCCTCGCCCCGGTGACCCTGCTGTTCGGCGCGCCGGTCACCTTCGCCCTGCTGGCCATGGCGAACCTGGCCGGCACCGCCATCGCCTGGTACCTGCTCTTCACCCGGGTGCTGCGTGCCCGCCGGGTCGCCGCCGCGCTCGGGGCGGCGCTCTGCGGCTTCGGCCCGGGAATGGTCTCGCAGACCAACAGCCACCTGCACATGACCGCGCAGTGGCTGGTTCCGGTGATCGTCTGGCTGGTGGTCCGCCTGCTGCGGGCCGCCGACCCGGCGGGCACCCCCGACGGGCCGGACCGCCGGCGGATGGTCAGCTCGGCCGTCGGCCTGGCGGCGGCGGTCACGGCGCAGGTCTTCGTCGGCGAGGAGGTGCTCTTCCTCTGCGCGGTCACGCTGCTGGTGATGGCAATCACCTACGCGGTGGCGGACCGGAACCTGGCCCGCCGCGCCCTGCCCGGCTTCGCCGGCGGGATGCTGCTCGCCGCCGGGCTGGCCCTGCTCGTGCTGGCCTGGCCGCTGTGGTTCCAGTTCGCCGGCCCGCAGGGCGTTGCGGACGGGATGTTCAGCCCGCACTACTTCTCGGCGGACCTGCGCAGCTGGTGGACGGTCTCGCCGCTGTCGATCGCGGGCGGCGACGGGGCCGCCCGGCTGACCACCGGGCCGGCCGAGTACAACACCTTCCTCGGGCTGCCCCTGCTGCTGGTCGCCGCCGCCTGCGCGCTCTGGCTGGGCCGCCGCCCGCTGGTCGTCGCGTGCGTGGTCGGGACGCTGGTGACGGGGGCGCTGTCGCTCGGCCCCCGGGTGGTCGTCGACGGCGAGCACACCGCCGTGCCGGGCCCGTACGCCCTGCTCTCGGGGCTGCCCGTGGTGGACGGTGCGCTGCCGATGCGGTTCGCCCTCGCGGTGCTCCCGCTGGTCGCCACGCTGCTGGTGCTGGCGGTCGACCGGGCGCTGCGCGGCACCGGCCTGGCCCGCCGGCTGGTGCCCGCCGGGGTCGCCGTGGCGCTGCTGCCGCTGCTGCCGACGCCGCTGCCCACCGCCGAGCGGCCGCCGCTGCCCGAGTTCGTCACCGGTGGGCACTGGCGCCAGTGCGTCGAGCCGGGCGGGGTGCTGGTGCCGGTCCCGCTCGCCACGCCCAAGCAGCCCTGGCCGATGCGCTGGGCGACCGCCGCCGACGCGGCGTTCGGCATGCCGGAGGGCTTCTTCATCGGCCCGTACGGCCGCAACGGCACGGCGGCGATGGGCACGTACTCGCAGCCCACCTCGGCGCTGCTCGCCGAGGTCGCCAGGCGCGGCGGGCAACCGGTCGTCGACGACCCACAGCGCCGGCAGGCCGCGGAGGACGCGAAGTTCTGGGGCGCCTCCTGCGTGGCGCTGGCCGTCGACACGCCGCACGCCGACAGCCTGCGCGGCACGCTGGAGCAGCTCTACGGGCCCGCCACCCGGATCGCCGACGCCTGGACCTGGCGCGTCTGACCCGCACCGGGTCGCGCAGCCGCAGCCCCGCGCGCCGACGGCCGGACATGCGAAAGCCCTCTCCACCCGGAGGCGGAGAGGGCTTCGCGTGCTCCGTCAGGCGGCGCGGCCGGCGCCGACCGGCGGCTGGGACGCCTCGGCGAACTCCTCGCGCGGATCGTGCAGCTGACCGAGGGCGACCACCTCACGCTTGAGGACGAACGCCAGCGTCCAGTCGACCACGACCCGGACCTTGCGGTTGAACGACGGGATCCGGCTCATGTGGTACGTCCGGTGCATGAACCACGCCGGCCAGCCGGTCATCTTGATCCCGTAGACCTGGGCCACGCCCTTGTGCAGGCCGAGGCTGGCGACGCTGCCGGCGTGCTTGTGCTTGTACTCCACCGGCTCCCGGCCGCGCACGACGTTGACGATGTTGTCGGCCATCCGGGCGGCCTGGCGGACCGCGTGCTGGGCGCTCGGCGAGCAGTAGTTGCCGGGCTCCTTGGTCAGGTCCGGCACGGCCGCGCAGTCACCGGCGCTCCAGGCGCCCTCGACCACCCGGTCGCCGTCGACCACCTGGAGGGTCGGCAGGCAGGTGACCCGCCGCCGCTCGTCGCGGGGGAAGTCCGTCGCGTCCAGCATCGGCGACGGCTTCACGCCGGCCGTCCAGACGATGGTGTCGGAGCGGAAGCTGTCGCCGTCGGAGAGCTTCACGACCCCGTCGAGGCAGGACTCCAGGCGGGTGTCCAGCCGGATGTCCATGTTCCGCTTGAGCAGCTGCTGCACCGTGTAGGCGCCCATGTCCCGGTCGACCTCGGGCAGCACCCGCTGGGTCGCCTCGACCAGCACCCAGCGCATGTCCTCCGGCTTGAGCTCCGGGTAGTACTTCAGCGCGTCCCGGGCCATGTCCTCCATCTCGGCGAGCGCCTCGATGCCGGCGTACCCGCCGCCGACGAAGGTGAACGTCAGCGCGGAGCGCCGGACGGCCGGGTCCGGCGTGGCAGCGGCCACGTCGAGCCGGTCCAGCACGTGGTTGCGCAGGTAGATGGCCTCGCCGATGGTCTTGAAGCCGATGCCGTGCTCGTGCAGGCCGGGGATCGGCAGCGTCCGGGACACCGAGCCCGGGGCGACGACGACGTGGTCGTACGGGATCTCCCGGGTGGGGCCGCTGATGGGCTGCACCACGGCGGTCTTGCGGGCGTGGTCGATGCGGGTGACCGTGCCCGCCACCACCTTGCACCGCCGCAACTCCCGCCGCAGCGGCACCACGGAGTGCCGGGGCGAGATGTTGCCGGCCGCCGCCTCGGGCAGGAACGGCTGGTAGGTCATGTGGGGCTGAGGGTCCACCACGACGACCTCGGCCTCTCGGGAGCTGAGCTTCTTCGACAGGCGCAGGGCCGCGTAGAGACCGACGTGCCCGGCACCCACCACAAGGATCCGCTTCGGGTTCACGTCATCTATCTTTCCCCGCGCGGCCCGGCTAATCCCGCTCGCGCCCCTTCTCTGTGACGGAGCACAACCCCTGTGACCTGCACGACTTCACCCGGAAGGGGCTGTCACCTGCGGCGCAGCAGCCACCCCAGCAACGCCACCACCGCCACCGCCACCGCCAGCCCGACCACCGTCGCCGCCTGGTGTCCGGCGTCACCGGCGAGCCCGCCGACCTCGACCAACAGCACACCGAGCACGAAGGTGGCCAGCAGCACCGCGCCCGCCCGGGCCAGCCACCGCACGATCAGGTCCGGGTCGACCACCGCGTCGTACGGCAGCACGGCGGCCAGCGCGCAGAGGGTGTGGGTGAGGTAGAGTACCGCCGCCACGGCGAGCAGCCGCCAGAGGGCGATCGGCCGGCCGTAACCGTCGGTGGCGACCAGCCAGCCGCCGACCGTGACCAGCGCCGCGAAGGTCGGCCAGACCCGGCGCGGCCCGACCGCCGGCAGCACCGCCACCGCCAGGAGGGCGAGCAGCGGCCGCCCGAGGAGCACCTCCGACGGGTACGCCAGCACGAGGCCGACCAGCACGGTGAGGAAGATGCCGGCGCGCACCAGCAGCGGCGTCAGGCTGATCCGGGTGGCGGCGTGGCGCAGCGCCCGGACCCGCTCGGTGACGGCGTCCACCGGCGCGCTCACCGGGCCCGCCTTTCGTTCGCGACTGCGGGACTCCGCTGCGCTACATTCCTCGCGCTCACCGGGCCCGCCTTTCGTTCGCGACTGCGGGACTCCGCTGCGCTACATTCCTCGCGCTCACCGGGCCACCCTCGGGGCGGTCGCCAGGCGGGCCACGTCCCGCAGCACCTCGTCGAGGCTGCCCGCGCCGGCCCAGCGCACCACCGGCACGCCGTGCTCCCGCAGCTGCCCGATCATCGTGTCCCGGTCCAGCCGCCACAGCCGGTACGCCACCTCGGCCCAGCCCCGGTCCTTCGGCGGGGCGAGGTCCGCCGGCAGGGTGTCCACCGCGACCACGAACCGACCGGAGCGGGCCAGCCGGGCGAGCATCTGCGCCGACCGCTCGTCGAGCAGCGGGGTGAGCACCACCACCAGCGCGTCCGCCGAGAGCAGCTGCGGCCCGAACACCTGGTCGTACGGCTCGTGCGGGGAGGACTCCGCCCGCACCTCCAGCAGCCACTCCAGGACGGTGAGGTACTGCCGGCGGCCGGTGGCCGGGCGCAGCCGGCGCGCGGCCGGGCCGTACTCGAGCATCGAGACCCGGTCGCCGCGGTGCAGGTAGTGCTCGGCGATGGCGGCGGCGGCCCGGACGGTGGTGTCCAGCACGGAGGCGGCACCGGAGACGCCCCCCGAGCGGCCCGCCTCGGCGAGCACGTCGAGCAGCACCACCACCTCGGCGTCGCGGTCGGAGAGGGTGGCCGCCACGTGCAGTTGCCGGGCGCGCAGCGAGACCCGCCAGTCGATGCGGCGTAGCCGGTCCCCCGGCGCGAAGACCCGTACGCCGGCCAGCTCGCCGCCCTCGCCGGGCCGGCGCGAGTGGTGCGCGCCGACCAGGCCGGCGGCCCGGGGCATCGCCTCGACGGCGTCGAACGGCTCGGTCTTCGGGTAGACCCGCAGCCGGGCCGGCTCGGCGATCACGGCGCGGGAGACCAGCAGCCCCTGCGCGGCGGCCACGCGTGCGCCCGCCGGGCCGACGGGGTGCCGGCCCCAGCGCAGCGCCCTGCCGGTCAGCTCCAGGTCCACGGCCGCGGCCGTCGGGACGGCCGTCACGAAGGGCCGCTCGGCGACGGACGGGACGGCCGCCGAACCCGCCCCGGACGCCGCGGTCGCCGCGGTCGCCGCGGTCGCCCCGGCGATCGTCGCCCGCTCGATGCGCAGCCACGGCGAGACCCGGCTGCGGATGACCGCCACGTCGTAGTCGAGCAGGTCGGGGTTGCCGACGGTGACCGTGCCGGTCAGCTCGCCGCCCTCGACCAGGTGGCCCTCGTCGGCGGAGATCCAGACCTGCGGCAGGGCGGTCGGCCGGCGGCGCAGCGCGTACGCGGTGCCGATCGCGAACGGGGCGGCCAGCACGACCAGGTCGACCCGGCCGAGGAGCACCCCGGCGATCAGCAACAGCCCGGTCAGCAGGACCGCCCGGCCCAGCGCCCAGGTGGGCGCCCAGCCGGCCGCGGGCTCCGGCCCCTGCGACGGCGACTCGCCCCGGGGCGACACGGCGGGCGCGACCATCAGTGCCCGGGGCCGGCGGCGTAGCTGGGCAGCGCGCCGCTGGCGGGGGCCGGGGTGGCCTCCAGCACCTCGCCGACCACGAAGGACGGGTCGACGCGGCGCAGCCACATCTCCGGGCGCAGCGTGATCCGGTGCGCCAGGGCGGGCGCCGCGACCTCCTTGACGTCCTCCGGCACCACGTAGTCGCGGCCGGCCATGACGGCCCGGACGCGGGACAGCAGCAGCAGCGCCAGCGAGCCGCGCGGCGAGGCGCCCACCAGCACCGACGGGTGCTCGCGGGTGGCGGCGGTCAGCGCGACGATGTAGCGGCCGATGGAGTCCTCCACGACCACGTCCTCCAGCGCGGCCTGCATGGCGCGCAGGGTCTCCGCGTCGACCACCGGTTTGATGTCCGCCTCCTCGCGGCGGCGGGCCATCCGCCGGCGCAGCACCTCCCACTCCTCCTCGGCCTCGGGATAGCCGAAGGAGACGCGGAGCAGGAACCGGTCGAGCTGCGCCTCCGGCAGCGGATAGGTGCCCTCGTACTCGATGGGGTTGGCGGTGGCCAGCACGTGGAACGGCTCGTCCAGCTTGTACGTCACGCCCTCCACCGAGACCTGCTTCTCCTGCATCGCCTCCAGCAGGGCCGACTGGGTCTTCGGCGGGGTCCGGTTGATCTCGTCGGCGAGGAGCAGGTTGGTGAAGACCGGCCCGGCCCGGAACGCGAAGTCGCCGCTGCGCTGGTCGTACAGGAACGAGCCCGTCACGTCGGCCGGCAGCAGGTCGGGGGTGAACTGGAGCCGGCGGAAGTCAAGCCCGAGCGCCTGCGCGAAGGACCGCGCGGTCAGCGTCTTGCCGAGGCCCGGCAAATCCTCCAGCAGTACGTGCCCGCCGGCCAGGATCCCGGCGAGGACCAGCTCCAGCGCGTCCCGCTTGCCGACCACGACCTGACCGACCGCCTCGAGCACCGACCGGGCGAGGTGGCCGACCTCGGCGGCGGGCATGCTGCGGTCCACGTCGTTCATATCTTCTCCAGTTCGGCGACGATCGCCGCGAGGTCGCGCGGCGACGGGGGGCGGCGGGAGGGGGTGCTGAGGAAGGCCCAGAGCCGGTCGCCGAGCAGGGCCCGCGCCCGCTCCGGGTCGGATTCGCGGGTCAGGCCGTGGCGCTGGCGCAGCCGCTCGTCGGCCAGTTCGCCGATCCGGGGCAGGATCCGCTCGGCGAACCGCTTCCGGTCCCTGCCGGCCCAGTCCAGCGGCCGTTCCCAGCCGTTGATCGCGGCGCGCAGCGCGTCCCGGGCGCCCCAGTTCCAGGTGCCGTCGTCGTCGGCGGCCGGACCCCGGCCGCCGGAGCGGGGCGGGGGCGGGGGCGCGAGGGCGGCGACGACCCGGCGGACCAGGAACAGCGCGACCACCCCGGCCACGAGGACCGGCAGGGAGACCCGGAGGCCGACCACGCGCAGGCCGGCGACCAGCACGACCACGACGGCCGCGACGCCGGCCAGGGTGCGGAGCACCTGACCCGCCCGTCCGCCCCGGGACCGCTCGGCGGGCGCCGGCCGCTCCTCCTCGAAGCTGAGCAGGTCGTCGATGCTGGTGCTGCTCACCGCGCCACCTCGCCACGCCGGGCGGGTGTCGGCCACGCCCCGGTCACGCGGGCACCCGTCCCGGTCACGCGGGCACCTCGACGTCGTCGTCGACCACCGCGGTCAACTCGCCGCGCAGCCGGCGCAGCGCCGCCCGGGCCTGGTCGCGGGTGCGCTCGTCGACCTCCCGGGTGGCGTACCGGGCCTCGCGGTAGACGTGCGCGAACTCGGCCAGCACGTCGGCGCTGGCGATGGCCGGGACCCCCGCCGACGGGTCGCCCCGCAGCAGGCGGGTGACCAGGTCGGTGGGGGTGTCGCCGGCCAGCCGGGGCACGCCCGCCCCGGCGGCGGCCTCCTCCAGGCGCACCCAGCAGGCGATCACCGCCGTGCGGGGATCGGTGTCCCGGTCGTCCAGCACCTCCAGGCCCGCGTCGAGGGCGGCGGCCACCTCGCGGGCGGTGCCCTCGGGCGTACGCCGGGGCCGCCGGGCCGGCAGCGCCCGGGTGGTGCGCCGCATCGCGCCCCGGACCAGCGTCCAGGTGAGGTAGCCGAACGCGGCGAGCAGAGCCAGCCCGAGCAGCACGACGACGGCGGTGACGACCCACTGCGGGATCCGCGCCCCGGTGGCCTCGGCGGTGTCCCGGGGCTCCACGGGGATCGAGGGGACCGGCTCGGCGGTCGGATACTCCGGGATGTAGGGGATGTTGTCGGCGGCGGGCGGGACCCGGCTGGCGCCGATCGACGAGTGGGCGGACGACAGCGCGGCGACGGCCAGCAGGAGCACCACCGCCGCGACCGGCCACCACCTGCGCAGGACGCTGAGTTCCATCGAGGGCTACCTCCGGGCCACCAGGGCGGGTCGCACGGGCCGACGCGTCGCGTCCGTCATCGCCACCGCCCCCACGCCTCAGTCCACCCCGGCCAGTTCCTTGGCCCGGGCGAACACGTCGTCCAGCATCCCTGGTGTCAGCCGCCCGGTGAAGGTGTTCTGCTGGCTGACGTGGTAGCAGCCGAGCAGCTCCGGCGCGCCCGTGCCGGACCAGTGTGCCCCATGGCCGAACGCCGGTCGCGGGCTGGGCGGGCGCTGGCCGTACACCTGGCGCAGCACCGGCCACCACGCGGCCCACGCGAAGGCGCCCAGCGCGACCACGACGCGCAGGGTGGGCCGGATCAGCGTCACCTCGCGGTGCAGCCACGGCGCGCACGTGTCCCGCTCGTCCGGGGTGGGCTTGTTGTCCGGCGGCGCGCAGCGCACGGCGGAGAAGATCCGCAGGTCGCGCAGGGTCAGCCCGTCGTCGGCGGCGACGCTGGTCGGCTGGTTGGCCAACCCGGCCCGGTGCAGCGCGGCGAACAGGACGTCACCGGAGCGGTCGCCGGTGAAGATGCGGCCCGTGCGGTTGCCGCCGTGCGCGGCGGGCGCCAGGCCGAGGATGGCGATGCGCGCGTCGGGGACGCCGAGACCGGGCACCGGGCGGCCCCAGTACTCCTGGTCGCGGAACGCCGCCCGGCGGGTGCGGGCCACCTCCTCCCGCCACCGCACGAGGCGAGGGCAGGCGAAGCAGTCGCTGACCTCCGCGTCGAGGTCGGCCAGGTCGGTCGCCCGCGCGGCGCGGGCGACCACCTCGTCGGGCGTACGGGGCTCAGCCAAGCTTGGCCCGGAAGAGTTCGAGGGTGCGGGCCCAGGCGGTGGCGGCGGCGCGCTGGTCGAAGTGCTCCGGCCGGTCCTCGTTGAAGAAGGCGTGCGAGGTGCCCGGGTAGTCGTAGGTCTGGCAGGTGCCGCCGGCGGTCTCGATGGCGCGACGGACGGTCCGCACGCCGTCGGCGGCGGAGGTGCCGTCCTCTTCGGAGCAGTGGATGAGCGCCGCCTTGCCCGCGTAGTCGGCCCACTCGGAGCGCATCCCGTCCCAGGGCAGCCGGGGGTAGAAGGCGGCGGTGGCGACGATCCGCTCGGAACGGCTCGCCGCCCAGAGGGCCAGGCTCGCGCCGGCGCAGAAGCCCGCGCAGCCCACCTTGCCGGTGACCTCGGGCCGCCCGGTCAGGTAGTCCGCCGCGCCGGCGATGTCCGCCGCCGCCTCGTCCATCTGCGAGCTGTTCAACATCTGCCGGGGCTCACTCGGCTTGCTGGCCGGGCCGCCGTGCCGGAAGTCCGGGGCGAGTGCGACGAAGCCGGCCTCGGCGAAGCGGTCCACGACCGCCCGGACGTGCGGCACCAGGCCCCACCAGTCCTGGATGACGATGACCGCAGGGCTGGTCGCACCGCCGGAGGGTATCGCGAGATACCCCTCGCTCGTCCCCCCGTTGCCGCGGTAGCTCACCATCTCGCCCATCGGCCGTCCTCCTAGCGGTCAGTCATCGTCGGCTGGTCGCACAGTGGTGCTACGTGCCGGTAGCCTGCCACGCCGTGAGCGCCCCGGGGAAGACGCCGGAACAGTGGCATTCACCTCCTGTTCGCCCCCCGTCCCCACGGACGCCGACGGCGGCGCGGACGATGTCCGCGCCGCCGTCGGCGGTGTCGTGGTGCCGGGCGATCAGGCCTTCTTCGTCAGGCAGAGCAGGTAGCCGGTCTTGCCGGGCTCGATGCTGTAGTAGACGTAGCCCTCCTGCCCCTCCTTGATGTACTGCCCGCACGCCTCGCCGGAGCGGGCCTGCGCCTGGGTCTGCCCGTCGACGCGGCCGACCACGTTGTAGATCGCGTCGGTGGAGGTGCACTCGACGACCTTCGCGCCGTCGACCTCCTCCTCCTTGGTGCCGGTCACCTCGGGCAGCTCGGCGATGCAGTCGCCGACCTTGGCCTCGGCGGTCTCGTCCTTGTTGAAGAAGTTGCCGATGGCCGAGCCGATGCCGAACTTGAGACCCGCGACGACCAGGAACACGACGATCGCGCCCACGATGCCGAGCAGCTTCTTGGACCCGGACTTCTCCGCCGGGGGCGGCGCCTGGACGGCCGACGGGGGCTGGGTGGCGTCCGGCGCGGGGGGCGGTGCGACCTGCTCTGACACGCGTTTTCCTTCCGGGGGGTGAGTGAGCAGACGACACCGTAGCGACCGGGACCGACAGCCGTTGCCCCGCTGGACTCATCCGTTCAGCTATTTCCCAGCTTCACGGCATGATCCGCTTCACGTCCGGCTCGGGGCCGGCGTGCCGGTCGGCGTCGCCGTCGGCGCGGATCCCGTGGTCGGGGCGCCGCTCGGGGTGGGCGTGGGCTCGGCCGGGTCCTCCGACGCGGTGGGCGGCGGCAACGGTGGCACGCCCGTCGACGGCAGGGAACCCACCGGCGCCCGGGGCGCGAACGGCGCCTGCTGCGGGCAGTACGGGTAGGAGCGCAGCAGCGGGTTGCCGAGGCCGTTCGGGTCCCGCGCGTCCAGGCAGTCCGGGTAGCCGAGGCGGATCGGGTCGCCGTTCTGGTCGAAGAGCCGGGCGTTCTCCACCAGCCGGCCCTCCCGGTCGTAGACGAAGACGTCCCGGACGTGGTCGTACCGGTCGTCGATCGAGATCTGCTCGTAGCCGAGGTCGCCGCTGCCGACCCTGCCGTTCATGTCCGCCAGGCCGACCAGCCCGAAGATCACCAGCACCGCCGTGCCGGCGTGCAACATCCGCCGCTTGGGCCGGGTCAGGCCCGGCGTGTGGTGGCCGAGCCAGATCGAGGCGAGCACGCTGCCGGCGAGCAGCACCAGGCCCGCCAGCAGGCTGCCGTTGAGCTCGGGCAGCACACCGAACGTGTCGCCGGTCGTGACCACCGTGACGAGCATGGCGGCCAGGTAGCCGCGCAGCACCCACCACGCCGGCCGGAGCAGCCGGAGGAACTCGCTCGCCGTGGCGTACCCGAGGGGTGGTCCGAGTTGGACGTCCCAGCGGTGCGCCCGCGCGCGCAACCGGTCCACGGCGGGACCGAGGCGCCGGTCCAGGCGGCGCCCGCCGGTGGCGGCGACGCCGACCCCGGCGGCGGCGCGCAGCTCGGCCGCGTACGCCTCGGGCTCGCCGAGCCGGTCGACCAGCGAGCCGTCGGCCTCGGCGGCGACCTCGGCGAGGTGCTCCGGCAGGTCCTCGGTCAACTCGTCGCGGTGTGCCGGCGGCAGGTCGGCCAGCGCGGCCCGGACCCGTCCGGCGTAGTCCGCGATTTCCTGCTCCGTGACGGTCATGCCGCCATCCCCCGATCGTCGAGCAGTGCGTCCATGGTGGTGGCGAACGAGCGCCAGAGCTTGCCGGAGCGGGTCAGCTGGTCCCGGCCGGCGGCGTTGAGGGAGTAGTACTTGCGGTGCGGGCCGGACTCGCTCGGCACGACGTAGGTGGTCAGCAGGCCGGCGGCGTAGAGCCGGCGCAGCGTGCCGTAGACCGAGGCGTCGCCGACCTCCTGCAACCCGGCCTCGCGCAGCCGGCGCAGGATGTCGTAGCCGTAGCCGTCCTCCTCCCGGAGCACGGCGAGGACCGCGAGATCCAGTACGCCCTTCAGCAGTTGCGTGGTGTCCACGCAATGCACACTAGTACGCAATGCGAAGTACCGTCAAAGGAACGCGCCGCGCGGGGTGAGGGTGTTCCGTTCAGGCGGGTGTCAGGCGCCAGTAGCCGAACGGGTTGTGGAAGAGGTCGTCGGTCTCGTGACGGTCGTCCGGGCGGTGCTCCAGCAGCCAACGCGGGGAGTCGGCGCTGAGGCGGAACCCTTCGCCGTCGGCCATCTCCGCCGCCCGCTCGTCGGTCAGGAGGTAGAGCGCCAGCGTGTCCAGCAGGGTGACGCGGTCCTCGACCCCGCCGTCGGTGGTCAGCAGTTCCACGTCGGGCGCGCCGAGCAGATGCATGCCGCAGCTGTACGACGACTCGCCGGCGCGGATCGGTCGCTTGACCGAGGCGCGGTACAGCACGCCGGCCAGCTCCGCGTCCGTCGTGGCGGCCGCCGCCTCGTCAGCCAGGGAGAGCCACCGGTCCCGGCCGTGCGCGACACCGTTGCTCTCGTTCTTCACAGCGGTGGCACCGGAGCGCAGGAGCGCGGCCGACACGGCCAGCGCCGCGCGCGAGACCTCCAGCAGCGTCGGCCGCAACAGCTCCGGCGGCATCGTGACCGCCCGCAGGGGCCGGGACAGCACGTACGCGACGCTGTCGTGCGCCGCTACCGCCTCCCAGTCGGCGTCGGTGAAGCTGGCGCCGGCCAGGCTCGCCTCGAACGCGTAGGACATCCGCGGGTCGTGCTCCCGCTCGGAGTACTCGTCGTCGAGCGTGAAGCCGGCCGCGGCTCCCGCCTCGGCCGCGACCTTGCCCACCGTGTCGAAGTCCAAGCCGACGCCGAGCACGCACAGCACCGGACGGGGCAACAGCTGATCGGGATCGGCGAGCATGGCGAGACCATACCGGTGACCCCCGTCGCGCGGTGGGGTCGCCGGCATCCCTGCTGATCCACCGCCGGCCTCGCGTCATCGGCTGCGTACGGCGGCACGCAGGCGGCTCCGGCGCTATCGGTCCGCCGAGGCGGGGCGGAACGTTCGCCGATAGGCACGCGGCGAGACCCCGGTGGCGGCCAACAGGTGCTGCCGGAGCGAACCACCCGAGCCGAACCCGGCCTGCTCGGCGATCCTGTCGACCGGGAGGTCCGAGCTCTCCAGCAGCTCCCGGGCGCGTTCGACCCGCTGCTGGGTGAGCCACGTCATCGGGCTCACCCCCACTTCGTCCTGGAACCGCCTGCTGAACGTCCGCACGCTCATGTTCGACCGGGCGGCGAGCTCAGCCAGGGTCAACGGGCGATCGAGGTGTTCGAGCGCCCACACTCGGGCCTGTGCCGTCGTCGAGTCCGCCTCGACCATCGGGCGCCGGATGTACTGGGCCTGGCCCCCGTCGCGCCAGGGTGGCACCACGCAGGAACGCGCTGCCTCGTTGGCGATCTCGCTGCCGTGGTCCCGGCGGATCATGTGCAGGCACAGGTCGATCCCCGCCGAGACGCCCGCCGAGGTGAGCACGCTGCCATCGTCGATGAAGAGGACGTCGGCGTTGACCATGAGGTCCGGATACAGGCCCTGAAGGCGGTCGGACTCACGCCAGTGGGTCGTCACCGGGCGTCCGTCGAGGAGGCCTGCCGCCGCCAGGACGAAGGAACCCGTACAGATCGCCATTACCCGCGCGTCGGGGCGGACGAGCCCCAGCGCGTCCCGCAGCGGCACCGGAAGGGCCTTCTCCTCGCCCCACTGCCGCCCGCTCGCGGAGGGCGGGATCACCACGGTGTCCGCCTGGGCCAGCGCGGTGCGGTCGTGGTCCACGGCGATCGCGAAGTCGGCCGAGGTGTCGACAGGGCCGCCGTCGAGCGAGCAGGTGGTCACCGAGTACAGCGGATTGCCGCCGGAGCCGAGGGCGGCGCCGAAGAGGCGCGCGGGGATGGCCAGCTCGAACGGGACGACGCCGGGAAGCGCGAGCACAACGACGCGATGCATGGCCAGATCCTGACACATGTTGTCCATCTGGCCGCGGCAGCGGCACCGCCCCTCCGGAGATGCTGGACGGGCACGGCCGCCTCACGCGGCCGGCACGACAGGTGAGGAGTCCAGTGACAACCAGCTCAGTGCGAGCGCCGTACCGGATGCTCGCCGTCAGCCAGGACGTGGCCGGGGCACCCGACGTCCTGAAGATCATCGAGATGGCGCGTCCGGTCCCCGCACTCGGCGAGATCCTCGTCCGGGTCCACGCCGCGGGGGTGAACCCCACCGACTGGAAGACCCGCGCTCGCGGGCAGTTCGCCACCGGCGCACTCCCCCCGTTCGTCCTGGGCTTCGACGTCTCCGGGGTGGTCGAGGAGGTAGGGCCCGGGGTGACCCTGTTCGCGGCGGGCGACGAGGTGTTCGGCATGCCGCGCTTCCCGCATCCGGCAGGCGCGTACGCGGAGTTCGTGACCGCGCCCGCCCGGCACTTCTGCCGTAAACCGGCGAACATCGACCACACGACCGCCGCCGCGCTGCCCCTGGCGTCCCTGACCGCGTGGCAGGCTCTCGTCGACACCGCCGACATCCGGCCGGGCCAGCGCGTCCTCGTCCATGCCGCCGCTGGCGGAGTCGGGCACCTGGCGGTGCAGATCGCCAAGGCCCGGGGCGCATGGGTCGCCGGCACCGCGAGAGCCGGCAAGCACGACCTTCTTCGCGGACTCGGCGCGGACGAGTTGATCGACTACACGACGGACGACTTCGGCGTCGTCCTCCGGGATTTCGATGTCGTGCTCGACACCATCGGCGGGGACTACACCCCGCGCTCACTGCGCACCCTGCGCAGGGGCGGGATCCTCGTCTCCCTCCTCCCCGTAGCCCCGGACTTCCCCGCCGACCTCGCCGAGGAACTCGGCGTCCGCGCCACCCGGCTCCTCGTCGAGCCCGACCATGCGGGCATGAAGGCGGTCGCGGATCTGGTCGCCCGCGGGCAGCTGCGGCCAGTCGTCGACACGACTCTCCCGCTGCGGGAGGCGGCTCGCGCCCACGAGCGCGGCGAGACCAACAGCACCACCGGAAAGATCGTCCTTTCCGTCATCGCCTGAGGCCCGCCCTCGCACCCGCCCGCGAGGGCGTCAACCAACCACGTCACGCACAGAGGAGTTCCACCCACATGAGCAACGCGACACGTAGCAGCACAGCCGCCGTCGTCGAATCCTTCTTCGCGCGGTTCGGCGCCGGCGACGTACCAGGACTCGTCGACCTCTTCGCCGACACGTTCGACCTCGTGGTCGACGGGACCCCCAACATCCCCTGGTCCGGGCGGCGCTCCGCCCCGGCCGAACTGCCGGACTTCTTCGGCTCGTTCGGACGCGTGCTCGGACCGGCCCAGGAGTACGAGATCACGACGACGGTCGTCGACGGGGGGAACGCGGTCGTGCTCGGACACAACAAGTTCGAGGTCCTCGCCACGGGAAGGTCGTTCACCAACCACTTCGCCCTGCACATCGCCGTCAGGGACGGCAAGATCACGACCTATCACATGTACGAGGACACCTACGCGATCGACGCCGCGTTCGCGGGCTGAGTCGCGGACCGGCTGGCCCGGGTCGAGCCGTGGGGGGGGGGGGGGGCGGGCGCCGGGCCGGCCACCCCCACCCCCGCGCACCCACCCCCGGGCGGGCGGGGGGGCACGGGGAGACGGG
>NZ_JBFABA010000008.1:0-194100 GCF_040640115.1 Micromonospora sp. NPDC023644 | reverse complement strand
ACTTGCCTTCCCCCCACTCCGCTAGTCCCCGCGCGTGGGGGTGCTTGGCCGCGTCCGGTCGGGCCTGGGTCCTCGGGGGCTTTTTCGTTTCCCGGCGCCGGATCCGATCACCGCACGGCGTGCCTCACCGCCGTCGTGGCGCGGGGTCTCCAGGTTCTCCCGGGCGGTTCAGGCCAGCGACCAGGCGATGCCGTCGAGGATGTCGTGCTCGGAGGCGACCACCGAGTCCATCCCCGCCCGCTCCATGATCACCCGGAGCACCAGGGCGCCCGCCCCGATCACGTCCGCCCGGCCCGGGTGCATCGCCGGGATGGCCAGTCGCTGCTCCCGGCCCTTGCCGAGCAGGTCGGCGGTCACGTCGGCCACCGCGTCGTACGACACCCGGGCGTGGTGGATGCGGCCCGGGTCGTACTCCTGGAGGCCCTCGGCGACCGCGACCACGGTGGTGACGGACCCGGCGAGCCCGACCAGCGTGGCCGCCTGCCGGCCCGGCACGGCCTCCAGCGCCCGGTCCACCGCGACCGCGATGTCGGCCTGCGCCGCGGCGACCTCGTCCAGCGTCGGCGGGTCGCCGTGCAGGTGCCGCTCGGTCATCCGGACGCAGCCGATGTCCATCGAGATGGCCGCCTCGACGCCGCCCGCGCGGGTGCCGACGACGAACTCGGTCGAGCCGCCGCCGATGTCGACGACCAGGTACGGCTCGCGCGCGTCGGCCGGCAGCCCACGCACCGCGCCGGTGAAGGAGAGCCGCGCCTCCTCGTCGCCGGTCACCACCTCGGGCGCGACCCCGAGGGTGCGCTCGACCATCTCGCGGAACTCGGCGGCGTTGGAGGCGTCCCGGGACGCCGACGTGGCGCACATCCGGACCCGCTCCGCGCCCAGCTTCTCGATCTCGGCGGCGTAGGAGGCCAGCGCGACCCGGGTGCGTTCGATCGCCTCCGGAGCCAGCCGCCCCGTCTTGTCGACGCCCTGGCCGAGGCGGACGATCTCCATCCGCCGGCTCAGGTCGACCAGCGGCGCCTCCGGACCCGCCGAGGCGTCGGGCAGGTCCGCGACCAGCAGTCGGATCGAGTTGGTCCCGCAGTCGATGGCGGCCACACGTGTCGTCACGGCTGCCACCCTACGTCAGGCGCGCGCGGGCGGCAGGACGTCGTCGCGGCCGAGCAGTTCGGCGCCGAGCGGCGTCAACCGGTGCAGCACCGCCCCGCCGTCCCGCACGCTGCTGACCAGACCGGCCGCCCGCAACGCGCCCGCGTGCTCGGACGCCGAGGAGACGCTGATCCCGACGGCGCGCCCGAGCGTCGTGGTGGTGTGCCGGCCGGGGCCGCCGAGCCGGCGCAGCACCGCCGCCCGGGTGGCGCCCAGCAGGCGGCCGAGCGGATCGGCGACGCTCGCCTCGACCCGGCGCGGCATCGGCGCGGGATACACCACCAGCACGGGCCGGTCCGGCTCCACCAGCACCCGGGGATGCGGCCCGGCCAGCGGGGAGGGCAGCAGGAGCAGGCCCTGGCCGGTGCCGGAGACCGTCGTGCTCCACCACGTCCGCACCGTCAGCGTCAACGTCGGCGCCTCCCACCGGATCGCCGGGTGCAGCGCGTTCAGCAGCCCGTCCAGCCCGTGCGCCGCGAGGTGCCCGGTCGCCTCGGCCACCTGGTGCCGGTGCACGTCCGTCAGGTCCGCCCAGTGCGGCGCGAGCACCGCGTCGTGCCAGGTGCCCAGGGCCCGGCCGAACAGGCCCATCGTCTCCCCGTCGGCCTCGGCGAACCGCCTGCGCAACGGCGTCTCGGCCAGGTCGGCGTACGCGGCGGTGACCTCGGCCCGCACGCGCCGGACGGGGACGGCCCGGATCGCCTCCAGGCCGGCGGCGACCGACTCCAGGCCGTCCAGCGGGGTGAGGAAGTCCGGCAGGCGACCGCGCGCGGGCAGCAGGTGCCGCAGCACCGAGGCGGCGGAGCGGACCCGGCCCGTCGCCGTCGCCGCGCCGGCTGCGGGGCCCGGCGCCGTCCGGGCCGCCTCCGGGTCGTACAGCGCCTGACAGGCCAGCATGGCGGTGCCCACCGGGTGCAGACGGTCGGCGAAGCGGACCCGGCACAGGTCCGCCGGGCCCAGGCGGAGACGAAGCATGCCAGCAGACTGCCCCCCTTCGGCCTGGACCGAAAGGGTTGCCCCGCGGGGCTCGCCCGGTCCAGTGTGGACCGCGGGTCACGGAGGGGGGCGGGGCGTGCGACGGACGGTGGCAGTGCTGACGGGGCTGGTTCTCGCCGTCGTCGCCACGGCGTGCGGTGGGGACCGGGGTCAGTCCCGCGCCACGCCGGCCCCGTCGCCTTCGGGGGCCGTCGAACGCCCCGCCGCCGGCGACCACCGGCTCACCCTGCCGCACGGCGGGTCCGACCGCCGCTACCTGCTGCACGCCCCACCCGGCTACGACCCCGGCCGGCCCGCCGCGCTGGTGGTCGCCCTGCACTTCTATCCCGGCAGCGGCGCCCGCCTGCGGGAGATGGTGGGGCTGGACGCCGTGGCCGACCGGGAGAACTTCCTGGTCGCGTACCCGGACGGGCGCGGCGGCGGCTTCAACGCGCTGATCTGCTGCGGGACGACCGACGACGTGGGCTTCCTCAAGGACCTCACCGCCCACCTCGTACGGACGTGGCGGGTCGATCCGGACCGGGTCTACCTCACCGGCATCTCCAACGGCGGGGACATGAGCTTCCGCGCCGCCGTCGAGGCCGAGGGGCTCTTCGCGGCGATCGGCGTGGTCAGCGGCGGCTACAGCGGCCCCCGGACCACCCCCGAGACCTACGTGCCCACACGACCCGTGTCGGTGATCACGTTCATCGGCGGGCAGGACCGCTACGCCGACGTCTTCACCGAGGGCGTACGGACCTGGCAGCGGCGGCTGCGCTGCGCACCGGCGTCCGGCGCGCCCCCGGCGGGCGCGCCGCGCGTCACCCGCGCCGACGCGCGGTGCGGCGACGGCAGCGACGTCACCGTCTACACCGTGGCGGACATGGGGCACTCGTGGCCGGGCGCGCCGACCGGGGAGCTGGCCGCCCCCGACGCGGGCCTCGTCGCCACCGAGCTCATCTGGGACTTCTTCGCCGCCCACCCGCGCCGGAGCTGAGTCAGAGCCGCAGCAGCATGCGGGTGTTGCCGAGGGTGTTCGGCTTGACCCGTTCCAGGTCGAGGAACTCGGCGACGCCCTCGTCGTAGGAGCGCAGCAGCTGCTCGTAGACCGGCTGCGGCACGGGCGCGCCGTCGATCTCGGTGAACCCGAACGAGCCGAAGAACCGGGTCTCGAAGGTGAGCACGAAGATCCGGGCCACCCCCAGCTCGCGGGCGCCGTCGATCAGCTCCGCGACGATCCGGTGGCCGAGCTTGCGCCCCCGGCAGGACGGGTCGACCGCCACCGTCCGGATCTCGGCCAGGTCCTCCCACATCACGTGCAGCGCGCCGCAGCCGACCACCGCGCCGTCGCCGGCGCGGACCGCGACCCGGAACTCCTGCACGTGCTCGTAGAGGGTGACGGTGGCCTTGCTGAGCAGCCGCCGGTCGTCGGTGTAGGTGTCGACGAGCCGCCGGATGCCGCGCACGTCCGAGGTGCGGGCCCGCCGCACCACGATCTCGTCGGCCCCCGCCCCGTCCTCGTCCGCGCCCGCCATGGTCAGTCCGCCGCCGGCACGTCCACGCAGGGCCCGGCCGCCCACCACTTCTCCACCAGCTCCAGCGTCTCGTCGCCGAACGGGTTCACCCCGGGCCCGGCCCCGAGCGCGTGCCCGAGGTGCACGTGCAGGCACTTCACCCGCCCGGGCATCCCGCCGGCCGAGATGCCGGCGATCTCCGGCACCTCGCCGATCGCGTCCCGGCGCGCCAGGTAGTCCTCATGCGCGGCGCGGTAGCGCGCGGCCAGCTCCGGGTCGGCGGCCAGCCGGTCCGCCATCTCCTTCATCAGCCCCGCCGACTCCAGCCGGCTGCACGCCGCCGTCGCCCGGGGGCAGGTCAGATAGAACAGCGTCGGGAAGGGGGTGCCGTCGGCCAGGCGCGGGGTCGTCTCCACCACGTCGGGCAGGCCGCAGGGGCAGCGGTGGGCCACGGCCCGGGTGCCGCGGGGCGGGCGTCCGAGCTGCGCGGCCACCGCGGCCAGGTCGGCCTCGGTGGCCGGTTCACGCCGCGGCGGGGGTACGGAGGCCGCCGCCGGCTCCGGCGGTGGTACGACAGTCACGATGCTGGTCTCTCGTTCGATGCTCGGGTGGTGCTCACCTGTCGGGCTGCTCGCCGTTGGCGGCCTGCACGCTCGACCAGAGGGTGTCGTACCAGGAGGCGGGGGTGACGGGCGCCGACGGGGTCGCGGACGAACCGGCGTCCCGGGCGGCGCCCTCCGGGTCGGAGAGCACCACCAGCAGCGTCTCGCCCGGGGGGCCCATGAAGAACCGCTCCCTGGCCTGGATCTTGATGTATTCCGGGTCCTGCCACTTGGCCGCCCGCTCGGAGAGTTCCTCGATGGCCTTGCGCTGGGCGGCCTGCGAGGCCTCCATCCGTTCGATGTCGGCCTGCTGGTCCAGGTAGACGCGCACCGGGTAGGTGTAGGCCAGGGCGAGCGCGATCAGCACCGCGAAGAGCACGGTGGCCCGCCCGGTGAAGCCCCGGGAGCGGGGTGCGGAGAGCCGCTTGACGGTGCCGGCGGCCGTACGACGGGCCGCGGCGGGCCGGCTCGCGGAGCGTACGCCCTCCGCGCCCCGGGTCGCCCCCGGCGCGCGACCGGCCGTGGCCCGCGACTCGGCGCGGACGCCGCCCTCGCGGACCGACGTCCGGGCGCCCCGGACCCCGCCCGGCCGGCCGGTGTGACCCGGCCGGCGGGCGGGGCGCTGACCGCCCGGTGTGCGGCGCTGCTGCATCGTCACACCCCTCCCCCGAGGCCTCGCGCGTCTCAGGCGGAACGGTAGCGCGGGAAGGCGCCCGCCCCGGCGTACCGCGCCGCGTCGGCCAGCTCCTCCTCGATCCGCAGGAGCTGGTTGTACTTCGCGACCCGGTCCGAGCGGGCCGGTGCGCCGGTCTTGATCTGGCCGCAGCCCGTGGCCACCGCCAGGTCCGCGATGGTGGTGTCCTCGGTCTCGCCGGAGCGGTGGCTCATCATGCACTTGAAGCCGGCCCGGTGGGCCAGGTCCACCGCGTCCAGGGTCTCGGTCAGCGAACCGATCTGGTTGACCTTGACCAGGACGGCGTTGGCGGCCCGCTCGGCGATGCCGCGGGCGATCCGCTGCGGGTTGGTGACGAACAGGTCGTCGCCGACGATCTGGATGCGGTCGCCGAGCGAGGCGGTCAGCGTCTGCCAGCCAATCCAGTCGTCCTCGGCCAGCGGGTCCTCGATCGACACGATCGGGTAGTCGCCGGCGAGCTTGGTGTAGTAGTTGCTCATCTCCTCGGCGGTCTTCGCGGTGCCCTCGAAGGTGTAGGTGCCGTTGTCGAAGAACTCCGTGGCGGCCACGTCGAGCGCGAAGACGATGTCGGTGCCGAGCCGGTAGCCGGCCTTCTCCACCGCCTCGGCGATCAGGTCCAGGGCCGCGGCGTTGGTGGGCAGGTTCGGCGCGAAGCCGCCCTCGTCGCCGAGGCCGGTGGAGAGCTCCTTCTTCTTCAGCACCGACTTGAGCGCGTGGTAGACCTCCGCGCCGGAGCGCAGCGCCTCGCGGAAGCTGGGCGCGCCGATCGGCGCGATCATGAACTCCTGGATGTCGACGTTCGAGTCCGCGTGCGCGCCGCCGTTGAGGATGTTCATCATCGGCACCGGCAGCAGGTGCGCGTTCGGGCCGCCCAGGTAGCGGAAGAGGCTCAGCTCGGCGCTGCCGGCCGCCGCCTTGGCCACGGCCAGGGAGACGCCGAGGATGGCGTTCGCGCCCAGCTCGGACTTGCTGTCGGTGCCGTCGATGTCGAGCATCTTCTGGTCGATCAGCCGCTGCTCGCTGGCCTCGTAGCCGATCAGCTCGTCGACGATCTTGTCCTCGATGTTCGAGACCGCCTTCTCGACACCCTTGCCCTGGTAGCGGTCGGCGTCACCGTCGCGCAGCTCGATCGCCTCGAAGGCGCCCGTGGAGGCGCCGGAGGGCACCGCCGCCCGGGCGATCGTGCCGTCGTCGAGCCCGACCTCGACCTCGACGGTCGGGTTGCCCCGCGAGTCCAGAATCTCCCGCGCGACGATTCCCTCGATGGTTGCCACTGAGTCGCTCCTCGTTAGTGTGTTCCGGTCCGGTATGGGCCGCGACGGTGCGGCTGAGGCAGTTGTTGAACGCAGCGTATCGGGCGACGCTCGGACGTGGGCGGTCCGGGCGCTCGCCGGCCCGGCCCGAAACCTGCCTCCGGGCAACGCTTTACACGGACATTCCCGGATTCTCGTGTCTCAACCGGCAACGGGTTTGCGCGCGGTTGACCCGATCGGCCAGGCTGGTCGCCATGCCCGCCGCCTCGACCACCCTCCGCATGCTCGCCGTGTCGGTCATCGCGTCGCTCACGGTGACCGGTTGCCAGACCCTCGACGACGCCGGCCGGGCGATCGGGCGGGCCGACCTGGTGAACGACATGGCCGCCCGGCTCGACCGGGCGCTGGAGCTGACCTACTCCGCCGACTACCAGCTCCCCGGCGGGCAGACCGCCACCATCGCCCAGGCCCAGGACCCGGCCCGCTCCGCGTACACCTGGCCCGGCGGCAAGCTCACCGTCACCCCCGAGGCGACGACCCGCTGCGAGACCACGGCCGGCCGGGCGACCTGCACCCTGGAGGCCCCGCCCGCGCCCAACGCGAAGCCCACGGTGGCCATGTTCACCGAGGCCAAGCAGCGAGGGCTGGTCACGCCGCCGATCGTCGTGGGACTGCTCACCACCGCCGCGCTGGACCCGGAGGCGGTGATCGCCCAGAGCGACACCACCCTCGCCGGCCACCACGCCACCTGCGTCGACGTGGAGCAGTCCGCCGGCGATTTCACCGCCTGCGTGACCACCGAGGGGGCGCTCGGCAGCTTCACCGGCCAGGTCGACGGCAGGCAGGTCGAGCTGGCGCTCAGCCGCTACCGCGAGACGGTCGACGGCACCGCGTTCGACCTCCCGCCCGACGCCGGCGTCGTGGACCGCCGCCCGGCCAGCTCGTGACCGACCCCGCCGGCGGGTTCGTGCCCGGAGCCGACCGGAGCGCCGCGCCCGCGCCCACCGACCTGGCCGTGCCGGTCGCCGGGCGCAAGCTGCTGACCACGCCCGACGGCGCCCTCCCCTGGGTGGGGCGACCTGCCGGACGACACCGCGTCGCGGCGCTGAGCCCGCCCCTGTCGGCAGGGGCCCTGCCTCACACGCCGAGCAGGGTGCGCAGGTGGCGCGGGGGCGGGCAGTCGTGGGCGAGCATCGCGTCGTGCCAGTCGCGCACCGGCACGTCGGCCGGGCGGGCGGCGGCGATCGCGGCCATCTCGCTGTAGCCGACGAAGTACGTGGAGAGCTGCGTCGAGGTGAGCAGCGCGCGCCGCCACTTGCCGGCCGCCTCCCCCTCCTCCTGGAAGCCCCGCCCGGTCATCAGCGCCATCGCCTCGGCCTCCGGCAGCTCCTCGCAGTGCACGAGCTGGTCCAGCAGCGCGTTGATGGTCATCCGCAGCTGCATCTTGAGCTGCTGCAACCGCACCGGCAGGCCGCCGAAGCCGAGGCCGGCCATCAGCTCCTCCGTGTAGACCGCCCAGCCCTCGATGAAGGGGCCCGACTCGGTCAGCGCGCGGACCCGGGTGGGACCGACGTGCCGGCGGGCGTGGGCGAGCTGGAGGAAGTGCCCCGGCATCGCCTCGTGCACCGTCAGGTTGCGGATCATGTGGTCGTTGTACTCCCGGTAGAACGAGTCGACCCGGTGCGCGGGCCAGTCCGCCGGGGTGGGCGCGATGCAGTAGAAGGTCGGCACGTCCGCCGTCTCCAGCGGGCCGGGCGAGTCGCAGTAGGCGACCGCCACGCCCCGGGCGAACTGCGGCATCTCCTGGATCACGCACGGGTCGTCGACCAGGGTGACCAGGTCGTGGGCGCGCACGAAGTCGGTCGCCTCGTCCAGGGTGACCGAGGCGAGGTCGACGATGGTGTGGTCGTCCGGGTGCTCGGCGGCCAGCAGGTCCAGCGCCCGGCGTACCGTCTCGTCGTCCGCCGCGCCGCCGACCAGCTCGACGGCCGCCGCGCGGATCTCCTCGCCGACCCGGTCCAGGTTGGCCCAGGCCCGGCGCTGGATCTCGGTGGCGCCCAGCTCGGTGTCGAGGGTGTGCCAGAGCCGCGCCTCCCAGCGGCGACGGCCCAGTCGCGGGTCCCGCCCGGGGCCGGCGTCGGCGGCCAGGCCCTGACGCAGCCACGCGACGAACTCCTCCAGCGCCGCGATCGCCGCGGTGGCCGCCGGCTCGACCCGGTCGTACAGGGCGGGGGCCTGCGCGAGCAGCGCCGGTACCTCGTCGCGGACCAGCGCCGCCGTGCCGGTGAACTGCCCGACCGCCGTCTCGGCGTGGATCCGCGGCATGTCGCGCAGCGTCGCGCGCGCGGTCGCCAGCGCGTCCGGTACGGCGGCGAGCCGGCCCGCCAGGCTGGTCAGCCGGACGTCGACCGGGGCGTACGGGCGGGCGAGCAACGCGTGCAGCAGCGGCCCGGGGTTGTGCCGCAGCGGGTCCCACTCGTGCGCCCGGATGTCGCCGGACTCGAACAGCTCCCGGTCCACGAACGAGGTGAGCAGCGCGTGGTCGACGCGCTGCTCGACGTCCAGGGCGTCCGGGTCCAGCTCGGCGAGCGCGTCCGCGGCCTCCTTGAGCATGGCCTGGTCGGCCGCGACCGCCTCGGCGGAGAGGTCCGGCAACCGGTCGTCGTACCGGTGGTCGCCGGTGGAGGTCGCGAGCCCCGGACGGCTCTGGAGCAACGCGTCGACGATCCGCTCCGCGAGCGGCACAAACGATTCCACCCGCCGACCCTACCGGCGTTCGGCGGTCCTCACGGCGTCCGCGTAGGCGAGGGCGGCGCGGCGCAGGGCCGCCTCCGGGTCCAGGCCCGCCTCGCGGGCCGCCGCGACCGTGGCGAGCAGGCTCGCGCCGAGCCGCGCCTCCGGGTCCACCTGGGACTCCGCGAGGGGCGGCGGTACGGCGAGGCCGACCCGCCCGGCGCGCTCCAGGATCTTGGCGGCCAGGGCGAGGGCGGGCTGGCTCAGCGCGATGCCGTCCAGCACCGAGTCACGCGCCTTCTCGGCCCGCTTGATCCGCTCCCAGCTGGCCTCGATCTCCTCCAGGGTGCCCGCCGCCGCGTCGGCGAAGACGTGCGGGTTGCGCCGGACCATCTTGTCGACCAGCCCGCCGGCCACATCGTCGACAGTCCACCGCTCCCCCTCGGGCAGCTCCTCGGCGAGCCGGGCGTGCAGCACCACCTGGAGCAGCACGTCGCCCAGCTCCTCGCGCAGCGCGTCGGTGTCCCCGGCGTTGATCGCGTCGTACGCCTCGTAGCACTCCTCGATCAGGAAGCCGGCGAGGCTGCGGTGGGTCTGTGCCCGCTTCCAGGGGTCGCCGCCCGGCGAGGCCAGCCGGTCCATCACCGCCACCGCGTCGAGCAGCCGGGCGCCCGGCGGGTCCCAGGAGCCGTACATCAGCTCCAGCTCGGCCAGGCCGGGCTCGCGCGCCAGCCGCAGGCCCAGCTCCCGGGCCAGCGACTCGTCGCCGGCCGGGCCGGCCAGCCACACCGCCACGCCGTGCGCCGCCGCCGCGTCGAGCAGCGCCTGCGTCGCCGGGCCGTCGACGACCGTGACCTCGGCGCCCGCCGCGCGGACCGCCGTCGTCAGCTCGCTCTCCGCCCCGGCCAGCACCGGATGCCCGCGTACGACGTCCCAGGCGGCAGCGGTCAGCAGCCCGGCCGGCAGCCGGGGCGAGGTGACGAGCAGGACGATCCGGGCGGGCATGCTCAGCTGTCGGTCCCGCCGGCCGCCTGCGGCGCGCCGGTGGGCAGCGGATCCGGGGTGGAGACGTCGGTAACCGCGTCGGAGCCGGCCTCGCCCAGCGGCACGCTCACCGCCGGCGCGTTGCCGGAGAAGCTCAGCACCGGGAACTCCAGCGGACGGTAGCGGGGGTTGACCGTCACGTCGTAGGCGGCGACCGCCTCGGCCAGCGACTTGCGGGTGGCCAGCGCGGTGCGCAGCTGCTCGCCGTCGAGCTGGCGGGCGGCCGCCTCGTCCGGCACGTCGGCCGGGATGGCGCCCGCCTTGCGGCCCGCCGCCACCACGTCGGCCAGGTCCTGCGCGGTCGGCTCGGCCGGCGCCCCGGTCGGCACGCCGGACAGGCAGTTGTAGAGCTCGGCGACCTGGCGCACGTAGCCGGTGTCGGGCGAGAGGCCGAACTGCTGCGCGAGCTGCGCCGGCGCCACCTGCCCGCGCGCCTGGTAGTTCTTCTCGGCGGAGACCCGCTCGCAGACCTCGGCCAGCACCAGCACGCTGACGACCTGGCCGCGCCCGGGCAGCTGCGGCGCCTGCGCCGGGGGCCGCCCGTCGGGCGCCTCGGGCTGCCCGGTCGGTGCCGGGTTCTTCGCCCGCAGGTCGTCGACGACCCGGGTGACGGCATCCTCGGTGATCCGCAGGTCGCCGACGTAGGCGGCGACACCGGGCTCGGCACGGCAACCGGAGAGGGCGACGAGGCCGAGCGCCACGCTGGCGACGGCGGCAAGACGGCGAGCACGCATGACGGTCACTCTCTCATGCCGCCCGGGGCCCGCGTGACGCCGCCCACCTGTCTGGCCACGCACGTCCTGCGCTCACCGGGCGGAGGCTCCCGCCGTCGCCGGCTCGCCCAGGACGTCGGAGAGGAGCTGGGCGCACCACTCCAGCAGCGCCTGGTCGCGCAGCGGCTCGCCGCCCATCCGCCGGGTGCTCGGCCGGGGCACGCTGACCTGGTCGAGGGCCTGCTTGTAGACCGAGTCCGGGTGGTAGCGCTTGAGCCGCAGCTGCTTCGAGTCGGGCAGCGGCAACGGGCCGAACCGGATGTGCTTGCCCTGCATGGAGACGTCGGTCAGGCCGTAGCGGCGGGCCAGCAGCCGGAACCGGGCCACGGCGACCAGGTTCTGCACCGGGGCGGGCGGCTCGCCGTAGCGGTCCGTCATCTCCGCGACCACCTCGCGCAGTCGCTCCTCGTCGCGGGCCTCGGCGAGCTTGCGGTACATCTCCAGGCGCAGCCGCTCCACGCCCACGTAGTCGTGCGGCAGGTGCGCGTCGATCGGCAGGTCGACCTTGACCTCGGTCTCCTCCTCCGGGCGCTCGCCCTTGAACGCGGAGACCGCCTCGCCGACCATCCGCACGTAGAGGTCGAAGCCGACGCCCTCGATGTGCCCCGACTGCTCGCCGCCGAGCAGGTTGCCGGCGCCCCGGATCTCCAGGTCCTTCATCGCCACGTACATGCCGGCGCCCAGCTCGGTGTGCTGGGCGATGGTGGCCAGCCGCTCGTGGGCGTGCTCGGTGAGCGGCTTCTCCGGCGGGTAGAGGAAGTAGGCGTACGCCCGCTCCCGGCCCCGGCCGACCCGGCCGCGGATCTGGTGCAGCTGGGCCAGGCCGAGCAGGTCGGCCCGCTCCACGATCAGGGTGTTGGCGTTCGGGATGTCGATGCCGGACTCCACGATCGTGGTGCAGACCAGCACGTCGAACTCCTTCTCCCAGAAGCCGACCATGACCTTCTCCAGGGCCTCCTCGCCCATCTGGCCGTGCGCCACCGCGACCCGCGCCTCGGGCACCAGCTCGCGCAGCTTCCGGGCCGTCTTCTCGATCGACTCGACCCGGTTGTGCAGGTAGAAGACCTGCCCGTCGCGCAGCAGCTCGCGGTGGATGGAGGCGGCCACCTGCCGCTCGTCGTACGCCCCGACGAAGGTGAGCACCGGGTGCCGCTCCTCCGGCGGGGTGGCGATGGTCGACATCTCCCGGATGCCGGTGATCGCCATCTCCAGGGTGCGCGGGATCGGGGTGGCCGACATGCTCAGCACGTCGACCGAGGCGCGCATCGTCTTCAGGTGCTCCTTGTGCTCGACGCCGAAGCGCTGCTCCTCGTCGACGATGACCAGGCCGAGCGACTTGAACCGGGTGGCCGCCTGGAGCAGCCGGTGGGTGCCGATGACGATGTCGGCGGTGCCCGCGGCGGCCATCTCCAGGGTCCGCTCGGCCTCCTTCGGCGTCTGGAAGCGGGAGAGCTGCTTGATGGTCACCGGGAACTGGCTCATCCGCTCGGCGAACGTGTTGTAGTGCTGCTGCACCAGCAGCGTGGTGGGCACCAGCACCGCCACCTGCTTGCCGTCCTGCACCGCCTTGAACGCCGCCCGGACCGCGATCTCCGTCTTGCCGTAGCCGACGTCACCGCAGATGAGCCGGTCCATCGGGACGGTCTGCTCCATGTCCCGCTTGACCTCCTCGATGGCGGCGAGCTGGTCCGGC
The DNA here is from genome assembly GCF_040640115.1 of Micromonospora sp. NPDC023644. Taxonomy (NCBI): domain Bacteria; kingdom Bacillati; phylum Actinomycetota; class Actinomycetes; order Micromonosporales; family Micromonosporaceae; genus Micromonospora; species Micromonospora sp. NPDC023644. The sequence goes on along the minus strand of NZ_JBFABA010000008.1, from coordinate 181,670 downwards.
GTCTCCTGCCACGGGAAGGCGTCCTCCAGCTCCCGCTGCCACGGCGTGTCGGGGCCGAAGTTGTGCCCCTTGGAGGCCTTGCGGGCGGCGTAGAGCTGGATGAGCTGGGCGGCGATCTCCTTGACCGCCTTGCGGGCCCGGGCCTTGGACTTCTGCCAGTCCGAGCCGCCCATCTTGTGCAGGGTGGGCTGCTCGCCGCCGACGTAGCGGGAGAGCTGGTCGAGCTGGTCGGTGGGGACGAAGAGCCGGTCGCCGGGCTGGCCGCGCTTGCTCGGGGCGTACTCGATGACCAGGTATTCCCGGGACGCGCCGTTGACGGTGCGCTGCACCAGCTCGACGTAGCGGCCGATGCCGTGCTGCTCGTGCACGACGTGGTCGCCGGCCTTGAGCTCCAGGGGGTCGATCGTGTTGCGCCGCCGGCTCGGCATCTTGCGCATGTCCCGGGTGGAGGTGCCCCGCCCGCCGGTGACGTCGTTGCCGGTGAGCAGCACGAACCGGGACGCCTCGTCGACGAAACCGCTGTTCAGGCTGCCGCAGGCGACCAGCACCTCGCCGGGGGCGGGCGCGGTCGGGATCTCCTCGGTCAGCCGCGCGCCGAGGCCGGCGTCGCGGAGCACCTCGACCGCCCGCTGGGCGGGGCCGTGCCCCTCGAAGACCAGCGCGACCGACCAGCCCTCGCCGGCCCAGCGCGTGAGGTCGTCGACCACCCGGGCGGTCTCGCCGTGGTAGAGCGGGGCCGGCTGCGCGGCCAGGGTCACCGCGATCGCGTCGTCGGGGGTGACGTCGGCCGCCTCCGGCCCGTCCTCCCAGGGCTGCCGCTCCGGGGCGGCCTCCGCCTCGACCAGACCGAACGGCGACAGCGTCCACCAGGGCTGGCGCAGCTTCGCCGCGACGGCGCGTACCTCCGCCAGGGTCTTGAAGGCGGCGGCGCCGAGGTCGACCGGGGCCTGGCCACCGACGGCGGCCGCGGCCCAGCTCGCCTGGAGGAACTCGTCGGAGGTGCGCACCAGGTCGTGCGCCCGGGTGCGGATCCGCTCCGGGTCGCAGAGCAGCACGTGGGTGCCGGCCGGCATGGCGTCCAGCAGCAGCTCCATCGAGTCGGCGCCGATCAGCGCCGGGGCGAGGGACTCCATCCCCTCCACCGGGATGCCCTCGGCCAGCTTGTCGAGGATCTCGGCCAGCTCCGGGTGCTCCTCGGCGAGGGCGGCGGCCCGCTTGCGCACCGACGGGGTGAGCAGCAGTTCCCGGCACGGCGGCGCCCACAGCTGCGGCACCTGCTCGATGGTGCGCTGGTCGGCGACGGCGAAGGTGCGGATCTCCTCCACCTCGTCGCCCCAGAACTCGACCCGCGACGGGTGCTCGTCGGTGGGCGGGAAGATGTCGAGGATGCCGCCGCGCACGGCGAACTCGCCCCGCTTGGTGACCAGGTCGACCCGCGCGTACGCCATGTCGATGAGCCGGCGGGCGACCTCCTCCAGGTCGGCCTCCTGCCCGGCCGCCAGCTGCACCGGCTCCAGGTCGCCGAGCCCCTTCAGCTGCGGTTGCAGCAACGACCGGACGGGTGCCACGACCACCCGCAGCGGACCGGTGCGGCCGTGCGCGTCCGCCGATCCGGGGTGCGCCAGCCGACGCAGCACGGCCAGCCGCCGGCCGACCGTGTCGGAGCGGGGCGACAGGCGCTCGTGCGGCAGCGTCTCCCAGGAGGGGAAGACCGTCACCTGCTCGGGCGGGAGCAGGCTGCCCAGCGCGGCGGCCAGGTCGTCGGCCTCCCGGGTGGTGGCGGTCACAGCGAGCACCGGACGACCCGCGCCGCCGCCCGACCCGCCGTCGCCGGCCTGGTCGGCCGCGACCGCGGCGACCGCGAACGGGCGCAGCGCGGGCGGTGCGGTGATGTCGAGGCCGTCGACCTGCGCGGCACCGGAGCGCGCCAGGTCACGTGCCCGGGCCAGCCCCGGGTCGGCGAGGGCGGCGGTGAACAGACCGGTGAGCATGTGATCACTTCCAGCGGACGACACGACGATCACCCCTCGCCCGGCCGGACGGGGGGTCCACCGGTCGACACTATCTCTCCGGCCGGGCGAGCCACCCCCGCGTACGTTGGATCGACCACGATCCACGACGGCCGCCGAGGAGGAGGATGGATGCCTGAGGGAGTGGGCAGCGACCCACGCCGAACGACCACGCCCTGCCGCCGGCGGGTGCTGGGTGACCCGGCGGGGATCTCGATCTCCATGGTGCGCTGCGGCGTCGAGAAGCGCGGCTGGACGGCACCGACGGCCGCGCTGCGGCACGAGGTCAACCTTGGCTGGTCGGGCGCCTACCGGCGGCGCATCAACGGTCGTACGACGTTCTCGGACGCCACCTCGCTGCTGCTCATCCGGCCAGGCGACGAGATACAGGTGTCCCACCCGCTGGGCCGCGACACGTTCACCTGCCTGCTGATCGAGCCAGCGGTCCTCGACGAACACCGGGACGGGGCGTGCTGGTTGGCGACCTCCGGCTGGGACGGCACCTCGGACACGGCGCTCGACCTGGCACACCGGATGCTCATCACGGAGTTCCGGCGAGGGCTGGACCCGTTCGAGATGGCGGAGCGGCTGCACGACTTCCTCGGCAGGGTGCTCGACTTCGTCAACGCCCGGGCCGAGCCACCGGGAGCGGACCTGCGGCGCGTCGTCAACCAACGCCCCGCCACCGCGGCCGCCCACCGTCGCCTCGCCGACCGGGCCCGGGAGGTGCTCATGGTCCGCGACTTCTCCCTCACGCTCGACCAGGTGGCGCGCGAGGTGGGCGCCTCACCACACCACCTGAGCCGGGTGTTCCAGCGGGTCACCGGCAGCAGCCTCACCGCCTACCGCAACCGGCTGCGGGTCCGGGCGGTGCTGGACACCCTCGCCGAGGCGGACGGGCGGCCGCTGCGCGCCGTGGCGGCGGAGCACGGCTTCGCCGACCAGGCGCACCTCACCCGCGTGCTCCGGGAACACGTCGGCCACCCGCCGGCCCACCTCCGCCGGCTCCTCACCGTGGGCGGCGCCGGCCGGTCCGCTCCGGCGGTCAACTGAGCATCGATCTTCAAGACCCCGGGACCGCCATCGGCCAAGAATGGATCCGTCAGCCGGGACCGGCCGCCGAATCGGCGTCCCGGGGTCACGCGGACCTGTTCGGGGAGGCCCGCGGCTCCACCCCGGCTGCGGCCCGGCGCCGGCGACCCTGCGGCGCCGCCCGCCGGCGGTGCCGTGCACCCCCCTGTACGGCACTCCGGTGGGCCCCGCGGCCCGGCCGGGACGAACAAGGCGGTGCGGGCGGGAAAACCTTGACGGCGCGGACCGGCCATGATCGGCTGCGCTGATGGGCGGACAGTGGCGGGCGCAGTTCGACGCGGAGGTCGTCTTCGCTAACGGCGGTGGGCTGCGGACCGACGGGTTCCGGCTGGACATCCCCGGCCGCGACATCGCCGACGAAGACCTGGCGGCGCTCTTCGTCCGGCACCTCGGACTGCTGATGGTGGCGGAGGTCCGAATCACCGGCAAGACCCTCGTCGAGGAGCCGCACAAGGGCGGCCGGGGCGTGGCCGGCCCGGAAGGCAGGACCGGGAGACGGCTCGTGGAGCTGAGCCATCCGATCACCGACGGCATGACCACCCTGCCGGGCTGGCCGGCGCCGCGGATCACCGAGTGGCTGACCCGGGAGGCGTCCCGGGCCAACTACGCCCCCGGCACGGAGTTCCAGGTGGCGCGGATCGACATGATCGCCAACACTGGCACGTACGTGGACACGCCCGCCCACCGCTTCGCCGATGGCGCCGACCTCGCCGCAACCGGGCTGGACCGCCTCGCCGACCTGCCCGGCGTCGTGGTCCGGGCGCCGGCCGGCACCCGCGCGGTGGACCGGCTGCTGCTGGCGCCGTACGACGTCGCGGGGCGGGCGGTGCTGCTGCACACCGGTTGGTCGACGCACTTCGGCACCGACCGGTACGGCGCGCCGCAGGCGCCGTACCTCACCGGGGACGGCGCCCGGGCCCTGGTCGACGCGGGCGCCGCCCTGGTCGGCATCGACTCGATCAACATCGACGACATGAGTCCCGCGGCGGCCGGCGAGCGCCCGGCGCACAGCGCCCTGCTGGCCGCCGGCGTGCCGATCGTGGAGCACCTGACGGGGCTCGACGCGCTGCCCCCGACCGGCTTCCGGTTCACGGCCGCCCCGCCGATGGTGGCCGGCATGGGCACCTTCCCGGTCCGGGCGTTCGCCGTACTCGACCCCGCCTGACCGACCGCGGACCCGGCGGGGGCGGGGCGCGCGCGAGGGTGGGTCAGTAGCGGACCGAGATGCGGCGCTCGACGGCGTCGACCCGGACCTCGCCGCCGTACGGGACGATCAGCTGCGGGTCGGTGTGGCCGAGGTCGACGTCGAAGACCACCACCGCGTCCGGGCGGTAGGCGGCGAGCGCCCGGGTGACCGCCTCCCGCTGCGCCTGCGCCCAGTCCCGCCGCTCGTCGGGGGTGTGCGGCCGGTCGAAGTCCCACGCCTTCGGCCGGCCCACGAGGACCGCCGGGAAGCCGGCGAGCAGCCCCCGCTCCCCCATGTTGCGCAGGATCCGGAACACCTCGCTGGCCGGGGGCAGTTCCTCCGAGGTCTCGACCATCAGCACCGACCCGGCCAGGTCCCCGGCCGCCGGCACCCGGTCGGCGGCCAGCAGCCAGTGCAGGATCTCCAGGTTGCCGCCCCAGGTGCGCCCCTCGACGACCGTCGACGGCCCCTGCCAGCGCCAGCCCTCGCCCGGGAGCATCTCCGGCTCGTCGGCCAGCGTCGCCGGGTCCCGCCAGTCGTTCGGCCGGTCGCCCCACCGCGGGGCCGGGGCCAGGTCGTACCAGCCGGAGGTGAAGAGGGCCGCGCGCAGCGAGTCGAAGGTCAGCGGGTGCGGGCTGCCCGAGCGGCCGAGGTGCACCAGCACCGACCCGCCGTGGTACGACACGACGCCCAGCCGGTACAGGTGGTTGAGGACGTTGGTGTTGTCGGAGTAGCCGAAGTACGGCTTCGGATTGGCCCGCAGCACGGCGTCGTCCAGGTGCGGGGTGACCGTGATCAGGTCGTCCCCGCCCACCGTGGCGAGCACGGCGGTGACCGTCGGGTCGGCGAAGGCGGCGGTCAGGTCCCGGGCCCGGTCGCGGGGGTCGGCGTCGAGCACCCGGGTGGTCGGGTACTCCACCGGCTCCAGGTCGAACTCCTCGCGCAGCCGGCGCAGCCCCAGCTCGTACACGTGGGGGAAGATCGCCGGCAGGCCGGCGGAGGGCGAGACGACCGCGACCCGGTCTCCCGGTCGGGGCTTGGGGGGATAGTTCGGCGACGTCATGACCGGGACGCTACCGAGCGGCGGAACCGGTTTTCCGGGTCACGAAACGCCACGTACCGGGCAAAGCCACCCTAGGCTGACGGCGTGGACCAGGAGATCCGCGACAGGCTGCCGCGCACCGCCGCGCTGCTGCTCGGCACCCTGGTGCTCGCCACCGCGTTCATCACCGCGTACGTCGGCGCGCTGCACCGGCCCACGCCGCGCGACGTGCCGGTGGGGGTGGTGCGCGGAGACCAGAAGGCGGAGGCCCTCCTCGCCGCCGTACGCAACCAGACCGACACCCTCGAAGCGGTCGGGTACGACGACCCGGGGGCCGCCGACGACGGCCTGCACACCCGCGAGGTGTACGCGGTGCTCGCCACCACCGCCGAGGGCGGGCTGGTCCTGACCACCGCCAGCGCCGCCGCGCCGGCCGCCACCGACGTCGTCGTCCAGGTGCTCGGCACCGCCGCCCGGCAGGCGGAGATGCCGCTGCGGGTCACCGACGACGTGCCGGTGGCCCCGACCGACCCGCGCGGGCTCGTGCCGTTCTACCTGGCCGTCGGATACGTGCTCGGCGGCTACCTCGCCGCCACCGTGCTCGGCCTGGGCAACGGCACGGCCCCGCGCAGCCTGCGCCGCGCCGGGCTGCGGATCGCCGCGCTGGCCGTCTACAGCCTGGTGCTCGGGGCCGTCGGCACGGTCGTGGTCGGGCCGGTCCTGGACGTCTGGGACCACGACCTGGTCGGCGTCGCCGCGAGCGGGGCGCTGACGGTCCTCGCGGCGGCGATGATCGCCTCGGCGGTGCAGGGCTGGCTGGGGCTGTTCGGCACCGGGCTGGTGATCCTGCTGCTGGTCGTGCTCGGCAACCCCGGTTCCGGCGGCATCTACGCCCCCGAGTTCCTCCCCACCTGGCTGCGCGGCATGCACCGGTGGAACGTGCCGGGGCTCGCCACCGACCTGCTCGAATCCGTCGTCTACTTCGACCGCCGGTCGACCGGCTGGCCGCTCGCCGGGCTCACCATCTGGGCGGCGCTGGGCGTGGCGGGTGTGCTCAGCGCCACGCCGTTCCAGGCCCGCCGCCGCGCCGGCCGCCGCACCGCACCCGCCGCCACCAGCGAAGACGCGCCCGGCGCCGGCTGAGACGCGAGGAAGGTGCGCCTCCCGCGCCACGGACGATTGCAAGGGTCCCCTCCTCCCCGGCGGGGGTCGCGGATACGATCCAGGGAGTCGGACAGCGCTGTCCTTCGTACTCGCGTAAGGAGCGCATCGTGACCGACCAGCACGACCACGACGGCCCCGACGCCGCCCTCCGGGCCGACATCCGCCGCCTCGGCACCCTGCTCGGGCAGACCCTCGCCCGCCAGGAGGGCCGGCCGCTGCTCGACCTCGTCGAGGAGATCCGCGCCCAGGTGCGCTCCGACGCGCCCGCCGCCGCGCAGCGCCTCGCCGGCCTGGACGTCACCACCGGCACCAAGCTGGCCCGCGCCTTCTCCACCTACTTCCACCTGGCCAACATCACCGAGCAGGTGCACCGGGCCCGGGAACTGCGCCGCCGCCGGGCGGTCCAGGGCGGCTGGCTGGACCAGGCGGCCAAGATGATCGCCGAGCGCGGGGTGCCGGCGGAGGAGATCGCCGCGGCGGCCCGGCGGCTGGCGGTACGGCCCGTCTTCACCGCCCACCCGACCGAGGCGGCCCGCCGGTCGATCCTGTCGAAGCTGCGCGCCATCGCCGACGAGCTGGACACCGAGACCGCCAACGCGATCCTCTACGGCGCCAGCGACGAGGGCCCGGCCAACCGCCGCCTCGCCGAGCTGCTCGACCTGATGTGGCAGACCGACGAGCTGCGGCTGGACCGGCCGGACCCGACCGACGAGGCCCGCAACGCCATCTACTACCTGCGCGACCTGTACGCCGAGGCCGCCCCGCAGGTCCTCGACGACCTCGCCGACACGCTGCGCACCCTCGGCGTGGAGACCTCCCCGACCGCCCGGCCGTTGTCCTTCGGCACCTGGATCGGCGGCGACCGCGACGGCAACCCGTTCGTCACGCCGGCCGTGACCCGCGAGGTGCTGACCATCCAGCACGAGCACGGCATCGCGGCCACCGAGAAGGCGATGGACCACCTGATCGACGAGGTGTCGGTGTCCCGGCGGCTGCGCGGGGTGTCGCTCGACCTCTCCGCCAGCCTCGCCACCGACCTGGACGCGCTGCCCGAGGTGGCGGCCCGGTTCCGCCGGGTCAACGCCGAGGAGCCCTACCGACTCAAGGCCCGCTGCGTGAAGGCGAAGCTGGCCAACACCCGGCAGCGGCTGCGCCAGGGCACGGCGCACGTGCCCGGGCGGGACTACCGCGGCTCCGCCGAGCTGGTCGCCGACCTGGAGCTGCTGCGCGCCTCGCTGGCCCGCAACGCCGGCCAGCTCACCGCCGTGGGCCGGCTCGCCTCGACCATCCGTACGGTCTCCGCGTTCGGGCTGCACCTGGCGACCATGGACGTCCGGGAGCACGCCGAGGCGCACCACGCGGTGCTCGCCCAGCTCTACGCGGCCGTCGGCGAGGTCCCCGACTACCCGTCGCTGAGCCGGCTGGAGCGGACGAAGCTGCTCGCCGACGAGCTGACCGGCCGCCGGCCGCTCTCCACGCTGGACACCCCGCTGACCGAGGCGACCCGCAAGACGTTCGACGTGTTCGGCACCATCCGCGAGGCGCAGGACCGGTTCGGCAACGAGGTCATCGAGTCGTACATCGTCTCGATGACGCTCGGGGTCGACGACGTGCTCGCCGCGGTGGTGCTGGCCCGCGAGGCCGGCCTGATCGACGTGCACAGCGGCCGGTCCCGGATCGGCTTCGTGCCGCTGCTGGAGACCCCGTCCGAGCTGAACGCCGGCGGCGAGCTGCTCGACGAGCTGCTCTCGCTGCCGGCGTACCGGGCGCTGGTGGCGGCGCGCGGCGACGTGCAGGAGGTGATGCTGGGCTACTCCGACTCCAACAAGGAGGCCGGCATCACCACCAGCCAGTGGTCGATCCACCGGGCCCAGCGCGCGCTGCGCGACGTGGCCGCCCGGCACGGCGTGCACCTGCGGCTCTTCCACGGTCGCGGCGGCACGGTGGGTCGCGGCGGCGGGCCGACGCACGAGGCGATCCTGGCCCAGCCGTACGGCACCCTGGACGGCGCGATCAAGGTGACCGAGCAGGGCGAGGTCATCTCCGACAAGTACTCCCTGCCGTCGCTGGCGCGGGAGAACCTGGAGCTGACGCTGGCCGCGGTGCTCCAGGCCACCCTGCTGCACACCGCGCCCCGCCAGCCCGCCGAGATGCTGGAACGCTGGGACGCCACGATGGAGCTGGTCTCCGACTCGGCCTTCCGGTCGTACCGGTCGCTGGTCGAGGACCCGGACCTGCCCGCGTACTTCTGGGCGTCGACGCCGACGGAGCTGCTCGGCGCGCTCAACATCGGCTCCCGGCCGGCGAAGCGGCCGAACACGGGGGCCGGGCTCGCCGGGCTGCGCGCCATCCCGTGGGTGTTCGGCTGGACCCAGACCCGGCAGATCGTGCCCGGCTGGTTCGGGGTCGGCTCCGGCCTGGCCGCGGCCCGGGAGGCGGGGCTGGAGGACGTGCTGGCCGAGATGCACCGCAACTGGCACTTCTTCCGCACGTTCCTGTCGAACGTCGAGATGATGCTCACCAAGACCGACCTCAGCATCGCCCGCCGGTACGTCGAGACGCTGGTGCCGAAGAAGCTGCACCCGATCTTCCACAAGATCGAGCAGGAGTACGAGCTGACCAAGCGGGAGGTGCTGGCGGTGACCTCCTCGCCGGCCCTGCTCGAGAGCTCCCCGGTGCTCCAGCGCACCCTGGCCGTCCGCGACACCTACCTGGAGCCGCTGCACCACCTCCAGGTGGCCCTGCTGCGCCAGTACCGGGAGTCCGGGGCGGCGGGCCGGGCGGTGGCCACCGCGCCGGGCGGCCGGCGGGCGCCGAGCGACGGTACGGCGCTGGAGCGCGCGCTGCTGACCACGGTCAACGGCATCGCCGCCGGCATGCGCAACACGGGCTGAGACGTGCGGAGGGCACCTTCCTGACGCTGCTCGCGCAGGAAGGTGCCCTCCCGGGCGCGGCAACCGGCGGTCCCGGCCCGCGCCGTCGGCCTACCAGTCGCCGCCGCCGCCGAAGTCCCCGCCACCGAAGTCGCCACCGCCGAAGTCCCCGCCCCCGAAGCCGCCGCCCCCGGCGTCGCCGCCGGCCTCACCGCCCTGCTCGCCGTAGCCGGAGGCGTCCCCGAAGCCCTCCTGGTAGCCGTATCCGGGATCGGCGAAGCCGGGCGAGAAGAGCGCGTCGGCGATCAGGATGCCGCCGAGGACCCCCGCGCCGGCGCCCAGCGCGGTCTTCCACCACGGGGTGGAGTACCAGCCCGCCGGCACCGGCCGGCCCTGGTAGCGCCCGCCGGGGTAGTAGTAGGGGGTGTCCCGGCCGGGCTGCGGGCCGGCCTTGAACGTCTGCCCCTGCACGTCGACCTGACGCTCCCGGGTGAGCTGTCCCACGCCCTGCGCGGCGGCCAGCGGGGGCAGCTCGGGGCCGGGGTCGATGCCGAGCGCCACCCGGGCCGCCCGCGCGTAGGTCAGCCCCTCCAGCGCGGTCTCCCGGGCCAGCCGGTACTGCTCGACGCTGCGGGCCTGCTCCAGCTGGCTGCCGGCCGCGTTGTAGCGCTCCCCGGCGTCGACCAGCGCCTGCCGCACGGCCGGGTGGTCGCCGTGCAGGTTCATCACCTGGCCGCCGAGGCGCTCGTACCAGCGCTGGGCGTCGGCCCGCGCGTCGGCGAGGCGCCGGGCCTCCCGGGCGGCGCTCTCCCGGCGCCACCAGAGGAACGCACCCACCAGCAGCACCACGAGGATGAGCAGCGGCAGATATCTCATGTCTGCGACGTTACCCAGGCCAGGCCAGCGGCACGCCTCCGATCGGCGCAGCGCGGCGCCGCCGGGCGGGGGCGCTCTGAGAGCGGCGCGCCGGCGGGCGGCGCGCCGGTCTGGCAAGCTCCGGGGGTGGACTTCTCGACGCTGGCCGTGGTGATCGTCTGCCTCGCCGCCGGGGGTGCGGCGGGCTGGTACGCCGCCCGGACCCGCTCGGCGACCGAGATCGCCCGGCTGGACGCCACGCTGCGGGCCACCCGGGAGGGCGAGGGCCGCCTGGAGCAGTCCATGCGGGCGCTGAGCTACGAGGCCACCGCGCAGTCCCAGGAGGCGGTGGCCCGCGCCGTCGCCCCGCTGCACGACACGCTGCGCCGCTACGAGCAGCGGGTCGCCGAGCTGGAGCACGACCGGGTCGACGCGTACGCCGAGCTGCGCGAGCAGGTCCGTGCGATGAGCACGGTCTCGGGCGAGTTGCGTACCGAGACGAAACAGCTGGTGGCGGCCCTGCGGGCACCCCAGGTGCGGGGCCGCTGGGGCGAGCACCAGTTGCGCCGGATCGTCGAGGCGGCCGGCCTGCTGGAGCACTGCGACTTCTCCGAACAGGTCACCGCCGCCACCGACCACCAGGGGGTCCGCCCCGACCTGGTGGTCCGGCTGCACGGCGGCCGGTCGGTCGTGGTGGACGCCAAGGCGCCGTTCGACGCCTATCTGACAGCGATGGAGGCCCGCGACGAGCGGGGCCGGAACACGCACCTCGACGCGCACGCGAAGCACCTGCGCGCGCACGTGGACGCGCTGGCCGCCAAGACCTACTGGGCCGCGTTCGACAGCACGCCGGAGTTCGTGGTGCTCTTCGTGCCGGCCGACCCGTTCCTCGACGTCGCGTTGCAACGCGACCCGACGCTGCTGGAGCACGCGTTCGCCCGCAACGTGGTGCTGGCGACCCCGGCCACCCTGGTCGCGCTGCTGCGTACGGTCGCCTACTCGTGGCGGCAGGAGGCGCTGGCGCGCAACGCGGTGGCGGTGCACTCGCTCGCCCGGGAGCTCTACGGGCGACTGTCGACCCTGGGCGAGCACGTCGGCAAGCTCGGCGCGTCGCTCGGCGGCGCGGTGACCGCGTACAACCGGGCGGTCGGGTCGCTGGAGGCGCGCGTGCTGGTCAGCGCCCGCAAGCTCGCCGAGCTGGGGGTCTCCGACCAGGAGCTGGCCGCACCGGCGCAGGTTGAGCTGACCCCTCGTCAGCCGCAGGCTCCTGAGCTGCTCGAAACCGCCGAGGCCGAGCCGACGACCGGACGGTCGACACTGGACTGACGGCCGATACCTACCACCACCGATGTGACAATGGACATCCACCCATGTCACGAAGTGGTCACAACGAACTCGGCGGTAGTGACAGTGACCAGCGGCAGCGCGAAGGATTCGCCTCACGCGTGCCCTGCATCTGAGGGCCCTGTTCTCTGGAGGAAAGAGAACGTGAGCAAACCCCGAAACCTGAGCCGGCGGACATCCGCCGCGCTCTTCGCGTCGGTCGTGGCGGCCAGCGCCGTGACCGTGGCTGGCGGCGCCGCCACCGCGGGCGCCGCGCCCACCGCCGCACCCGACGCGTCCCAGGCCACCCCCGTGGAGGCACTGGGCTCGCACGACGCCAAGCTGCTCGCCGAGGCGGAGGCGAAGAAGGCCCCGACCGTCACGCTGATCGTGGCCACCAAGAAGGGCGAGGCGAAGGACGTCGCCGCCGACCTCAAGAACCTGGGTGCCGCCGTCACCGAGCGGTACGACAGCATCGGCTACGTCCTGGCCAAGGTCCCCACCGCCAAGGTGGTGAAGGCGGCCACGCTGCCCGGCGTCTCCGCCGTGGACCTCGACGAGACCATCCAGTTGCCCGACCCGACGCCCGAGGTCGCCCCCTCCGGCAAGAAGGCGGCGAAGCAGGCCGCAACCCTGCCCGGTCCCGGCGCCGACACCCAGGCCGCCAACCCCTACATGCCGACGAACGAGATCGGCGCGGTCGACTTCGTGGCGGACAACCCCCAGTGGGACGGCCGCGGCGTCACGATCGGCATCATGGACTCCGGTGTGGACCTCGGCCACCCGGCGCTGCAGAAGACCACCACCGGCGAGCGGAAGATCGTCGACTGGGTCACCGCCACGGACCCGTTCGAGGACGCCACCTGGCGCCCGATGCTCACCGCGGTGACCGGTCCGACGTTCACCTCCGGCGGCGCGACGTGGACGGCCCCGGCAGGCAGCTACCGGTTCAACCGGTTCAGCGAGTCGATCACGGCCGCCAGCGACCCGGCCGGTGACGTCAACCGCGACGGGGACCGGACCGACACGTTCGGCATCCTCTACGACCCGGCCACCAACAACATCTGGGTGGACGTCAACCAGAACAACAACTTCACCGACGACGCCGTGATGCGGCCGTACAAGGAGAAGTTCGACGTCAACCACTTCGGCACCGACAACCCGGCCACCCCGGTGGCCGAGCGGATCCCGTTCGTGGTCGAGTACCGCGAGGACGTGGACACCGCCCCCGTCGGCGGCCCCGGCCTGGTGGACTACGTCAACATCGGCATCGTCGAGAGCACCCACGGCACCCACGTCGCCGGCATCACCGCCGCCAACGACATGCTCGGCAACGGCGCCTTCGACGGTGCCGCGCCCGGTGCCAAGCTGGTCTCCGCCCGGGCCTGCTCGTGGGGCGGCGGCTGCACCTACGCCGCCCTCACCACCGGCATGGCCGACCTGGTGATCAACCGCAAGGTCGACGTGATCAACATGTCGATCGGCGGCCTGCCGGCGCTGAACGACGGCAACAACGCCCGCGCCGAGCTCTACAACAACCTGATCACCACCTACGGCGTGCAGATGTTCATCTCGGCCGGCAACTCCGGCCCGGGCCTGAACACCATCGGCGACCCGTCGGCCTCCGCCAACGTGGTCAGCGTCGCGGCGAGCATCAGCAGGGACACCTGGCTGGCCAACTACGGCTCCGTGGTGAAGAAGAAGAACGCGCTGTTCAACTTCTCCTCCCGTGGCCCGCGTGAGGACGGCGGCTTCAAGCCGAACATCGCCGCCCCCGGCTCGGCCATCTCCACCGCCCCGACCTGGCAGCTCGGCAACGCGGTCCCCGAGGCCGGCTACGCGCTGCCCCCGGGCTACGCGATGCTGAACGGCACCTCGATGGCCTCCCCGCAGGCCGCCGGCGCCGCCGCGCTGCTGCTGTCGGCCGCCAAGGCGACCGACAAGGGCGTCACTCCGGCCGCGCTGCGCCGGGCGATCTACAGCTCGGCCAAGCCGATCAAGGACGTCCCGACGTACGGCCAGGGCTACGGCATGTTCAACGTGCCGGGCGCGTGGAAGCTGCTGCGCAAGGGCGTGGAGACGCGCTCCTACACCTCCGAGGCTCCGGTCTGCACCGTCCTGTCCGGTCAGCTGAGCACCCCGAACCGGGGCACCGGCCTCTACAACCGTTGCGCCTCCGCCGAGGGTGGGCAGCGGGTCGGCCAGTCGAAGAGCTACCAGGTCCAGGTCACCCGCACCAGCGGGCCGGCCGGCACCGTGAAGCACGACGTGGGCCTGCGCGGCAACGACGGCACCTTCAAGGCGCCGAAGACCGTCCCGCTCCCGCTGAACAAGACCGTCACCATCTCGGTCACCGCCAAGCCCGCCACCGCCGGCGCGCACGGCGCGATCATGACGATCGACGACCCGGCCACCTCGGTCGTCGACTTCGAGGTCTCCACCGTCGTCGTCGCCTCCAACGACGTGCAGAAGCCGGACTTCTCCTTCTCGGCCGAGGGCTCGGTCGACCGGAACAGCTTCACCTCGTACTTCGTGACGGTTCCGCCGGGCACGGGCGCCCTCCAGGTGAACCTCTCCGGCATCGCCACCGGTTCGCAGACCCGGTTCATCGCCTTCAACCCGTACGGCGTCCCGGTGGAGAGCACCTCCAGCCTCGCCTGCTACACCAACTTCTCCGACGCCAACGCCTGCAAGCCGCAGGAGCGCGACTACCAGAACCCGATCGCCGGGGTCTGGGAGATCGAGGTGGAGTCCCGTCGGACCTCGCCGTCGCTGAACAACCCGTTCCAGCTCACGGCGCGGGTGCAGGGTGTCGCGGTCGAGCCGGCCGTGGTCGAGCTGCCGTCGGTCACCGCCGGTGCGGCGACCCCGGTGACCTGGTCGCTGACCAACACCTTCGGCCCGGTCGCGGTGACCGGCCAGGGCGGCCCGCTCTCCAGCGTCCACGCTGAGCGGCCGACCATCGCCGAGGGCGCGTCGCAGGAGTACACCGTGGAGGTGCCGGCGGGCGCGACCCGCTTCACCGCCCGGATCGGCAACCCGGCCAGCGCCGCGGCCGACCTCGACCTCTACGTCTTCCGCGGCACCGCGGAGGTCGGTCGGGCCGCCGACGGCGACTCCGAGGAGGCCGTGACCCTCAACAACCCGCCGGCGGGCACCTACCGGGTGGTCGTCGAGGGCTACGCCGTGGACGGGGCCGGTGGCAGCACCGCGTACGACTACCGGGACTCGTTCTCGGCGGCGGCGCTGGGCAGCCTCTCGGCGCCCGCCACCCCGCTCGACCTGGCCCACGGCGCCACCGCCACCCTCACCGGTACGGTGACCGCCCAGTCCACCCCGGTCGCCGGTCGGGCGCTCTTCGGTGAGCTGTCCGTGGTGACCACCGAGGGCGCGGTCGTCGGCCGCGGCGCCGTCTCCATCGGCACCGTGAACTGACCCGTCCCGCACCGGAACACCGGAGCCCGCCCCCACCCGGGGGCGGGCTCCGCCCGTTTCGGTGATCAGTGCCGCGGCACACGGGCTCGGGACGTTCCGCGCGCGACCACGACCGGACGGGCCCGGGCCCGTCCGGGTCAGCCGCGGCGGGCGGTCTCGACCAGGAAGGGCGTGCCCTGCTGGCAGGTCGTGAGCAGGTCCCGCTGGACCCGGCCGGTGACCGTGACCTTCGCGCCCGGCTTCAGCAGGTCACGCGGGCCGCCGATCAGCAGGTAGTTGTCGAGCAGCAGGCAGTTGGGCTCCACGCCGGCGGTGACGGTCCCGGTCAGCGTGGCCCCGCCGACCGGCGGCGGCTTCGTCGGCCCGCCGCCGGGCCTCGTGGGCGGGGGCAGGGCCGGCCCCGTCGGGTCCACCGGGTCGCCGGGGGTCGGCGGGACTGCGGGGCTGCTCGGATCCGGGCTGGGCGGGCTGGTCACCGGCTGTGCTCCCGTCGGGGTCGGGGTGGGGGTGTCGCCGGCACCGTCCTGGCCGCCGCAGGCGCTCAGCGCCACGCAGACGGCCAGCGCGGAGACGGCGAGCCGAAGAGTCCTCATACCCGAGTCTGACGCAGCGGGGCCGCCCGCCGTTCCCGTCCGCTCAGCCGCGGGCCGCGGCGGCGGCCTTCATGTCCCGCTTGAGCTCCTGCGGCAGCGAGAAGGTCAGCCGCTCGTTGGCGGTCACCACCTCGTCGACGTCGGTGAAGCCGCGCGCGGCGAGGTGGGCGAGCACCTCCTGGACCAGCTGGTCGGGGACGCTGGCGCCCGAGGTCAGGCCCACCGTGCGCGCCCCCTCCAGCCAGGCGTCGTCGATCTCGTGCGCGAAGTCGACGAGGTGACCGGCGCGCGCCCCGGCGTCCAGGGCGACCTCGACGAGGCGTACGGAGTTGGAGGAGTTGGTCGAGCCCACGACGATCACCACGTCGCACTCGGGCGCGATCTCCTTGACCACGTGCTGCCGGTTGGAGGTGGCGTAGCAGATGTCGTCGCTGGGCGGCGACTGGAGCATCGGCAGCCGCTTCTTGAGCCGGGCCACCGTCTCCAGCGTCTCGTCGACCGAGAGGGTGGTCTGGGAGAGCCAGACGACCTTGTTCGGGTCGCGGACGGTGATCCTGTCGGCGTCCTCCGGGCCGTCCACGAGCTGGATGTGCTCGGGGGCCTCGCCGGAGGTGCCGATGACCTCCTCGTGCCCCTCGTGGCCGATCAGCAGGATGTCGTAGTCCTCGGCGGCGAACCGCTTCGCCTCCTGGTGCACCTTCGTGACCAGCGGGCAGGTCGCGTCGATCGCCCGCAGCGAGCGGGTGCGGGCCTGCTCGTAGACCTCCGGGGCCACCCCGTGCGCGGAGAAGATGACGGTGGCGCCCTCCGGCACCTCCTCGTTCTCCTCCACGAAGATCGCGCCCTGGGCCTCCAGGGTCTGCACGACGTGCTTGTTGTGCACGATCTGCTTGCGCACGTAGATCGGGGCGCCGTAGAGCTTGAGTGCCTCCTCCACGGTCTGCACCGCGCGGTCCACGCCCGCGCAGTAGCCGCGGGGCTTGGCCAGGATCACGCGCTTGCCGGTCCGGGACGTCGCTTCAACCTGAGTCACCCGCCCATCGTACGTGCCGCTGCGGAGCACGACGCGGGACGCGACGGCCACCACGACGCCACGGACGAGCCGCGCGGGACTGTCCGGGGCGGGCCGTAGGGTGGGCGCGTGAGCACAGGCGAGGTGGGGCGGAGCACGTCCGAGGAGCCGTGGCCGGTCCGGGTGGTCAGCCAGAAGGTCGGCGCCTGGATCGCCCGGCTGGGCTGGGTGTGGGTGGACGGGCAGGTGGCGCAGATCAGCCGCCGGCCGGGCGCCAGCACCGTCTTCCTCACCCTGCGGGACCCGTCGGCCGACCTGAGCCTGACGGTCACCACCAACCGGGACGTCCTGGACGTCGGCGCGCCGGAGCTGCGCGAGGGCGCGCGGGTGGTGCTGCACGCCAAGCCGGAGTTCTACGCCGCCCGGGGCACGCTGAGCCTGCGCGCCGACGAGATCCGGCAGGTCGGCCTCGGCGAGCTGCTGGCCCGGCTGGAGAAGCTCAAGAAGCTGCTGGCGGCGGAGGGGCTGTTCGACCGGGCGCGCAAGCGCCGGCCGCCGTTCCTGCCCAACCGGGTCGGGCTGATCACGGGCCGCGCCTCGGCCGCCGAGCGGGACGTGCTGACCAACGCCCGCCGGCGCTGGCCGGCGGTGGAGTTCCGCACGGTCAACGTGGCCGTGCAGGGGCCGAGCGCCGTCCCGCAGATCGTCGACGCGCTCAAGGTGCTGGACGCCGACCCGGCCGTCGACGTGATCGTCATCGCCCGGGGCGGGGGCGGCATCGAGGACCTGCTCCCCTTCTCCGACGAGGCGCTCTGCCGGGCGGTCTTCGCCTGCCGCACACCCGTGGTCAGCGCGATCGGCCACGAGACCGACACGCCGCTGGTCGACTACGTCGCCGACGTGCGGGCCTCGACGCCGACCGACGCGGCCAAGCGCGTGGTGCCCGACCTCACCGAGGAGGTGCGCGTCATCCGGCAGGCCCGGCACCGCCTCGAACGCGCGGTGCGCAACCTGGTGGACCGCGAGTCGCACCGGCTCGACGGGCTGCGCTCCCGGCCGGTGCTGGCCCGCCCGCAGGTGATGGTCGACCAGCGGCTCGCCGACCTGACCGGGCTGCGCCAGCGGGCCGGGCGCTGCCTGGACCACCGGCTCGCCGCCGCCGACGACGACCTGCGGCACACCCTGGCCCGGCTGCGCGCCCTCTCCCCCGCCGCCACCCTCGACCGGGGCTACGCGATCGTCCAGCGCGCCGACGGTCAGGTCGTCCGCGCCGCGTCCGAGGTCGGCGAGGGCGACCCGCTCCGGGTACGCCTCGCCGACGGCGAGCTGGCCGCGACGGTCGACGGCTGAGCGGGACGGGGATCACGATGTGGTGGGATGGCAGCGATGACTGACGAGAAGAAGGACGAACGGCTCAGCTACGAGCAGGCCCGCGCCGAGCTGGCGTCGGTGGTCGAGCGGCTGGAGACCGGCGGCACCACGCTGGAGGAGTCGCTGGCGCTCTGGGAGCGCGGCGAGAAGCTCGCCGAGACCTGCCAGCGCTGGCTCGACGGCGCCCGCGCCCGCATCGACGCCGCCCGCCAGGACCCGGCCTCCTGACCCACCCCGCCCCAACCGCGCGTCGATCATGGAGTTGTGGTGGGCGGTAGAGGGCGTTTCGCGCCCTCTGTCACCCACCACAACCGCATGATCGACGGGGCTGGGGTCGGGGTCAGTTGAACAGGTTGTAGAACTCGGCCGGCGCCTCGACCACCTGGTCCGCCGGCGGCTTCTGCGCGGCGGTGGCGCTGCCGTAGTCCGAGTACGTGATCCGGATGTCCTGCGCCTTCGTCTGGCCGGCGGCCGGGATCTGGATGACCATCTCGCTGAGCCGGCCCTGCGGGTCGAGCTTCGCGGTGAACGGCACCGACTTCGCCTGCGCCCCGAGGGCCGTGATCACGGTCGGGTCCACCGAACCCGCCTCGGCCGCCTTCGACACGTCGATGGTGCCGGCGTACTCGCCCTCGCCCGTCTGACGCACCTCCGTGATGCCCTGCGTCAGCACCTCGCTGCCGGCGGGGTCGACCTTGTCGAAGTCGAAGCCGAGGTTGCGGTTGCCCTTGATCCGGGTCTGGTCTAGGTGCTGGTACTTGCCGAGGTTCAGCTTCTGCACGCCCGGCACGCTCTTGGCGGTCGTGCCGCCGAGCTCGACCTTCACCCAGCTGTCCGGCTTGTAGTGGACGAGGTCGAGCTTCATGAACAGGTCGTCGGTCGGCTTGCCGATCGTCACCCGCATCTCGGCGCTCTGGGTGGGCTCGTGCACCCGACCCTCGGCCGTCGAGCCGACACCGGACATGGTGAACCGGAAGTTGCCGTTGCTGATCTCGCGGGTCGAGGCCAGCAGTGCCTGCTTGGCGTCGCCGGGCACCGGGGCCGCGCTGCCGGAGGCCGCGGGCGTACCCGAGGCCGCGGGCGTGCCGGAGGCCGAGACGGCCGGGGAGGCGGACGAGCCCGCCGTCGGGGTCCCGGAAGCGTTGCAGGCAGCCAGGCCGGGAGTGAACAGGGCGGCGGCCATCAGGCCGGCGCTCAGGCGTCGAACAGTCATACGTGTCTCCCACGAGGGTCACCCGACGCACCTGGCGGCGGCCGGAAACCGGGCGACGCACCACGTCGGCTGCGCCGCGCGAGCCCCTGGGGCCGGTCGCCGCGGCGACCGACCGGGGTTCGCTCCACTCCTGTTCCCTGTCGCCGCGTCGCACAATCACCGGGATGTCCGGTTGCCCCGCTCGGGTGACCCGGAACGCGGAAACGGGGCGGCCGAGGCCGCCCCGTTCCGTGTGCCGGTGCTACTTCTTGAACATCTCGTAGGTCTCCGGGGAGGCCTCGACCACCTTGTCGGCCGCCGGCTTCTGCGCGGCGGTGGCGTTGCCGTAGTCCGCGTACGTGACCTTGATGTCGTGCGCCTTGGTCTCACCGGCGGCCGGCACCGAGATGACCAGCTCGGTGAGCCGGCCCTCCGCGTCCAGCTTGGCGGTGAAGGGCAGCGACTTGGCCTGCGCGCCGAGGGCCTTGACCATGTCGGCGTCCACGGCGGACGACTCGGTCGCGGCCGACGCGTCGAGCTTGCCGGTGTAGCTGCCCTCGGCGGTCTTCTGCACCTCGGTGATGCCCTTGGTCAGGACCGCGCTGCCGGCCGGGTCGACCTCCTCCATGTAGCGGCTGAGCTCGCCGGCGCCCTTGACCTTGGACTGGTCGAGGTGCTGGTACTTGCCCTTCATCTTCTCCGCACCCGGGATCATGTTGCCCAGCTCGCCGAGGTCGATCATCACCCAGCTCTCGGGCTGGATGAAGATCAGCTCCATGCCCATCGACGCGCCGGAGCCGTCGTCGAACTTCATGCTGAACTGCGCGCTGTTGCTGGGCTTGTGCACCAGGCCCTTGCCGCTCAGCCCGGCGCCGGCGAGCGTGAAGGTGAAGTTACCCTTCTCGATCTCCTTGGTGGAGGCGAGCAGCGCCTCCTTCGGGTCGGCGGGCACGGCCGGCGCGGACGACGCGGACGAGCCGCCGGCGGCGGACTCCGAAGTGTCCGACTTGCAGGCCGTCAGGCCGGAAACCAGAAGGGTGGCGGCGAGCACGCCGACGCTCCACCGTCGAATGTTCACAGTTGTCTCTCTTCGCGAAACGGTAAGCACCCGGCGGCCGTGGGCCGCCGGGCAGTGAGCCGGGGCAGCGTAGCCGATGCGACCGACACCCGGGGGGCAGCCGTGCAGGCGGCTACCGGATCGCCCCGGCCAGGTGTCGCAGCTCGTTGTCCCGGGCGTCGCCGGCCACGATCACGGTCCGGTTCGGTTCGAGCAGGACCAGCGCCTGCTCGTTGCCGCGGGCGGTGTACCGCTGCCAGGTGCGCCCGCCCAGCTCCGTCTGGCCCTGCGGTTGCCCCTCGGCGGTCAGCTCCGTCGGCAGCAGCCGCTCCGGCGGCACGCTGCTCTGCACCAGCTGGGCGCCCCGCCCCTCGGGGGTCAGATAACCGAGACGCAGGCTGGCCCCGCCCTCGACGGTCTGGAAGTTCGCGCTGACCGGGCGCCACCCGTCGCCCAGCTCCACCGGCTCGCTCACGGGGAAGGCGTTGGCGGCCCGCGCCGACTCGAGGGCGGGCGCCGGGTCGACGGTCGTCGGCTGGTCGCCGCCGAGGAACCCCCGGTAGAAGGCGAGCAGCAGGGCGATCGGGATCAGCAGCACGAGCAGCGAGATCGCCATGTCCTTGGGCGAGCGTTCCGACTTGCGGGTGTCGACCGCGGGCGGCGGCGCGGGGTGCTCGCCCGTCTCCGCCACGCCGCCGGGCGGCGTCGCCCCGGGCGCGCCGGCGGGTTCGACCAGCGCCGGCTCCCCCTCGGGTACGGCGGTGGCCCCGGCCGGAGCGACGGGCGGCTGGCCGTCCGGCGGCGTCGAGTCGGCGGGTACGCGATCGGCAGGCTGTGCGGCTTCCACCCCGCCATCTTCGCAGTTGCCCGACCGGCCGTATCCGGGCCATCACCGCCCCGATCCCGCGCGGGGTGAGCCATCGTGTGAGGATCAGCGACAAAGCCGGCAGCGGCGACGCCGCACCCTGCCGCCCCGCAACGTCGCGAGGAGGAGCCGTCATGACGAACACCAGGACGCGGATCCCACAGGATCTCGACCGTAACCTCGCCCTCGACCTGGTCCGGGTCACCGAGGCCGCGGCGATGGCCGCCGGTCGCTGGGTCGGTCGGGGCGACAAGGAGGGCGGCGACGGAGCCGCCGTCGACGCGATGCGCAAGCTGATCAACTCGATCCCCATGCGGGGCGTCGTGGTGATCGGCGAGGGCGAGAAGGACAACGCCCCGATGCTCTTCAACGGCGAGCAGGTCGGCGACGGCACCGGCCCGGAGGTGGACGTCGCGGTCGACCCGGTCGACGGCACCACGCTGATGAGCAAGGGCATGCCGAACGCGCTGGCGGTGCTCGCCGTGTCCGAGCGGGGTGCGATGTTCGACCCGAGCGCGGTCTTCTACATGGAGAAGCTCGCCGTCGGACCGGCGTACGCCGACGTGGTGGACATCAACGCCGGGGTGGCCGAGAACCTGCGCCGGATCGCCAAGGTCAAGGGCACCGACGTCTCCGAGGTCACGGTCTGCGTGCTGGACCGGAGCCGGCACGACGACCTGGTCACGCAGATCCGCCGGGCCGGGGCGGGCATCCGCTTCATCTCGGACGGGGACATCGCCGGTTCCATCGCGGCGGCCCGGGGCGAGTCGGACGTCGACGTGCTGATGGGCATCGGCGGCACCCCCGAGGGCATCATCTCCGCCTGCGCGCTGAAGTGCATGGGCGGGGCGATGCAGGCCAAGCTCTGGCCGCGCGACGCCGAGGAGCGGGAGAAGGCGCTCGCCGCCGGGCACGACCTGGACCGGGTGCTGAGCACCGACGACCTCGTCACCGGGGACAACTGCTTCTTCGTGGCCACCGGCGTCACCTCCGGCGACCTGCTGCGTGGCGTCCGCTACCGGGCCGGCGGCGCGTACACGCAGTCGATCGTCATGCGTTCGAAGAGCGGCACGATCCGGGTGATCGACTCGTACCACCGGCTGGAGAAGCTCGCCCTCTACTCGGCGGTCGACTTCGACGGCCGCCCGCTGGCCGAGCAGGAGTGAGCGTCGCCGGGACGCTGGCCCCGCCGACCCCGTCGGCGGCCCGCCGGATCACCGGCGTGGGCCTCGCGACCGCCTCCGGGCTGGCCGTGGCCGTGCAGTCCCGGATCAACGGCGAGTTGGGCGTACGCCTGGCCGACGGGATCGCCGCCGCGGTGGTCTCGTTCGGGCTGGGCCTGGTGGTGCTGCTGGTGCTGGTCCCCGCCACCCCGGGTGGGCGGCGGGGCCTGGTCGCCCTGCGCGGCGCGCTCACCGACGGCACGTTGCGGCCGTGGCAGTGCCTCGGCGGGGCGTGCGGCGCGCTCCTGGTCGCCGCCCAGGGGCTGACCATCGGCACCCTCGGCGTGGCCGTCTTCACGGTCGCGGTGGTGGCCGGCCAGTCCGGCAGCAGCCTGGCCGTCGACCGGGCGGGGGTCGGCCCGAGCGGCCCCCAGCCGGTCACCGGCCGACGGCTGGCCGGGGCGGCGCTGACCGTGGTCGCGGTCCTGCTGGCCGTCGGCGAGCGGCTCGGCGACCCGGGCACCCTCGGGCTGGCCCTGCTGCCGCTGATCGCCGGGGTGGGCATCGCCTGGCAGCAGGCGGTCAACGGCCGGGTGCGCACGGCCGCCGGCAGCGCGCTGACCGCCACGCTGGTCAACTTCAGCGTCGGTACGGTGGCCCTGCTGGTCACCTTCGCCGTCGACGTCGCGATCCGGGGCTGGCCGGCGGGCGGCGCGCCGGCGGAGCCGTGGCTCTACCTGGGCGGGCCGATCGGGATCGTGTTCATCGCGATCGCCGCGGCGATCGTCCGGTTCACCGGCGTGCTGCTGCTCGGCCTGGCCACCATCGCCGGGCAGATCGTCGGCGCGGTGCTGCTGGACCTGCTGCTGCCCACGGCCGCCTCCCGCCCGGGCCTCGTCACCCTGCTCGGCGCGGCGCTGACCATGGTCGCCGTCGGCGTCGCCGCCCTCGCGCCGACCGCGCCCCGTCCGCCCCGCTGACCTTCCGCCGCCCGCCCGACCGTGGCCGACGCAGACGCCCTGCGGGCCCGACCGTGCCCGGCGCGGACGCCCTGTGGGCCCGACCGTGGCCGGCGCGGACGCCCCGCGTGTTCGACCGTGGCCGGCACGGACACCGTGCCGGCCGGCCCGCCGCGCAATCGGCACGGATCAGCGGGGCGGCCCGGCGGGGGCGGCCGGCCAGGGCGGGTCGACCGGGTGGGCGGGCGCGGTGACCAGCCGGGCCGCCCGCCAGCCCAGCAGCAGCCCCGGCACGGTGGCCGCCACGGCGATCAGCAGCGCCGTGCCGGTGTGCGCGGGCCGTCCGTAGAGCCAGCCGACCAGCGGCAGCGCGGCCAGCGCCAGGGCCAGCGCGGCGGCCAGCAGCACCTCCAGCGTCCACCGCCCCGACGGCTCGGCCGGCGCACGGACGGAGAGCAGCAGCACACCGAGCAGGACCGCGAGCAGGGCGACGACACCCGCCTCCGCGAAGAGCAGCGCACCCGACCAGACCACGGCCAGCAGCGCCCAGGCGGTGACACCGAGCGCGGCCAGGCAGGTCGGCCGCAAGCGGCTGGTGCCGGCCCGCAGACCCGCCCGCACACCGGACACGGCGAGCACCGACCCGGCCAGCGTGAGCCCCAGGAGCAGGGACAGGAGCGGATCGTCGCCCCGGTCCGCCGGGGTGCTCCGGCCGAACGCCGGTGGCCGCCCGGCGAACGGGTATCCGCCAGCCGCCTCCGTGCCGACGAAGCCGAGCCGCTCCCAGCTCCCGTCGGGCCGACGCACGGCGAAACCGTCCCGGCCGTTGGCCACCAACACGACGTGCCGGCCGTCGCCGGTGTCCCGCACGGTCAGCTCCTGCGTCGCGATCCGCTCCCCGCGCGGCCCCGGGTCCGGGTACTGCCGGCGCAGGACGGCGCGCTGCGCCTCGGTCGCGCCCCAGGCCGGACGCCAGCTGCGACCCGCGTCGTCGCTCTGCTCCACGGCGAGCCGGCCGGGCACCGGGCGGTAGCAGCGCGTCGGCGTGGCGGTCGAGCAGCCCCGGCTGACGGCACCGGCGACCGGCCCCTTCGCACCGGTCAACGCCTCGGCCTCGCCCCGCGTCGGGTCGCGCCACGTCGCCCCCGCGTCGTCGCTCACCCGCCACGTGGGCACGCTGTCGAACACCTTGTCGGCGTAGCCGTGGCCGACACCGGCCGCCAACCGTTCGTCGAGGACCGCCGCCCGGACGGCGTCGGGGTGGTGGACGGGGCTGGTGGCTGCCACCGCCAGCGTCGCCGCCGGCAGCAGCACCAGCAGCCGGACCAGCCGGGCGGAGCGCCGTCGTACCGGCTCCCGCCGCGCCCGGGACCAGACCCACCAGGCGAGGGCCAGCGCCGGCAGGGCGAGCAGGTCGGTGCGGTCCGCCCGGACCAGCGACGGCCCGCTGACGGCGCTCCAGAGCGCCGAGGCGCCGGCGGCGGCGTACCCGATGGACTTGACCGCGGTGAATCCGGCCGCGACGAGCCCGAGGCCGAGCGCGACGGCGACGCGGGCCGGCAGCCGGGAGGCCACCAGGGTGAGCAGCACCGCGACCAGCGGCGGCGCGAGGAGCAACCCGGCGACGTCGCTGAGCTTCCCGGTCACGAGACCGGGGAAGGCCGCCTTGAGCAGGTGGTCGTTGGCCACGAGGAGGACGAGGGCCGCGACCGTCGCGGGGTGGCCCAGCCAGGCCAGGGCGGCCGGCGCGCCGTCGCGGTGCGGGGGCGGAGCGCTCATCGGCCCACGGTCGCAGCCACCGATCTCGATCCGGCCACGGGCGGGGCAGTATCCGGTGACGGTACGTCAGGTGCCGTCGGACGAGTGCCCGGGGAACAGGTGCGCGCTCGGGTCGATGGCCACCGCCGCGTTGTTGACCGCCGTGGCGGCCTCGCCGAAGCCGGTCGCGATCAGCCGCACCTTGCCCGGATATTCGGTGATGTCGCCCGCCGCGAAGACCCGGGGCAGGTTCGTCGCCATCGCGCTGTCGACCACGATGTGCCGGCGGTCCAGCCGCAGCCCCCACTCGGCCAGCGGGCCGAGGTCGGCGGTGAAGCCGAGGGCGGCCACCACCGTGTCCACCGGCAGCAGTTCCGCCGCGCCACCGCGTACGGTGATCTCGGCGCCGGTCACCGCGCCGTCGCCGTGCAGCCGGGTCACCTCGGCGTTGACGATCACGCGCACCGGCAGCCCGAGCACCCGGGCGACGGTGGCCGCGTGCGCCCGGAACTTCTCCCGCCGGTGCACCACCGTCACCGAGCGGGCCAGCGGCTGGAGCGTCGACGCCCAGTCGAAGGCGGAGTCGCCGCCGCCGACGATCAGCACGTCCCGGTCGGCCAGCTCGGTCGGCTGCGGTACGAAGTAGACGATTCCGGCGCCGGCGAAGTGCTCCGCCACCGGCAGCGGGCGGGGCGTGAAGCTGCCCAGCCCACCGGTGACGACCACCGCCCCGCACCGCAGCTGCTGGCCCCCGGCGAGACCGAGCACCGGGCGCTCGTCGGCGTACGAGAGCTTCTCGGCGCGGGTGCCGAGCAGGTAGCACGGGTCGAAGGGAGCCGCCTGGGCGACGAGGCTGGCCACCAGGTCCCGCCCCTTGACCGCCGGGAAGCCGGCCACGTCGTGGATCAGCTTCTCCGGGTACAAGGCGGTGATCTGGCCGCCGGGCTCGGGCAGCGCGTCGACGACCGCGACGGAGAGCCCGCGGAATCCGGCGTAGTACGCCGCGAACAGTCCGGCCGGGCCGGCCCCGATCACCGCGACATCGACCTCGCGCATGGGCGTACCGTCGCTTTCCGCTCACGGATCAACGCGTGCTGACACCGACGGTAGGGCCGGCGCTACGCCCGGGCAAGGACGTCCCGTGCTCAGCTGGTGGCGGCGCGTCGGCGCTCAGGGCATGGTGAGCGTGGACTCCGAGCGGTGGGGGCCGCCCAGGTCGCCCCGGCGACGCCGGAAGATGATCGCGGCGACCACCCCGCCGAGCAGCCCGAACAGGTGGCCCTGCCAGGAGATCCGCTCGTCGGTGGGGAGGATGCCGACCAGCTGCCAGCCGTAGAGCAGGCCGACGAGCAGGAAGACCGCGAAGTTCCACCAGCTCCGTTCGACGATGCCCCGGGTCAGCAGGATGCCCAGGTAGCCGAAGATGACCCCGCTCGCGCCCACCACCACGGAGGTCGACGAGCCGGTGAACCACACCCCCAGCCCGCTGACCAGGATGATGACGAGCGTCGACCAGAGGAAGCGGCGGGCGCCGGCGGCGAGCACGAAGGTGCCGAGCAGGATCAGCGGGATGCTGTTGCTGTAGAGGTGGTCGAAGCCGTGGTGCAGGAACGGCGAGAAGAAGACCCCGTCGAGCCCGTCGATGCGCTTCGGGATGATCCCGGCCGTGGCGTCGAGGCCGAACGCGAGCCCCTGGTCGAGGGCCTCGATGAGGAAGAGGAACGGCACCACCGCGCACATGGCGACGAAGGCCCGGCCGAGCGCGGCGTAGAACGCCTCGGTGCCGAACCGGTGCGGGTCGCCGCTTCCCGGGTGCAGGGTCACCCGTCAAGAGCTATCAGGTGACGGGCGAAGCCGCCACTTCTGCGGCGATCCGTACCCGGAACGACGAGGGCGGGGTGTGTGGACGCCCACACACCCCGCCCTCGAAGGGTCGGTCAGTACCAGCCCACGTCCTGGGAGTGCGCCCAGGCCTTGCAGGGCGAACCGTAGCGGCCCTCGATGTAGCCGAGGCCCCACTTGATCTGGGTCGCCGGGTTGGTCTGCCAGTCGTCGGCGACGGAGCCCATCTTGCTGCCCGGCAGCGCCTGCGGGATGCCGTACGCCCCGGACGAGGGGTTGCGGGCCTTGTGGTTCCAGCCGCTCTCCTTGTCCCAGAGCTTGTTCAGGCAGGGGAACTGGTCCATCCCGAAGCCCGCCTTCACCATGAGCGCGCAGCCGACCTCGCGGTTGCCGCTGAACTCGGCACAGGACGCCGGGATCGGCCCCTCGTACGGCTTGCTCTCGGCGGCCTTCTCGGCCGCGGCCTTGGCGGCGGCCTCGCGGGCCTTCTTCCGCGACGCGGCGGCGGCCTCGGCCTCGCGGGCCCGCTTGGCGGCCTCCTTGGCCGCCGCGGCGGCGCGCAGCTTCGCCTGGTACTCGGCGGCTCGCTGCTTCGCGGACTGCACCTGCTGGGCGGCCTGCCGCTCCTGCTGGTACTCGGTCTCGGCCTGCTCGACAGCGGCACCGACCTGTGCGGTCAGGCCCTGCTGCTGGGTCTGTCGGTCTTCACCCAGGTAGACACCGCCAGCGACGCCCACGGAGAGCAGCGCGACAGCGGCCGTACGGGCGCCGAACCGGCTCCACAGCCGACTCACGAAGTGGTCCCTTCGTCGGGTGCAAGGACACGGCGCGGGTGGCACCCCGGGTGGGATGCGTCTCGCGTCGCGAGCGCCCCGACCCGGTGCCGGTCGCAGCCGACGTACCCCGGTGGAGGCTGGCGTGTCCTGTGACGAACGATCACCAACGATCTTCTCGGTACGTGGGCGCTCGTGGGACACCATCGCGCACGGTGGGACTCATGGGAAACCAAGAGCCTCGATTGTGACTTGCGCCACAAAGAGAATGCGGACAAAACCCTACAGAACGGCCGTCATCGCGGGATGTCCTCCAGCAGATCGGTCACCATCGCGGCGATCGGCGAGCGCTCCGAACGGCTGAGGGTGACGTGGGCGAAGAGCGGATGGCCCTTCAGCGCCTCGATCACCGCGGTCACCCCGTCGTGCCGCCCGACGCGGAGATTGTCCCGCTGGGCGACGTCGTGGGTGAGCACCACCCGGGAGCCCTGGCCGATCCGCGAGAGCACCGTCAGCAGCACGCCACGCTCCAGCGACTGCGCCTCGTCCACGATCACGAAGGCGTCGTGCAGGCTGCGGCCCCGGATGTGCGTCAGCGGCAGCACCTCCAGCAGCCCCCGCGAGGTGACCTCGTCCAGCACGTTCTCGTGCACCACCGCGCCGAGGGTGTCGAAGACGGCCTGCGCCCAGGGCGACATCTTCTCCGACTCCGAGCCGGGGAGATAGCCCAGCTCCTGGCCGCCGACGGCGTAGAGCGGGCGGAAGACGACGACCTTCTTGTGCCGGCGGCGCTCCATCACCGCCTCCAGCCCGGCGCAGAGGGCCAGCGCCGACTTGCCCGTGCCGGCCCGCCCGCCCAGCGAGACGATGCCGACCGACTCGTCCAGCAGCAGGTCGAGCGCGATCCGCTGCTCCGCCGAGCGGCCGTGCAGCCCGAACGCCTCCCGGTCGCCGCGCACCAGCCGTACGGTCTTGTCGGGCAGCACCCGGCCGAGCGCCGAGCCCCGGCCCGAGTGCAGCACCAGGCCGGTGTGGCAGGGCAGCCCGGCGGCGGCGTCCAGGTCGAGCGCGTCGCCGGCGTAGAGCCGGCCGATCTGCTCCTCGGCGAGTTCCAGCTCGGCCATCCCGGTCCAGGTGGGGTCGCTGGCCTGGCCGTGCCGGTACTCGTCGGCCCGCAGGCCCACCGAGGCGGCCTTGACCCGCAGCGGCATGTCCTTGCTGACCAGGGTCACCTCCCGCCCCTCGGCGGCGAGGTTCAACGCGACGGAGAGGATCCGGGCGTCGTTGGAGTCGGTGCGGAACCCGGGCGGCAGCACGCCGCCGTCGGAGTGGTTGAGCTCCACCCGCAGCGTGCCGCCGGAGTCGTTGGCGGGCACCGGGATGTCCAGCCGCCCGTGCCGGACCCGCAGCTCGTCCAGCATGCGCAGGGACTGCCGGGCGAACCAGCCCAGCTCCGGGTGGTGTCGCTTGCCCTCCAGTTCGGAGATGACTACGAGGGGCAGGACCACCTCGTGCTCGGCGAAGCGGTGGAAGGCCGCCGGGTCGGACAGGAGCACCGAGGTGTCCAGGACGAACGCCTGGCCTGCTTGTCGGGGCTCCTCGCTGCCGACCGGAGCGGCGGACGCGCTGCGGCGGCTCCGGGTGGCGCGGCGGGTCGTGGCAGTCGCGGCCGGGGTCTGGTCGGTCCCGGCGGGCGTACGGCGAGTCGTCACAGGCCTGCTCCGACGGATGGGCACCCGCCACCCGTGTTCCGCCTCCTCCGGTGCCCGGGGACACGGGGTCGGATGCGGAACCCCGTGTGCGAGGTCGCAGATCCGGGCGGACCGGCTGGCCCGGGAGAACCCCGTGCCATGCCTAGACGCTAGCCGCGTCGGCCCCCGTGGGCTAGAGGGCGGACGTGGATCTCCGGGGACCGGCGGGTGAACTCGGCCGGCGGCGGAACCGGCCG
The DNA here is from genome assembly GCF_040640115.1 of Micromonospora sp. NPDC023644. Lineage (NCBI taxonomy): Bacteria > Bacillati > Actinomycetota > Actinomycetes > Micromonosporales > Micromonosporaceae > Micromonospora > Micromonospora sp. NPDC023644. The sequence goes on along the minus strand of NZ_JBFABA010000008.1, from coordinate 152,158 downwards.
GGATGCATGCCCCCTGCGCGCACCCCGGCCGGCGGGACCACCGTCACCGGTCTGACGTGGTCCCGACGGTGCGTGTCCGCCGCGGACGACGCACCGCGCCTGGTTCCGGTCGACGGGGCCTCGGGCTCCCCGTCGACCGGGGCTCAACCGGTCCGCCGGACCAGCGTGCCGGTCGGCTGCCGCCCGGTGACCGGGGCGACCGGCGCCGAGAACGACGAGCCGGTGTACGTGGTGCCGGGCCGGACCACCGTGCCGGTGACCCGGGTGGTGGTGGCGGGCGCCGGGCCGGCCAGGGCGGACGCGATGGCGGCCTGGGCGTCGCGGCGACGCCGGTTCCAGGCCCCCCGGTCGCCGTCGAAGTAACCCTGGCGGTAGCCGAACCGGTAGCCGATCCGGTAACTGAGCTGACCGTGCAGCCGCCCGGCCGCGTAGCTCGTGGCGCCGAGGACGAGCACGAGGAAGACGGCGAGGAAGGGGCTCATCCGGCGGCTCCGGTGCGCCGCGGGTCCCGGGTCATCGCTCCTCCGGCTCGGTCGGGGCGGGCTCGGCCACCAGGAGCCGGTCCAGGTCGTCGGTGCTGACCTCCTCGACCAGCTCCACGCTGATCCGGCAGCCGTCGAGGACGACCTCGGCCACCGAGGAGCGGCGGATCTCCCCGCCGGCGTCGTACACCCGGACGCTGACCTCGGGGCAGCCGAGGTGGGTACGCCAGGCGTCCCACTCGGTGCGGTCGCCGACGCTGAGTGACAGGTAACGGCAGCCCCGGGCGAGGTAGAGCCGCCATGGCGCGCTCAGGCCCGTGGCCACCCCCTCCGCGATCAGGCCGAAGGCCTGGGCACGGGTGGCTAGCTCGGTCACCACACCCCCCTCGCGCCGGGGGCGTGACGCATGTGAGCACTGATCGTCTCATGCACGTGACACACCGTAGAATGTCCCATGGACGTGACAGTATCAGCTTTTCGTCTGTTTACCGCGACCTCTACGGGCATCTATTCTGCCCAGGTGACACCCCTCAAGAGCGGTGCCGGATCGTTTACCGGCACTTCGACGAACGCGTCACGTCCGCGTGACAGCAGCGTGCCAGGACACGCACCGGTGGCCGGATGGTCGTACCGTCACCAGGTGACCGAGACGGCCAACGCACGGAAGATCGCCTTCGCCACCTTCGTCCGGCGGGCGCTCGACGAGGCCCGGGCCACCCGGGCGTGGAGCGGCACCGAGGTGTCCCGTCGCACCGGCGTCTCCCGGCAGACCATCAACCGCTGGGTCCGGGGCGACTGGGCGAGCGACCCCGAGGCCGAGCGCGTGGTCGCGTTCTGCGAGGGCCTCGGCCTCAGCCCCGCGACCGCCTTCGCCGCGCTCGGCTGGGAACGGGCGGCCACCCCCCGCAGCGCCCCGACCCCGCCGCCGATGGACCCGGACGTGGAGGCGCTGCTGCGTCGGCTCGTGGACCCCGACGTCTCCGACGCGGAGAAGTTCCACATCCGGGAAACCATCAGATATCTCGCGTACCGCCCCACCCTTCCGGTCGACGTCCGAAAACGAGGGAAACAGGCCGGCTAGTTCCTCAGATGGCGAAAGAACGGCAGGTCAGACTCATTCGTTTCGCTCCGGGGCCGGAACGGGCGCGCTAGCGTCCGTACTCGTACTGCTTGGGCTCGTCGTCGGCGGGGGGACGGGACAAGGCCGAACCCAGCCCTGCGGGACAGAAGGAGGGGTCTGTCCATGACCCTGAAGTGGATGGCAGTCGTGATCGCCACCGTGTCGCTGACACTGGGCGTGACCGGAAACGTGGTGACCCTGGCGGTCAACGGCGGGCAGCTTCCCCTGCTCGTCAACCTCCTCGCGCTCACCTCCGCCGGCACCGCGGTGGTCCTGGCCGTGGTCGCCGAGCTGCACGACCGGCTCGACAACCGGGTCAGCGCCCTGACCGACTTCCTGGTCGGCCGGCTGGCGGAGATCGAGGAACGCACCGGCGACCGCAACAGCGGATTCGTCGAGGGTTACCTGCTCAACCACGGCCAGGAGGCCGCCGTCGTGCCGTTCGGCCGGCGGGGACGGGGAGCCGCCGAACGCTGACCGTCGGCCTGTCGCACACCGACCGCGCGCCCCCGGTGCCGGCCGGGGGCACCTCTCGGCCGGGGATTGAGCCGCCCCGCCCGGGGTACGCTGACGCGCGTGCCGCCGTTGAATCTGGGCAACCAGCAGCCGAGGATCCCGTTGGACGCCGACCAGGCCTGGCGGACGACCGCCGGGAGGTCGGCCGGAACCGTCCTCTTCTTCGACTTCGACGGCACCCTGGCGCCGGTCGACGACGATCCCACCGCCGTCCGGCCCGCCCCGATGGTGCTGGCCGCGATCGAGGCGCTGGCCCCGGTAGTCCGGCGGGTCGCGATCGTCTCCGCGCGCCCGGTCGACTTCCTCCGCGACCATTTCGGCGGCCTCGCCGGCGTCGACCTGTACGGCCTCTACGGGCTGGAGCACAGCCACTCCGGCGGCGAGACCGTGACGGAGCCGGCGGCCCTGCCGTGGGTGCCGACCATGGCCGAGCTGGCCGACCTGGCCCGGGCCGAGCTGCCCGAGGGCACGCTGGTGGAGTACAAGCGGCTCTCCGTGGCGCTGCACTGGCGCACCGCGCCGCAGCTCGGCGCGGCCGTCGAGCGGTGGGGCCGGGCCCAGGCCGAGCGGCTCGGGCTCAAGGTCCAGGCCGGGCGGATGGTGCTGGAGCTCAAGCCCCCGGTCGACCGCGACAAGGGCATGGTGATCGACGAGATCGTCCGGGACGCCGAGGGCGCCTGGTACTTCGGCGACGACGTCTCCGACATCAAGGCGTTCGCCGCGCTGCGGGCCCGGGCCGCCGCCGATCCGCACTTCTTCGGCGTCTGCGTCGCCGTCGCCAACCCCGAGACGGGCCACGAGGTCGCGGAGGCCGCCGACCTGACGCTGGACTCCCCCGCCGCCCTCGGCGCCTTCCTCACCGACGCCACCCGCCACCTCACCTGACGCTCCCGCCCGACCGGGGCCGGTTCCACCCGACCGGGTGAGGCCCCGGAGGCCGGGGTCAGGCGCCGTAGCGGCGTTGGCGGTTGGCGTAGGAGCGCAGGGCACGCAGGAAGTCGATGTGCCGGAAGTCCGGCCAGTTGAGCTCGCAGAAGTAGAACTCCGAGTGCGCCGACTGCCACAGCATGAAGCCGGAGAGGCGCTGCTCGCCGCTGGTCCGGATGACCAGGTCGGGATCGGGCTGGCCCCGGGTGTAGAGGTGCTCGGCGATGTGCTCGACGTCCAGCACCTCGGCCAGCTCCTCCAGCGTGCCGCCGGAGGCGGCGTACTCCAGCAGCAGCGACCGCACCGCGTCGGTGATCTCCCGCCGGCCGCCGTAGCCGACCGCGATGTTGACCTCGGTCCCGCCGCTGCGGTCCCGGGTGCGTTCCTCGGCGGCCTTCAGCGCGGCGGCGGTCGAGGCCGGGAGCAGGTCGAGCGCGCCGACCATCCGCAGCCGCCAGGGATTGCCCTCCTCGGCCAGCTCGACGACCAGGTCCTCGATGATCTGGAGCAGCGGGTCGAGTTCCTTGGCCGGGCGCCGCAGGTTGTCGGTGGCCAGGAGGTAGAGCGTCACATGCTCGATGCCGGCCTGGTTGCACCAGCCCAGCATGTGCTTGATCTTGACGGCGCCCATCCGATGGCCGTCGTTCGGGTCGACGTAGCCCATCTCCCTGGCCCACCTGCGGTTGCCGTCGCACATCACGCCGACGTGCCGGGGCACCGGCTTGCCCGCGAGCTTCGCCGTCAGGCGACGCTCGTACACCGAGTAGATCAGGTCCCGCAGAGTCATCACCTTGCAGCGTAGCGACCTTCGCGGCGGTTCACCGCCTCGGAGTCCGCTCCCACGCCGACAGACCGACGCCGATCATGCCCAGCGTGCGGGCGTCGAGCCGCCCGTCGCCCAGCCCCAGCTCGACCACCGTCCGGTAGACCCGGTCGTCCCGGCGGGCCGCCCGGACCGCCGCGTCGACCACCTGCCGGTGTCGGGCCAACCACGCCGCGAGCGAGCTGTGCCGCAGGTGCGTGCCGAGGCGGCGGCGCAGCGTCGCCGCGTACCGCCGGGCGGCCTGCTCGGGCGAGCCGGCGGCCGCCGCGCCGGCGAGCGCGCCGGAGAGCAGCGCGTAGAAGATGCCCTCGCCGGTGAACGGGTTGATCAGGGAGAGCGCGTCGCCGGCGAGCACCAGCCGGCCGCGCCCGGGGGCGGGACGGTGCGTCGACAGCGGCAGGTGGTGCGCCCGCAGGTCGGTGACCGTGGCCGGGTCCGTGCCGGGCAGCAGCGCGCCCAGGCGGTCGACCAGGTGCGCCCGGGTCAGCGGCTCGCCCCGCAGCACCTCCCCGTACCCGACGTTCGCCCGACCGTCCCCGATCGGGAACGACCAGGCGTACGCCGGCCAGCGCGGCGCCGAGGTGACGATGAGCTGCTCGGGCGGGCCGGGCAGCGCCGGGGCGTACCCCCGGATGGCGAGCGCCAGGTGCCGGTCGGGGTTCGGCCGGTGCCCGAGCGCCCGCCGGACCACGGATCCGGCGCCGTCCGCGCCGACCACCGCCCGCGCCGCCAACCCGCCGTCGAGCACCACCCGGTCCGCCCGGACCTCGACGCGCCGCACCGCGTGCCGGCGCAGCTGCGCGCCGGCCGCGACCGCCGCCGCCACCAGCCGGGCGTCGAAGACCATCCGGGGCACGGTGTACGCCGGCCGGGGCAGCGCCCGGGCCACGGTGCCGCCGCCCGGCCCGACCAGCCGCAGCGCCGGCAGCGGCGCGTGCCCGGCGACCGCGTCGGGCACCCCCAGCTCGTCCAGCACCTCCAGCGCGTGCGCGGCGATGCCGTCCCCGCACGCCTTGTCCCGAGGAAAGTCGGACCGGTCCAGCAGCAGCACGCTCGCCCCCGCCCGCCGGGCCGCCAGCGCGGCGGCCGACCCGGCCGGACCGGCCCCCACCACCACCACGTCGAACTCGTCGCCCACGGACTGGTCGTCCACCGCGTCGCCTCCCACCGCCGGTCCGGCTCCTCCGGCCATCCTGCCGCCGAAGACGCGCGCCGCCCCGAAACCCGCCCGGCACGTCGGCCGGGCCGTCCCGGTGCCGCCGGCGCTGCCAGCGCCGATCCGCACCCGCACCGGCCGCGCGGGCCCCGTGGGAAGTCACCGCGGGTCGCCGGGCAGGAACCGGTCGTCCCGATCCCGGTCGCGGGGGCCGAGTGCTCGGTCTCGCCGGACAGCGCCCATGAGGATCCCGCTCCGGACAGCGCCCATGAGGATCCCGCTGATGTTCACGTAGCCGGCGATCGCTCCCGGAGTGCCGCCGGTTCCGCCGCCCTCGCCGACGGGCCGACCCCGGACGGAGCGGCCCGCGAACACCGATGTGCAGGCGCTGTCGAGCTGCCCGCACGGATGGGGCAGGGAGTTCCCGGGTCCGTGGCCGCTGGCGGTCCCATGGACGGGGCAGCTCGACAGCGCGCACGGGCACCGCCTCTGGCTGGTCACTTCTCCCTTTGCGCGGCGGGTCATACCCCCGGCGTGCGGAGGTGACCCGCGACGTCCCTCTCCGGGCTCCCTGTGCGGGCTCCCTGTGCCGGCTCTTCATGCCGCCCGGGCGGGCCGTTCGGCGCGGGTGGCGCGCCACAGGCCGTAGAGCGTCAGCCCGGCGGCAGCCACCAGCGGGCCGCCGTCGCGCACCAGTCCGTCCGGGCCGAGCAGCCACCAGCACAGCGGCAGGTCGACGGCGAGCACGACCGCGGTGACGGCCACCAGCAGCGTGCGCGCCCAGCCCTTGCCGCGCATCAGGAAGGCGGTGCAGAAGAGCACCGCGTAGCTGGTCACGATCCCGGCGACGAACCAGGCCAGCACGGCGGGCACGGCGGCCAGCCGGTCGTCCAGCACCGCGCCGCCGGCGACCAGCGCCGGCACCAGCATGAGCGGGCTGTACGTGAACGCCGCGACCCGGCTGGTGAGCAGCCAACCGCTGACCTCCGGCCGGCGGGGCGGGGTCTCCCGCCAGGAGATGCCCTCGCGGTCGATGACCAGCCGGGGCCGGTGGCGGACCAGGTGCCCGGCCACCGCGGGTGAGCGGTAGAGCAGCCAGACCACGGCGGCGCAGAGCACGGTGAGCAGGGCGAACCCGAGCAGCCCCGGCAGCGGCGGCACCCCCTGCCGGGGCACGATCAGCCGGCCGACCGCGAAGACCGTGGTCACCGCCAGGATCAGTCCGAACGGCCGGGCCACCGTCCGGCCCCGACGGACGTGCCCGATCAGCAGCAGGAAGCCGAGCGACCGGAGCATCGCCCAGCCCGTCCGCACCGCCAGCCCGAAGCCCTGCTCCGGGGCGTACCACCAGTTGAGCAGCTCGACCACGACGGTGGCCGCCGCGGTCAGTGCGAGCAGCGTGGTCAGGGCCCGGACGGCGGACGGCCGCCGGACCTCGGTCGCGGCGGCCGTCCTCATGGGATCCGATGATGCCCGATCGGGGCCTCGGTCACACCTCTGCTCAGCGCTGGGGCGCCGCGTCGAGCCGGGCGCGTAGCGCGTCCAGCTCGGCCCAGAGCACGCCTGGCAGCTTGTCGCCGAACTTCTCGAACCACTCGGTGACCATCGGGAGCTCCGCGCGCCACTCCTCCGGGTCGACCTTCAGCGCGATCCGGACGTCCTCCGGGGTCATGTCCAGGCCCTCGACGTCGAGCGCGTCCTGGGCCGGGACCATGCCGATCGGGGTCTCCACCGCCTCGGCGCGCCCCTCGATCCGCTCGATGATCCACTTGAGCACCCGGGAGTTCTCGCCGAAGCCCGGCCAGAGGAAGTTGCCCTCCGGGTCCTTGCGGAACCAGTTGACGTAGTAGATCTTCGGCAGCTTCGACTCGTCGCCGTCGGTGCCCTTGCCCATCTCGATCCAGTGCCGGAAGTAGTCGCCGGCGTGGTAACCGATGAACGGGAGCATCGCCATCGGGTCGCGCCGGACGACGCCGACCGCGCCGGACGCGGCGGCGGTGGTCTCCGAGGAGAGCGTCGCGCCCATGTAGACGCCGTGCACCCAGTCGCGGGCCTCGGTCACCAGCGGGATGGTGTCCCGGCGGCGACCGCCGAAGAGGATCGCGTCGATCGGCACGCCGTTCGGGTCGTAGTAGTCCTCGGCGAGGATCGGGCACTGGGTGATCGGGGTGCAGAACCGGCTGTTCGCGTGCGAGGAGAGGCTGTCGCTCTGCGGCGTCCAGTCGTTGCCCTTCCAGTCGACCAGGTGCGCCGGCGGCTCGCCCATGCCCTCCCACCAGATGTCCCCGTCGTCGGTCAGGGCGACGTTGGTGAAGATGGAGTTGCCGCGGTCCAGCGTCCGCATCGCGTTGGCGTTGGTCTTCCAGTCGGTGCCGGGCGCGACGCCGAAGAGGCCGTACTCCGGGTTGACCGCGTAGAGGCGGCCGTCCGGGCCGAAGCGCATCCAGGCGATGTCGTCGCCGATGGTCTCGACCTTCCAGCCCGGGACGGTCGGCTCCAGCATGGCCAGGTTGGTCTTGCCGCAGGCCGACGGGAAGGCCCCGGCGACGTGGTAGACCTTCCCCTCCGGCGAGGTGATCTTGAGGATGAGCATGTGCTCGGCGAGCCAGCCCTCGTCGCGGCCCATCACGCTGGCGATCCGCAGCGAGTAGCACTTCTTGCCGAGCAGCGAGTTGCCGCCGTAGCCGGAGCCGAAGGACCAGATCTCCCGGCTCTCCGGGAAGTGCGAGATGTACTTCGTCTCGTTGCACGGCCACGCCACGTCCTGCTGGCCGGGGGCGAGCGGGGCGCCGATGGAGTGCAGCGCGTGGACGAAGTCGGCGTCGTCGCCCATGGCCTCCAGGACCTTGGCGCCCATCCGGGTCATGATGCGCATGGAGGCGACCACGTACGGGCTGTCGGTGATCTCGACGCCGAACATGGGGCTCTCGGCCTCGACCGGGCCCATGCAGAACGGGATGACGTACATGGTGCGCCCGCGCATGCAACCGCGGTACAGCTCCGTCATCGTCCGCTTCATCTCGGCCGGCGCCATCCAGTTGTTGGTGGGGCCGGCGTCCGCCTCGTCGACGGAGCAGATGAAGGTGCGCTCCTCGACCCGGGCGACGTCCGTCGGGTCGGTGCGCGCGTAGAACGAGTTGGGCTTCTTCTCGGGGTTGAGCCGGATCAGGGTGCCGGCCTCGACCAGCTCGTCGGTGAGGCGGCGCCACTCCTCGTCGGACCCGTCCACCCAGACGACGCGGTCGGGGGTGGTCAGTTCAGCGACCTCACGGACCCAGGCGAGCAGTTTGGGGTGGGACGTCGGGGCCTGATCGATACCCCGAACGGTAGCCGGAGCAACCATGACACATCTCCTTGTGGTCGACGCTGACCGATCTATGGGATGCACGAGTCTTGACGGCGCGATGCGTCGCCTTCGTGGAAACCTGGGATTGGCCTCAGCGTAAACCGGGCGAGGTCACCAGTCAGTGGGACTGGTTGTGAAGAACTGCACAAGGTGCGGGCACGCTGCGGCATCACGAGCTAATACCCGCTTTCACGCGCAGTTTCACGCAAATCCTGTGGGGAAACCTCACCGGCCGGGTCGGCCGCGTCCCGTCGGCGGAACCCGCGATCCGCCCCGGAGGGCCGCCCGGTCCCGCTACGCTCTGTCCACAGGCGCACACCCGCACAGGCGGTCCGCCGTTGCTACCCGTGCGGGATGTCCCGAGCCGGTAGGCTCGCGTCGTGGCCGCGACGATGACCGGGGAGCCAGGCTCCCGGCAGACCCGCCCGGGTCTGGTCCGCTCGCTGGTGGACCGTTTCGGCCACCTGGTCCGCGAGTTGAGCAAGTTCGCCACCGTGGGCGGGATCGCCTTCCTGATCGACTTCGCGCTCTTCAACTACCTGACGAGCGTGCGGGGCGTCGAGCAGGTCACCGCGAAGACCATCTCGACGGTGGTCGCGGCGTCCGTCGCGTTCGTCGGCAACCGGTTCTGGACGTGGCGGCACCGCAAGCGCTCCAACCCGGCCCGCGAGTACGCGCTGTTCTTCTTCTTCAACGGCGTCGGCCTGGGGATCGCCGTGGCCTGCCTGGCGGTCAGCCGCTACGGCCTGGGCAGCATCTGGCCGGAGGTGTTCCAGACCCCGCTGGCCGACAACATCGCCAGCTTCATCGTCGGGACCGGCCTCGGGACGCTGTTCCGGTTCTGGTCCTACCGACGGTTCGTCTTCGTCGAAGCGGGAACCCCGACCGTTCCGGAAGAGAAGCACGACCGAGACCACCGGGCGTGACCTACCGCCCACCCCGTCCCGGCCGGAGCCTGCCGGCCCCGCCCACTGCCCTAAGGTGTTCCGCATGCGTCTTGTCCGTCTGCTGCCTGAGCGCTGGCAGAAGTTCATCCACGAGGCGCTCAAGTTCGGAATCGTCGGCGGCGTCAACACCGTAATCAATTACGCCGTGTTCAATGCGCTCGCACTGACCGTTTTCGTCGATGGTCAACTGAAGGCGACGGTCATCGCGACCGTAGTGGCGACGATCACGTCTTATCTGATGAATCGTCACTGGACGTACCGCGATCGGCCGAAATCAGCCATGCGGCGCGAGTACGCCCTCTTCTTCCTCTTCAACGGCGCCGGCCTGCTCATCGAGCTGGGCGTCCTGGCCGCCGCCAAGTACGGCTTGGGCCTGACCAGCCTGCTGGCCCTCAACGTGGCCAAGACCGGTGGCGTGCTGCTCGCGACGCTGTTCCGGTTCTGGTCCTACCGGACGTTCGTCTTCCAACCGGCGCCGGCCCACGCGGCCGAGACGTGGCACAGCATCCCGCGCGACGAGTGGGACACGATGGCCGAGATGGACCCGGTGGCCGAGCTGGCCGAGTCGATCTCCGAGCTGGAGGAGTCCGAACCACCGCCGGGCTCCGCGCGGCCCGCCCCGCGCGTCGCGCCCGGCGCCGAGCCCGCGCCGGCGGCGGGCCCGGGGGCCCCGGTCCAGGGGCGCCCCGCCCCGCTCGACGCCGGCCTCGGCGGCTCCCTCGACCGGGAGCTGGAGGCGGAGCTGGCCGCCGAGCTGCAGGCCAGCACCCGCCGCCCGCCACGCCGCTGACCCACGCGCCACCACGGCCCCGACCGGCCCGACCGCCCGATCCGGGCCAGGCCGACCGGGGCCCTGGCGTCTCAGGAGGTCGGGTCGCGCAGCGGATTGCCGCGTCTCAGGCGGTCGGGTCGCGCAGGGGCTTGCCCTCGTGCAGGTCCGCCAGGATGTCGCGCATCTCGGTGTCGCCGAGGGAGTGCTTGTCGTGGTGGGCCTCCACCAGCTCGTAGAGCTTGGTCTGGACCTGGCCGACCCTCGGCACGTCGTGCAGGACGGACTGGCCGCGCTCACCGGCGGACTCGATGGTCAGGGTCCCGCAGCCGAGCAGGCGCTCCACGAACTGCTGGTTCATCGCGTGGTCGTTGATCCGGGTCAGCGGGATGTCCCGGCGGTCGCGGGAGAGCACCCCCTGCTGGAGCAGCACCCGCTCGTTGGTGAAGAGGTAGTGGGTGCTCCGCCAGACCAGGAACGGCCAGAGCGCCAGCCACAGCACCGCCAGCAGGGCCAGGCCGCCGATGACGGCGAGCGCGATCGAGCCGCCCCCGCCGGACGGCAGCAGGACCATGCCGGCCACCACCGCCGCGACGGCGAGCACGAGCACCGCGACCGGCCGGATCAGCGCCTTCCAGTGCGGGTGCAGGTGCAGTACGACGTGCTCGTCCTCGGTGAGCACGTCATCGGGGAACGCCACGGGAACCTCCTCGCAGAAACGGACGCGCTGACCGTAACCGCTCCCCTCACCCGCAGGGATCAGCCGCGCGGCGGGAGTCGGCGGTCAGCGGAGGTGCAGGACGTCGCCGGCGGCGAGGGCACGGGTGCCGGTGGGGGTGGCGACCAGGAGCTGGCCGTCGGCGTCCACGCCGGTCGCGGTGCCGGTCACCTCCTCACCGCCGGGCAGCAGCACGCGTACCTGCCGGTCGATCGTCGCGCAGCTCGCCAGGTAGGCGTCACGCAGGCCGCTGGCGACCGCGTCCCCGCCGGCCGCGCGCCACTCGCCGTACCAGTCGGCGACCCCGCGCAGCAGGGCCCGCAGCAGCGGGTCCCGGTCGGTGGCCGCCGCGCCGGCCAGTTGCAGGGAGGTCGCCGGCAGCCCCGTCGGGTTCTCCGGCAGCTCGTCGGCGCGGAGCGTGACGTTGAGGCCGATGCCGAGCACGATCGCGGGCGGCCGGGCCGGCGAGGACCCCGGCACCGCCTCGGCGAGGATGCCGGCGCACTTGGCGTCGCCGACGAGCAGGTCGTTCGGCCACTTCAGTCCCGCTTCCAGCTCGGCCAGCCGGGTCACCGCCTCGACCAGGGCGACGCCGGCGAGCAGCGGCAACCAGCCGTACCCCGTCTGGGGTGCGGGCGGCCAGCCGCGGTCGGCGACGGCCTCCCCCGGGCGGAGCAGCACGCTGGTGGCGATGCCGGCCCGGGCCGGCGACTGCCAGACCCGACCGCGCCGACCGCGCCCGGCGGTCTGCCGCTCCGCGACCACCACCAGGCCCTCCGGCTCGCCGGCCCGGGCCGCCTCGGCGACGTCCGCGTTGGTCGAGCCGGTCTCGGCGCGCAGCTCCAGCCGGGCCCACGGCCCGTGCGGGGCGACCAGCGCCCGCCGCAGCCGCGCCGCCGACAGCGGCGGGCGGTCCAGATCGGTGTACGGCGAGCCCGGCATCCCGTCAGCCTACGGCCGCCCCCGTCCGGCCGACCGGGGGCGTCGCGGGTCGGGCTGAGGCGAACTGCACAGCGGCGGCGGCCTGAACCATCGTTATATTCCCAGGGTGACTACCGAGACCGGGATCAACATCCACAGCACCGCGGGCAAGCTGGCCGACCTGGAGCGTCGGGTCGACGAGGCGGTGCACGCCGGGTCGGCGCGCGCGGTCGAGAAGCAGCACGCGAGGGGCAAGAAGACCGCCCGCGAGCGGATCGAGATGCTGCTCGACGAGGGTTCCTTCGTCGAGCTGGACGAGCTGGCCCGGCACCGGTCCACCAACTTCGGCCTGGCGAAGACCCGCCCGTACGGCGACGGCGTCATCACCGGCTACGGCACCATCGACGGCCGGCAGGTCTGCGTCTTCGCCCAGGACTTCACCGTCTTCGGTGGCTCCCTCGGCGAGGTCTTCGGCGAGAAGATCGTCAAGGTGATGGACCTGGCGATGAAGATCGGCTGCCCGGTCGTCGGCATCAACGACTCCGGGGGCGCGCGCATCCAGGAGGGCGTCGCCTCGCTCGGCCTCTACGGTGAGATCTTCTTCCGCAACGTACGGGCCAGTGGCGTCATCCCGCAGATCTCCCTGATCATGGGCCCGTGCGCCGGCGGGGCGGTCTACTCCCCGGCGGTCACCGACTTCACCGTGATGGTCGACCAGACCTCGCACATGTTCATCACCGGCCCGGACGTCATCAAGACGGTCACCGGCGAGGACGTGGGGATGGAGGAGCTGGGCGGGGCCCGTACGCACAACTCGCGCAGCGGCAACGCGCACTACCTCGCCACGGACGAGCAGGACGCGATCGACTACGTCAAGGCGCTGCTGTCGTACCTGCCGTCGAACAACCTGGACGAGCCGGTGGTCTTCGACGCCCCGGGCGACCTCGACATCTCCGACGAGGACCGGGAGCTGGACACGCTGATCCCCGACTCGGCGAACCAGCCGTACGACATGCACCGGGTGATCGAGCACGTCCTCGACGACGGCGAGTTCCTGGAGGTCCAGCCGCTCTACGCGCAGAACATCGTCGTCGGCTACGGCCGGGTCGAGGGCCGGCCGGTCGGCGTGGTCGCCAACCAGCCGATGCACTTCGCCGGCACCCTGGACATCGCCGCCTCGGAGAAGGCCGCCCGGTTCGTGCGCACCTGCGACGCGTTCAACATCCCGGTGCTGACCTTCGTGGACGTCCCCGGCTTCCTGCCCGGCACCGGCCAGGAGTGGGACGGCATCATCCGCCGGGGGGCGAAGCTCATCTACGCGTACGCCGAGGCCACCGTCCCCAAGGTCACCGTGATCACCCGCAAGGCGTACGGCGGGGCGTACGACGTGATGGGCTCCAAGCACCTCGGCGCGGACCTGAACTTCGCCTGGCCGACCGCACAGATCGCGGTGATGGGCGCGCAGGGCGCGGTGAACATCCTCTACCGCTCCGAGCTGGCCGCCGCCGAGGACCCGGCAGCCGTGCGGGCCGAGAAGATCGCCGAGTACGAGGACACCCTCGCCAACCCGTACATCGCGGCCGAGCGCGGCTACGTGGACAGCGTCATCCCGCCGCACGAGACGCGTACCCAGATCGTCCGCGCGCTGCGGGTGCTCCGCACCAAGCGCGAGACCCTGCCGCCGAAGAAGCACGGCAACATCCCGCTCTGACCGTCGGGGCCGGGGGTGGGCACCCACCCACCCCCGGGCGGGTCAGCAGGACGGATTGGCGGCGGCGCACATGCGGCGCGCGGCCAGCCCGGCGAGGCGGACCAGCTCGGCCTCGGTGGTCGGCTCCAGGATCAGCACGCTCACCAGGTCGCCGACCCGCACCACCACGGTCGCGTCCGGCACGGACGGCTGGGCGGGCGCCTGCCCGTCGACCGGGTCGAGGGTCGCCGAGACCGAGTGGCGCAGCAGGAGCGACTCGTCCCCGGCGAAGTCGCGCCGGGGCGCCTCCCAGCGGTGCACGTCCTCGACGGTGACGGACTCGCCGCCCCACTCGATCGACCGCACCTCCCGCCACTCCCGGCAGACGGCGAGCTGCCCGCGCAGCCCCTCGAAGAACCGCGCGGCCCCGTCGCCCCGCAACCGGTGCAGATCCTGGACGACCAGGACGTCGCCGAGCCGCCCCCCGCCGCCGCCGAGGGTCGGTCGCAGCACCGTCTGGGACCGGCTCACCCAGGTCTCCTGCGCCGGCGCACCGCTGTTGCGCTTGGCCGCGCACCGGCGCAGGCCCACGCCCACGTCGACGGTGCCGCCCAGCCCGGCCTCGCTGAGTTGGACGCCCGTCCGCGCCGACAGGTCGTCCCGTTGCAGCAGGGCCGCCGGGGGAATCTCGACCCGGGCCGCCGGCACGGCCGCCTGCGGCGGGGACGCCGAGGAGAGCTCCCGCCGCCCGGACCAGTCCCCGACCGCCACGGCGGAGGTGGAGGCGACGGCGAGCACCGCGACCGCCGCCGCGAGCGCCGTACGCCTGCTGCGCCTGCGGGCCCGGGCGCGGATCTCCGCCGGCTCCGGCCAGCGGACGTCGCGCAGGTCCCGGTGCACCTGCTCGACGAAGGTCATCTCGTCACGCATCGGCGGCCTCCTCCAGGTCAGAGACGGCGAGCAGCCCGGCGAGCGCGGCGCGCCCCCGGGAGAGTCGGGCCTTGACCGTGCCCACCGGGGCGGCCGTCTGCCGGGCCACCTCGGCGACCGGCATGCCGACCAGGTAGTAGAGGGCGATGGCGGTGCGCTGCTCCTCGGGCAGCCGGCGCAGGGCGGTGACCACCTCGACGGTGGCGGTGTCCGGGCCGGGCACGCTCTCGTTGGCGCCGTGCCGCAGGTAGGCGCGGGCCCGGCTGCGCAGGCTGCGCCACCGGCTGACCGCGATCCGGCTGGCCACCACCCGCACCCACGCCTCCGGCTCCTCGTACGTGCTCACCGTCGACCAGCGCTGCCAGGCCCGGATGTACGCCTCCTGCACGGCGTCCTGCGCCTCGGCGAGGTCGCCGGTGAGCGCGTAGACGAAGCCGAGCAGCCGTTGCCGGCTGCCCCGGTAGAACTCGTCGAACCCGTCGACGTCCGGCACCTGCTACCTCCCCGTGACGGTCGCAGGGGACACGCTCCCGGCGGTGCCGCCGGTTGCCCGGTCAGCCGATCATTTTCGCCAGCTCGCTCACGTCGGACCCGCCGACCGGGATCCATGCGCGCAGCTCCCGGCGTACGCGGCCGGGTCAGGGGGTCAGGCCGGCCTCGGTGAGGATCGGGCCGGCGAGCAGCAGCGCGCCGGCGCCGAGGACGACCAGGTTGACCAGGGCGAAGACGGTGACCCAGAAGAACGCGGGCAGCGGCGTGAGGCCGGCGAGCTGGTCGGCGTCGGAGGCGGGCATCCGCCCCCGGGCGCGCAGCCGTTGCAGCTCCACCACCGGCCGCACCCCGCCGAGCAGCAGGAACCAGACGCCGACGTACGCGAACGCCGCCTGCACCTGGGGCTCGGCGTACCAGGAGACGGCGAGCACCACCCCGCCGGTGACCAGCAGCGACACCACGCCGAAGACGTTGCGGATCATGATCAGCATGGCCAGCAGCAGCGCCACGGCGACCCAGAGCAGCAGGGTGATCCGGTTGCCGCCGAGCAGCCACGCGCCGGCCAGCCCGACCAGCGGCGGGGCGACGTAGCCGGCGAGCAGGGTGAGGATCATCCCCGGGCCGGTGGGCCGGCCGGCGGAGAGGGTGAGCCCGGAGGTGTCCGAGTGCAGCCGGATGCCGTGCAGGCGGCGGCCGGTGAGCAGGGCGACCAGCGCGTGCCCGCCCTCGTGGGCGATGGTGATGGCGTTGCGGGCGATCCGCCAGGGCAGGCGGGTGCTGACGACCACCAGCGCGACGACGGCGGTCAGCAGCACCAGCAGGGGCGGGGGGTCCGGCTGCGCCGCGAACAGCTTGTCCCAGAGACCGCCGAGCCCGTCGATCGACACCATGGGGCGCGAGCCTACCGGCCCCGACCTGTGTCGCTGCGTCCTCGTCGGTCCGTATCGTGGAAGGCTGATCCGGTGGCGACAGGAGCGGGAGGTGGACGCCGGTGACTGCGGCACCCCTGGAACCCCACGTCGGTCTGTGGACCGAGGCCGAGTACCTCGCCATGGGCGAGACGCCGAACCGGATCGAGTTGCTCGACGGGAGCCTGATCGTGAGCCCTGCCC
The DNA here is from genome assembly GCF_040640115.1 of Micromonospora sp. NPDC023644. Lineage (NCBI taxonomy): Bacteria > Bacillati > Actinomycetota > Actinomycetes > Micromonosporales > Micromonosporaceae > Micromonospora > Micromonospora sp. NPDC023644. Next base: position 136,209 of record NZ_JBFABA010000008.1, on the reverse strand, counting down.
CGAGCAAGCGGCACCAGCGGGTGTCGCGAATGCTGGCCAACAGCCTGGACGACGCCGCCGGGGCCCTCGCGGTCTTCGAGGCGGTGAACGTCCGGCTCGGCGTCGACCGCATCGTCATCCCCGACGTGGTGGTGGCCGACACCGACGACGAGGGCACCGTCGTCGAGGCGGGCGAGGTCGTCCTCGTCTGCGAGATCGTCTCGCCGGGAAACGCGGCCGCCGACCGGTTGGTCAAGATGCAGCTCTACGCGATCGCCGGGATCCCGTGGTACCTGCTGGTCGAGCAGGACGGGGCCGGCCACTCGCTGCGGCTGCACCGGCTGGACGGCGCGCACTACGTCGAGGACCAGGTCGCGAAGCCGGGCGAGGAGCTCAGCCTGGCCGAGCCGATCCGGTGGCGCGTCGATCCGGCCACGCTGCGCTGAGGCGGCGCGACGCACCCCGGCACGGTGGTCGACTTCCACCGTCCATGAAGATTTCCTTAGCCCCCCCTTGCCATTCGGGGCACTTACCTCCAAAGATGAACGTCTATTAAGTCCGGCGTCCTTGGAGGCATCCATGACCCGTACCGGAACATCCCTGCGGCGGCTGCTGGCCGCCACCCTCGCGACCCTGGCCACCGCGGCGGCGGGGCTCGTCGCGACCGCGGCCCCGGCGTCCGCCGCCACCACTCCCGGCATCGACGTGTCCCACTACCAGGGCGCCATCAACTGGACCAGCGTCCGCAACGCGGGCATCCAGTTCGCCTTCATCAAGGCGACCGAGGGCACCAGCTACAAGGACCCGAGGTTCAACACGAACTACGTGGCCGCCTACAACGCCGGTGTCATCCGGGGGGCGTACCACTTCGCCCGGCCCAACATCTCCTCCGGGGCGGTCCAGGCGAACTACCTGGCGTCCAACGGCGGCGCCTGGTCCGCCGACAGCCGGACCCTCCCGGCCGCGCTGGACCTCGAAGCCAACCCGTACGCCGGGGGCTACTGCTACGGCCTGAGCACGACCGGCATGCGGAACTGGGTCCAGGACTTCCTCAACACCTACCGCTCCCGCACCGGCCGCTACGCGGTCATCTACACCACCACGAGCTGGTGGAACCAGTGCACCGGCAGCTGGACCGCCCCGTGGGCGAACCACCCGCTCTGGGTCGCCCGCTGGTCGAGCACGGTCGGCACGCTGCCGGCCGGGGCGCCGTTCTGGAGCTTCTGGCAGTACACCGACCGGGGCAGCGTCGCGGGGATCAGCGGCGGGGTCGACCGCAACTACTGGAACGGTGACCGGAGCCGGTTGATCGCGCTGGCCAACAACACCTGAGCCTGAGTCGCCTGGGGAGGCAGTTGGCGGCAGCGGGATCGGTTGTCACCGTACGGTCGACAACTGGTCCGGCTGCCGCCACGCCGCGTCTCGTGGGCGTCAGGCCCGCCGTCGGGCCGCCACGGGGACGGTCACCGCGTCCTCGCGGGCGAGCGTGCCCCGCCGGACGAATCGCCGGGCACCCACCCCGGCGAGGGTGACGGTGACGACGCTGAGCAGTGCGACCAGCACCGGCAGGCCGGCGCTGACGAGCAGCAGGACGATGTCGCCGAGGGCCACGAGCATCCACAGTGCCACTCGGGGCCGGGCGTCCCTCCGTCGGTAACCCATGTCGTACCCTCCCTTCCGTCGTGAAGGTCAGATACCCCGTACGGCGGAAGGTCATGCGAGTCGATCTCGCAACGGGCGCGAATCCCGCGGGTCAGTCCTTGCGGTCGGGCACGAAGCCCTTGGCGATCCGGTCGAAGTTGGCCAGGTTGGCCTGCCAGTCCTTCGCGGCGACCTCCCAGCGCAGGGCGTAGCCTCGGTTGCTGGCCGTCACGAAGCCCCGGTTGCGGACGTGGATCCGGGTGCCGTCACGGGTCTCCAGCCACTCCCAGTCCGCGCAGGTCTTGAAGTAGTCACAGCGCTCGATGCTCAGGTACTGGTAGTTGTTGACGCGGCTCTTGCGACCCGACTCCTGCCTCTTCCAGTCGGCGTACGCGTCGTCCTGGGGGCTGCTGGTCCACTGGACGAGCAGCTCGCCCGGCCCGTTGGACTGGTCGAAGACGACCGTGCTGCGGTCCACCTGTCGACGCACCCAGCCCTCTGGCAGCGGCAGCGCGAAGCCGGCCGGGTCCTTGTGCAGCTTCCAGCCCGCCGGCAGCGCGTCCGGCGTCGGGGAGGGGGTGGCCGAGGGCGTCGGGCTCGGCGCGGCGCTCGTGGGCGGGGCCGGCGCGGAGGACTGCGGCTGCCCCTGCGTGGTCGCGGCGCCGGTCGGGTCGGCCTGCGGGGTGCCGCCGCCGTCCCCGCCGTCGCCGCCGGACAGCATCGGCACGATCACCACGAGGCCGAGCAGCAGCAGCGCGACCAGCACGCCAATCAGGATGTTGCGGCGGGTGTTGTCGGGCTTCGTACCCTCGGACGCCACGACCGTCGCCCGGCCGGACGGCGGGCTCACCGGCGCGGGCATCACCGAGGTGGGATTCGCCGGGCGCCGGGGCGCGGGCTGCACCGGCTCGGCCTTCGTGTCGTCGAGCGCCGGCTTCGGCGGGTCGACCTTCGCCGTCGGGGCGGTGTCCGAGCTGGACGGTCCGACCTTCGCGGTCGGCGCGAGGTCCGAGGAGGACGCCGCGGTCGCGTCCTCGGCGGCCGCCGCCGCACCGGCCCCGGCCGCCGCCTGCGGCGCGCGGGGCGCCGGCGGGCTGACCGGCCTGTCGGACGCGCCCTCGGCCGGTCGCGGCGCCGGCACCAGCGGCGGGCGCGGCTCCCGCGGACCGTTCGGCCCCGGCCGGCGTACGCCGTCGAGCAGCGGGATGGTGCGCGTGCGCTTGCCACCCGCGCGGCGCAGCAGCTTCTCCGCCACCTCGGCGGTGATCCGCTCCTTGGGGTCCTTGCGCAGCAGGCCGTTGAGCACCGGCTTGAGCGGCCCGGCGTTCTTCGGCGGCGGCATCGGCTCGGTGGCGAGCGCCGCCAGGGTGGCGATCGCCGACGGCCGCGCGTACGGCGACTTGCCCTCGACCGCCGCGTAGAGGGTGGCGCCCAGCGACCAGAGGTCGGCCTCCGGCCCGGCGGTGCCCTCGCGGGCCCGCTCCGGCGAGATGTACGCGGGCGAGCCCAGCACCATGCCGGTGCGGGTCACGTTCGGGTCGCCGGGGATCGTGGCGAGGCCGAAATCGGTCAGCACCACCCGGCCGTCGTCGCCGAGCAGCACGTTGCCGGGCTTGACGTCGCGGTGCATCACGCCGGCCTTGTGCGCCGACTTCAGCGCGGCCAGCACGCCCAGGCCGATCTCCACGGCGCGCGCGGGCGTCACCGGGCCGTCCTCGGCGAGGGTGTCCTGCAACGACTTCGACGGCACGTACTCCATGACGATCCACGGGTCGCCGTCGGTGCGCAGCACGTCGAAGATGCGGACCACGTTGATGTGGTTGAGCCGGGCGATGGCCCGGGCCTCACGCAGCGAGCGTTCCCGCATCTCGCGGCGCTCCTCGTCGGTGAGGCTGGGCGGCGGAACGAGTTCCTTGATCGCCACGTCCCGGTGCAGCACCTCGTCGCGCGCCTTCCACACCCGACCCATGCCGCCCTGACCGAGCGGCGAAAGGAGCCGGTATCGGTCAGCGACGAGTTGGGGCAGCGCGTTCGACATCGCCCAGACGGTACCCGGAGCCGACGACGCTCACACCGCCGGCACGCCACTGTGCGGTTCAGGTCAACCTCTCCGGCGCGTACGCTGGCGCCATGTCTGCCGAAGAGCCGCTGTTCCGGGTCGTCCGCGGGGTCCCCACCGCCGAGGAACTGGCCGCGCTGGTGGGCGCGATCGTCGTACGGTCCCGCCCGGCCGCCGCGACCCCTCCGGTCGCCGCGTCCGCCTGGGCGCGCTCCGGCCGGCCCGCCGGAGCGGCGACCGCCGGCCCCGGCGCCTGGCGGGCGTCCGGCCTGCCCCGCTGACCATTTCCGTACGGATCACCGCAGCTCGGCGCCCCTGCACGCGCGCAGGGCGGCCGCCGGGTGCCGGGGTGGGGCTGCCGACAGGCCCGGGGAACCATTAATCTCACTCAGGGAAACGGCGCAGTGACGGGTAGGGAGGGCCGATGATCCCCGAGGAGGACGGTCCACCGTCCTGGCTCCGCGGCTACGGTGGCATCGAGGCGGACATCCGCCAGCTCCGCGAGTTCGCCGACAAGCTCCAGGCCGAGGTCGAACGCAACTACGCCCCGCACCTGTCGTACATCGCCGAGGACATGACCGCACCGGTGCCCAACCCGGCCGACGCGTTCATCGAGCTGGTCAACTTCCTGCACGCGCACCACGAGACCCAGCAGGCCACCGCCGACATGGTCTGGGGCGTCCGCGACGCCACCGGCCACCTGGCCGTCGCCGCCGGCACCGTCGCCACCAACTACACCGGGTCCGACGCCTTCGCCTCCGCGCGCGTGACCGACGTCGAGCGGGCCCTCGCCAACCCGGCCGCCGCAGCGCCCCGCGGCGCGCCGCCGGTGCTGCCCGATCCCACCGGGCCGGAGCCCGTGCCGGGGCAGGGGCAGAGGCCGGTGGTGCTGCCGTGATCGAGCGGGGCACCGGCGGCCGCACGTCCGCCCTCACCGACTGGCGGCTGATGGACGTCGCCAACATGTGGGCCTGCCTCCAGGACCACGACACCACCAACCACTGGAAGCAGGTCGCCGGCTGGCGCAAGGTCTGCGACCTCTCCCGGGCCCACCTGAGCCGCCTCCAGGAATACCGCCGAGGGCTGGCGGAGGCATGGCCCCCGGGAACCAACGAGGCCGCCCGGGCGTACATCCGCGAGCTGGACGAGCTGATCGACAAGGTGCAGCGCACGCACGACGCCGCCAGCGCCAACTACACCGTGCTCTCCGCCGCCACGCAGGCCATCGGCGCCACCCGCGCCGAGCTCAAGAAGATCTACGAGGCGTACGCCGTCAAGGTCCAGGAGAAGCAGACGTACGAGGCGACGCTCGCCGACCCGAAGGCGGCCATGGGCAGCCGGGTCCCCGACCGCCCGGTCACGGACGCCGACCTGGAACGGCTCAACGTCCAGGCGCGCGGCATCATGTACGGCCTCAGCAACGAACTCCAACACGCCCAAGTAATGCTCCAAAAGCCGCCACCTGTCAGGCCACCACGGCCCGGGATTGATCCTGCATCCGGAGACGTATACGGCGGCGGGGTCGCACCGGCCATTCCACCGATCGTCCCGCTACCGATGACAACGTCAACCGGTTCACCATCGCTCAGCCGGCCGTCCGGACCTGTTCGAGCCGTCCAAGTCCCCACCGCGCCGGGAATGGGTCCCGTTTTGGGCGGTGCCGGCACTGGTCTGGCACCGGCGCCAGCCAGCCCTGGACTGCCAACGACTACGCCACTCGCACCGCCGAATCCATATCCAGGCGGCGCAGGGATTCCTCCGTTATCGACAGGGGTTAGTCGACCTAGCGCAACGACGCCGCAAAATGGCACCTTGGGCCGACCCATCCCCAACGGCACTGGCAACCAAGCCCACCCGATGCAACCATCTCCAAGCCGGGCTATGCCACCTAGTGGCATGATCGGGGGAGCGCCCGGAACAGGGTTCGGTCACCCCGGGGCGGTTAACAATCAACCACGGCGGGTGAATCCAATCGGCGGCGTGATCGGCGGCGGCGGCGCGGGCACCGCGCCGACAGGCGGAGCAGGCTCCCGACCCGGCGGAGGCCGGGGTTTCGGGGGTAATCATGGCATGCCCCCCATCGGGGGCACTCCGCACGGGAGTGCGGTAGGAATGGGCAGCCCGAACGGTACGTCTGGGCGGGGCGGACGACGTCGGGATACCGAGGAAGCGCGTCGCTGGGATCCGGACCACCCATGGGAGACAGATCAGGGAGTTCCCCCAGTCGTAGGCCCACCTGACGAGGAGGGACCAATCGACCCAGGGCCGGCTATCGGCTTCAACAGGTGAAGCTTCGCGCAGCGCTCGGCACGCTAACGCTAAGCGTGTCGATGTCAGCCTCTCCTGCCGCAGGAAACGTCATTTCGGATCGCCCACAGCAGCCACACGGTGTCGACCGCATCCGAGGCGACCAGTGGCACTTGCGCTATCTGAAAGTAGACCAAGCGCATCAAGTAACTCGCGGAGAAGGCGTCATTGTCGCAGTACCAGACACCGGCGTCGATCCGCATCCCGACCTTCACAAGAACCTGCTCGTCGGGACAGACGTCATCCCTGGCGGAAGCGGCAGCGGGCAACAGGACCGAAATGGACACGGCACCGGAATGGCAGGGTTGATCGCCGCGCACGGTCAGGCATCAAATGCAGGCGCGCTCGGCATCGCCCCTAAGGCTAAAATTCTTCCGATCATGTCGTCTTCGGCCAACAATCTTGGCGACGCCGACAACTTGGCCTTAGGAATAGAGTTCGCGGTTTCCAAAGGCGCAGATGTGATCAGCATATCCAGTGGAGGCGACACTAGCCCCCGCCTTACGCAGGCGGTCAGAAAAGCGCTTGCGTCCAACGTTGTAGTCGTTGCCGGATCAGGCAACATCCCGACGGACAGGACCGTTGCATACCCTGCCCGGGAGCCTGGGGTGGTTGCGGTTGGTGGCATAGACCAAGCCGGACGGCATGCGCCGGTATCGGTAACAGGCGCGGAAGTTGATCTGACTGCTCCAGCGGTCAATATTTACAGCACGAGCATGGACGGCAAATACCGAAAAGGCACGGGAACCTCGGACTCGACTGCCATCGTTGCGGGGGCGGCAGCGTTGATTCGGTCCAAGTATCCGTACCTCCCAGCCTCCGAGGTGGCGCACAGGCTAACCGCCACCGCGATCGACAAGGGCGCTCCGGGGCGGGACGACGAGTACGGCCACGGGGTCATCGATCTGGTGGCGGCGTTGACGGCAGACGTACCGCCGCTGGGGTTTGGTTCGGCGACGGCGAGCGCGCCTACGCAGACCACCTCGGCCACGACGGCGGTAGCGGAGCCGGCGGACGACGGGGACGGCGGGGCGACGACCCGCGGTCTGGTCACCCTCGGCGCGATCGTGGCTGCCGGCGGCGCGTGGACGTTCATCGCCCGTCGGCGTCGTCGTGGCGACGACCCGCCGCCCCGCATCAGTCGCTGAGCACCCGGACGACGGAGACGGGCGGGCAAGGGTGGACACGTCCCACCCGAGACGTCGTCACCCCGGCCAGCCGGTAACGTCGGCGACGTGCCGAAATCCATGCCGCTCCGCCTCGTGCTCGCCTCGGCGAGCCCCGCCCGCCGCAAGATTCTCCAGGCCGCCGGGATCGAACCGGACGTGCTGGTCAGCGGCGTCGACGAATCCCTCGTGGTCACCGAGCGGGCCGAGGAGCTCTGCCTGGAACTGGCCCGAATGAAGGCGCAGGCCATACTCACCCGGCTGCGACCGACCGACGACCAGCGGACGTTGGTGATCGGGTGCGACTCTGTGCTCGCCTTCGACGGGGAGATTCTCGGCAAGCCGGACGACGCGGCGGACGCCACCCGGCGCTGGGAGCGGATGCGCGGGCGCAGCGGCGTGCTGCACAGCGGGCACTGCCTAATCGACGTCGAGGCGGGGCGGCGGGCCGAAGCCGTCGCCTCCACCGTCGTGCACTTCGCCGACATCAGCGACGACGAGATCGCCACGTACGTGGGCACCGGCGAGCCGCTGGCCGTGGCGGGCGCCTTCACGATCGACGGGCTGGCCGGGCCGTTCGTGGAGCGGATCGAGGGTGATCCGAGCACGGTCATCGGGCTCTCCCTGCCGATGCTGCGTAACCTCCTCGCCGAACTGGACCTGCGGATCACCGATCTGTGGACGAAGGTCGCGCCCGGCAACCAGACGGTCGAGCCGCTCGGCTAGCGTCCGTTCATGACCACCAAGTCGATCCCGCTCACGTCGGAACTGCACGCGTACCTGGTCGCGCACGGTGCGCCGCCGGACGAGATCATGCGGGACCTGGCCGAGGAGACCCGGGCGGCCCTGCCGAACGACGCGCAGATGCAGGTCGCGCCGGAGCAGGCCGCCTTCCTGACCTTCCTCACCCGGCTGCTCGGGGTGCGGCAGGCCGTCGAGGTGGGCACGTTCACGGGCCTCTCGTCGCTGGCCATCGCCCGCGGGCTGCCCGAGGGCGGGCGGCTGACCTGCTTCGACATCTCGGAGGAGTTCACCGGCATCGCCCGGCGGTACTGGGCCCGCGCCGGCGTGGACGACCGGATCGAGCTGCGCATCGGCCCGGCCGGCGACACGCTGCGCGAGCTGCCCCACGAGCGCTACCTGGACTTCGCGTTCATCGACGCCGACAAGACCGGCTACCCGATCTACTGGGCCGAGTTGGTGCCCCGGATGCGTCCCGGCGGGATGATCGCGGTCGACAACGTGCTGCGCGGTGGCCGGGTGATCGCCCCGCAGAACGCCGACGACCGGGCCATCGCGGCGTTCAACGACGAGGTGCTCGCCGACGTCCGGGTCGACGCGGTGATGCTCCCGATCGCCGACGGCCTGACCCTGGCCCGGGTGCACTGACCTGACCGGGCAGGACTCGCCCCGCGCGATCTTGGTAGGAAAAGGCCCCTATGAGGGCCGTTTCCTACCAAGATCGCGGGGAAACGCCTCTCGGCGGGCAGGCAGGGACCCTTCCAGCCAGGTCTCGGGGAACGGCACTCGGCGGGCAGGCAGGGGCCTGTCAGGGTCAGGTCTGTCTGTGCCTAGGCGTTCGTCGTCGCGGGGGTGGTGGGGGCGGGTTCGCCGGCCGGGCGCAGGGCGCGGCCCAGGCGGGCGGCGAGCAGCGCGGCTGCCGCGATGAAGCCGGGCAGCAGCAGGAAGGCCAGGTGCGGTCCGACGCCGTCGGCCACCCAGCCGAGCGCGACCGGCGCGATCCCGAAGCCGACCCCCATCGAGTACGACGCCCAGCCGGCCGCCCGGTCCGCAGCCGGCCCGGCCACGGCGAGCGCGATCGAGATCGCCAGCGGGTAGTGCAGGGCGTTACCGAGGCCGAGGACGACCAGGCCGGTGACGGCGAGCCAGCCGACCGGCGCGATCCAGAAGAGCGCGAATCCGGCCAGCGACACGCCCAGCGCGGCCAGCAGCAGCGGCACGGGCCGGTACCGCAGTGCGAACCGGCCCCCGACGAGCCGGCCCACGAACATGCCGCAGACGATCGCGGCGACGGCGGCCGAGGCGGTGCCGGCCGCCATCCCGGCGTGCGAGCGGAGCACGTCGGCCGTCCAGAGCGACAGGCAGACCTCGATCGAGCCGGTGACCGCCATGAGCACCCAGGCGATCCAGTACGCCGCCGGCAGCCGCCGGCCCGACCGGTGGGCGTCGGCAGCCGCGCCGGCACCCGTCGCCGAGCCGAGGCCGGTAGTCGCGCCGCCGCCCCTGGCCGAGCCGAGGCCGGCAGCGGCAGGGACCCTCGGGCCGGCAGCGGCAGGGACCGTCAGGTCGGCGGCGGCAGGGACCGTCGGGCCGCCGGCAGCGGCAGGGGCCGTCCGGCCGGCAGCGGGGCGGTCGCCGGGCGGCGGGGCACCGGGAGCCGCGGCAGCGGGGGCGGGCCGCGGCAGGCGTACGCGGAAGGTCAGGGCGGCGAGCGCGACCAGCGTGATCAGGCCGATCTCGACGGCCATCGCCGGTCGCCAGCCCCACCCGGCGTCCACGCTGGCGCCGATGAGCAGCGGGGCGAGGATGCCGGCGCCGGCGCCCACGGCGTTGGCCTCGGTCAGCGCCGCCGGCGCGCCGGTGCCGTGCCGGTCGGTGAGCACCACGGACACGCCGCTGATCACCAGCATGCCGAAGGTGGCGATCACCGCGACGGCGGTGATCGTGGCGGGCAGGGCGCGGACGAGGCCCAGGGCGGCGACGCCGGCCGCCACGCCCGCCAGCCCGGTCCAGATCGTCCGGCCCCGGCCGAGCCGGCGGGCCAGGGGCGCGAAGAGCGCCCCGCCGGCCAGCGCGCCGACGGCGATGCCGGTGCTGTGCAGGCCGGCGACGGCGGCCGAGGTGCCCTGTTCGTCGCGGAGCAGCGGCACGACCGGCCCGAAGCCGTAGAGGAAGAAGCCCCACAGCCCGAGCTGGGCGTAGGTCAGCCAGGTGAGCCGGTCACGGGTGAGGCGGGGCACCGGCCACACGCTACAAGCGTCGGGCCGGCGCCCCGCCCCTGGTGAGAGGCAGCTCTCCCCGCCGCCAGGAAGGGAGACCTCCGCTCAGCGGACGCTGCGGGCGAACTGCCGGGCGGCCCAGACGACGCCGGCGGCGGCGAGGATCGCGATGATGCCCAGCCCCTGCCAGACCTTGTCGTCGCCGAGGTCGCCGGCGAAGAGGGCCCGGGTGCCGTCGACCGCCCAGGAGAACGGGTTCCACTCGGCGATGCCCTGGAGCCAGCCGGGGGCGAAGGTCAGCGGCAGCAGGATGCCGGAGAGCAGCAGCACGGGCTGGGCCACGGTGTTCATCAGCGGGGCCAGCGCGTCCTCGCTCTTGACCTTGAGCGCGATGCCGTAGGAGACGGCCGAGGTCATCAGCGCGATCAGGGCGAGCATGAGGTACGCCAGCAGCAGGTCGACGAGGGAGACGCGCAGGTCGAACAGGAGCGCGAGCAGGGTGATGATGACCGCCTGCACGATGAGCGACACCACGTCGCGCAGCGAACGGCCGAGCAGCAGGGCGAGGCGGCTGACCGGGGTGACCCGGGAGCGTTCGATGACCCCGGCGCGCAGCTCGGCGATCAGGCCGAAGCCCTGGAACAGGCCACCGAAGATGGCCAGCAGCACCAGCAGGCCCGGTACGAAGATCTTGTAGGCCTCCGCCTGGGTGGGCGCGTTCAGCGCCGGCTTGAGCAGCGGGGCGAAGAGCAGCAGGTACATCACCGGCTGGAAGACGCCGACGAAGACCCAGACGGGGTTGCGCAGCAGCAGCTGGAGCTGGCGCTGGAAGATCAGCCAGGTGTCACGGGCGAGTTTCATGAGGTCTCTCCGGTCTCCGGATCAGGACTCGCGCAGCGAGCGGCCGGTCTTGGTGAGGAAGACGTCGTCGAGGCTGGGCCGGTGCAGCTCGATGGAGTCGAGCCCGAGGCCGGCGGTGTCGACGCGGCGCAGGATCTGCGGGATGGCGGTCGCCCCCTCGTCGACGTAGAGCCGCAGCCCGCCCTCCTCGACGGTCTCCAGCTTGTTGACGTAGGGCTCGCCGTCGAGCAGCTGCGCGGCCTGCGGGGTGGCCGCGGCGTCCAGCCCGACCAGCACGACGTCGCCGGAGATCTCGCGCTTCAGGTCCGCCGGGGTGCCCTCCGCGACCACCTCGCCGTGATCCGTGATCGCGATCCGGTCGCAGAGCGCGTCGGCCTCCTCCAGGTAGTGGGTGGTGATGAAGACGGTCATGCCGTCGGCCCGCAGCCGGCGGATCTCGTCCCACATGTGCGCCCGGCTCTGCGGGTCGAGGCCCGTCGTCGGCTCGTCCAGGAAGACGATCCTCGGCCCGTGGATGATGCCGAGGGCGATCTCCACCCGCCGGCGCTGACCGCCGGAGTAGGTCTTGCACTTGCGGTCGGCGTACTCGCTGAGCTGGAAGGCGTCGAGGGCGCGGGCGGCCCGCCGCAGCGCCTCGGCCTTGCCGATGCCGTACATCCGGGCGTGCAGGACGAGCTCCTCCCGGGCGGTGGACTCGTCCCAGGTGCTGCCGCCCTGGGCGACGTAGCCGATGCGGCGGCGCACCTCGGCCGGGTCCCGGCGCAGGTCGGCCCCGGCGACGGTGGCCTCGCCGCCGTCCGGCTCGATCAGCGTGGCCAGCATCCGCAGGGTGGTGGTCTTGCCGGCGCCGTTGGGGCCGAGGAAGCCGAAGATCTCCCCCTCGGCGACCTTCAGGTCGACGCCGCGCACCGCGTCGACGGTCTTCGTCTGGCGACCCTCCCGGGAACGGAACGACTTCCGCAGCCCTCTGGTCTCGATCATCTCTGCTCCTGGTCGTCCGGGCCGGTGCCACCGGCCGCCTGCCTGTCCCTCGGAGACGACGCCGGACGGCAGGCTCCCCCGTGGCGCCCCGGGCAGGCTAACGCGATATAGCTCTTATGGTCAACGTTGATTATTCTTCCACCGACGGCCCAGGCGACGGCCCGGGCGACGCCTCGGCCGACGGCCCCGGCGACGGGTGGGGCGGCAGCCGCTCCTCCCAGCCCTCCCACCCCTGCGCCCGCTCCAGCCCCTCCGGCAGGTACGAGACCCCCGACTCGATCCGTTCCGCGATCCGCTCGCACCAGGAGATCTCCGCCTCGGAGCGGGCCGTCCAGAGCTCGAACATCCACCCCACGTGCACCGGCTTGGTCTCACGCATCCAGCCAGAACTCAACGACGTACGCATCCACTCGACACCGGCACGCAGCAGGTTCGCCCGGTTGCGCAGGGCAGCCGCCGCCTCCTCGCGCGGCATCGCGGGCAGGAAGGAGAACGCCGCCGCGAACGGGTCCGGCGGCTCGTGCAGCTGCCACCACAGGCCGCGCAGCAGCGACTCGAACTCCTCCTCCCCCTTCGGGGTGACCTCGTACGTGGTGCGGGCCGGACGGGCGCCCACCTGCTCGGTGGCCACCTCGCGCAACAGCCCTTCCTGCGTGAGCTTGCGCAGGGCGTGGTAGATCGATCCGGGCTGCACGTTCGCCCACTTGTCGGCGCTCCAACTGAGCAGCTCGCGGCGCACGTCGTAGCCGTGCACGGGCTGCATCCAGCGCACCAGGCCGAGGATCATCATTCGCGTGGCAGACACCGGACGAGCGTAATAAGCAAATTTGACTAAGGCGCGGGGAACAGTGCGGCATCCCACACTGAGCGATCGTTAGGGCCGCCACGGTGGCCGATACACTCCCGGTCAGTGACCCTCCGGGAGGAGCCAGCAAGGTGCGCAAGGTACTCATCGCCAACCGCGGCGAGATCGCCGTCCGCGTCATCCGCGCCTGTCGCGACGCCGGCCTCGGCAGCGTCGCCGTCTACGCGGACTCCGACCGGGACGCCCTGCACGCCACGCTGGCCGACGAGGCGTACGCGCTCGGCGGGGACACCGCCGCCGAGACGTACCTGCGCATCGACAAGCTGCTGGAGGTCGCCGCGAAGGCCGACGCCGACGCGGTCCACCCCGGCTACGGCTTCCTCTCCGAGAACGCCGACTTCGCCCAGGCCGTCATCGACGCCGGGCTGACCTGGATCGGCCCCACCCCGCAGGCGATCCGGGACCTCGGCGACAAGGTGACCGCCCGGCACATCGCCCAGCGCGCCGGCGCGCCCCTGGTGCCCGGCACCCCCGACCCGGTCGGCGGCCCCGACGAGGTGTTGGCGTTCGCCGTCGACCACGGACTGCCGGTCGCCATCAAGGCCGCCTTCGGCGGCGGCGGGCGCGGGCTCAAGGTGGCCCGCACCATGGAGGAGATCCCGCACCTGTTCGAGTCGGCCACCCGCGAGGCGGTCGCCGCGTTCGGCCGGGGCGAGTGCTTCGTCGAGCGCTACCTGGACCAGCCCCGCCACGTCGAGGCGCAGGTGCTGGCCGACCGGCACGGCAACGTGATCGTGGTCGGCACGCGGGACTGCTCGCTCCAGCGCCGGCACCAGAAGCTGGTCGAGGAGGCCCCCGCGCCGTTCCTCACCGACGCGCAGCGCGCCCAGATCCACGACAGCGCCAAGGCGATCTGCCGGGAGGCGGGCTACCACGGCGCCGGCACGGTGGAATACCTGGTCGGCGCCGACGGCACCATCTCCTTCCTGGAGGTCAACACCCGCCTCCAGGTCGAGCACCCGGTCACCGAGGAGACCGCCGGCATCGACCTGGTCCGCGAGCAGTTCCGGATCGCCGACGGCGAGAAGCTGCGGTTCACCGAGGACCCGACGCCGCGCGGGCACTCCATCGAGTTCCGGATCAACGGCGAGGACCCGGGCCGCAGCTTCCTGCCCGCTCCCGGCACGGTCACCGCGCTGCGGCTGCCCTCCGGTCCCGGCGTCCGGGTGGACACCGGCATCTCCGCCGGCGACGTGATCGGCGGCAACTTCGACTCGCTGCTGGCCAAGGTGATCGTCACCGGCGAGACGCGTACCGAGGCGCTGGAGCGGGCCCGCCGCGCCCTGGACGAGATGGTCGTCGAGGGCATGGCCACCGCGCTGCCGTTCCACCGGCTGGTGGTCCGCGACGAGGCGTTCACCGCCGAGCCGTTCACCGTGCACACCCGGTGGATCGAGACCGAGTTCGACAACACCGTCCCGCCGTTCACCGCCGCCGCCGGCCCCGCCGACGCGCCGGCCGAACGCGAGACCGTCGTGGTCGAGGTCGGCGGCAAGCGGCTGGAGGTCAGCCTCCCGGCCGGCCTCGGCGGGGGTACGCCCGCCGCGCCCGCCGCACGCAAGCCGGCCCGCCGGGGCGGCGGGGCCAAGGCCGGCGTCGCGGTCAGCGGCGACGCGCTCACCTCCCCGATGCAGGGCACCATCGTCAAGATCGCGGTCGCCGACGGCGACACCGTCGCCGAGGGTGACCTGGTCGTGGTGCTGGAGGCGATGAAGATGGAGCAGCCGCTGCACGCCCACAAGGCGGGCACGGTCAGCGGCCTCGCGGCCGAGGTCGGCGCCGTCATCACCGCCGGCGCGGCGATCTGCACCATCGCCTGACCCTGCCCGGGGTCACCGCCCGATCGCCGGCCCGGCTGCGCTCGCCGCTCGCCTGATCCCCGGCGGGCGCCCCGCCGGCTCGCTGCCCGGCCCCGGCTCGCTGCCCGCCGGCGCGCGGGTCAGCGCAGCTCGGTGGCGGCGACCGCGCGGACGGCGGCGGTCAGCGCGTCCAGCGTGGTCGAGTCCACCCGCCAGTGCTGCCAGTACAGCGGCCGGTCCAGGTGGCGCCCGACGCCGAGGTCGACGCAGCGGCCGGCCGCGATGTCGGCACGGGCGAACCGCTCGGGGACCATCCCCCAGCCCAACCCCAGCCGCACGGCCTCGTTGAAGCCGTCGAAGGACGGCACGTAGTGGACGGGCGGGTCGATCCGACGCCGGGTCACGGTGCGGGCGAACCTCTGCTGGAGCTGGTCCTTGCGGTCGAAAGCCAGCACCGGCGCCGTCGCGAGGGCCGCCTCGGTGAGACCGTCGGGAAAGTGGCGGGCCGCGAACTCGGTCCGGGCCAGCGCGACGTACCGCATGGCGCCCAGCCGCTCCACCCGGCAGCCCTGGACGGCCTCGCGCTGGGCGGTCACCGCCGCCATCGCGGTGCCGTCGCGGATCAGCTCCGCCGTGTGGTCCTCGTCGTCGCGGCGTACGTCGAACAGGAGCGCCAGCTCGGCGGGCAGCCGCGCCAGCGCGCCGACGAACCAGGTGCCGAGCGAGTCCCCGTTCGCCACGACGGTCACCCGGGTGGGGGCGGCACCGCCCGTCGTCGGCGGGCGCGCGGCGTCCAGCGCCTCCCGCTCCAGCAGGGCCACCTGCCCGGCCAGTCGCAGCAGCGGCCGGCCCGCGTCGGTGGCCCGGCACGGCTTCGTCCGGCGGACCAGCACCTGCCCGACGGCCTGCTCCAACGCCTTCATCCGCTGACTGACGGCCGACGGCGTGACGTGCAGGGCGTGCGCGGCCGCCTCGAAGCTGCCCTCGCGGACCACCGCGGCGAACGTCCGGAGCTGCGTGGTGTCGAGCATGATGAAGCCCAGCTTATCCGTCATGAGAATCTTTAGCTGGGCTGCATCGGCTGCGCCTCGTAGCGTCGAGTCGTGCCCGACATCCTCAGCAGCTCCCCGGCCGGTTCCGCCGCCGCCGGCTTCTCCCTGGCGATCGCGCTGATCGCGGCCATCGGCGCGCAGAACGCCTTCGTCCTGCGGCAGGGCCTGCGCCGCGAGCACGTGGTGCCCGTGATCGTCGTCTGCGCCGGCTCCGACGCGCTGCTCATCGGCGTCGGGATCGCCGGGATGGGCGGCGCCCTGGCGGAACACCCCGCCGCCCTGGCCGCCGCCCGCTGGCTGGGCGCCGCGTTCCTGCTCGGGTACGCCGTGCTGGCGGCCCGCCGCGCGCTGCGCCCCGGCGCGCTCTCGCCCGCCGACCGACCGCCGGCCACGCTCGGGGCGACGGTGCTGGCCTGCCTCGCCTTCACCTACCTCAACCCGCACGTGTACCTCGACACCGTCCTCCTGCTCGGCGGGGTGGCCCGCCAGCACCCGCACCACTGGGTCTTCGGCGCGGGCGCGGCGCTCGCCAGCGTGGTCTGGTTCACCACCCTCGGCGCCGCCGCGCACCGGCTCGCGCCCGTGCTGGCCCGCCCGGCGGCGTGGCGGGTGGTCGACAGCGTGGTCGCCCTCGTGATGGCCGCGGTCGCGGTGGGGCTGGTGCTGGGCTGACCGGGTGGGCGTACGACCTGGCCGGGGTGTTTTCCGCTACCGCCGGGCGCGCGGGTGCCGGCGGGCGGGAATGATGGCGGGGTGCGGTTCCTACACGGCGCGGCTCCCGCGCACGACCTGACCTACAACGACGTCTTCATGGCGCCCGCCCGTTCCGAGGTGGGCTCGCGGCTCGACGTCGACCTGGCGACCAGCGACGGCACGGGCACGACCATTCCCCTGGTGGTGTCGAACATGACGGCGGTGTCCGGCCGCCGGATGGCCGAGACGGTCGCCCGGCGGGGCGCGATCGCGGTCATCCCGCAGGACATCCCCATCGAGGTGGTGGCGAACGTCGTCGCCTGGGTCAAGCGGCGGCACCTCGTGCACGACACCGCCATCACGCTGGGCCCGACCGACACGGTCGGCGACGCGATCCACCTGCTGCCGAAGCGGTCGCACGGCGCCGTGGTGGTGATCGACGACGAGAGCCGGCCGGTCGGCGTGGTGACCGAGGCCGACACCGTCAGCGTGGACCGCTTCGCCCAGCTCCGGCACGTGATGTCCACCGAGCTGCACACGGTGCCGGCGGACGCGGACCCGCGTACCGGCTTCGACCGGCTCTCGGCGGGCCGGCGCCGCCTCGCTCCGGTGGTCGACGACGAGGGGCGCCTGGTCGGGGTGCTGACCCGGCAGGGCGCGCTGCGGGCGACCCTCTACAAGCCGGCGGTGGACGACCGGGGCCGGCTGCGGATCGCCGCCGCGGTGGGCATCAACGGCGACGTGACCGGCAAGGCGGCGGCGCTGCTGGAGGCGGGGGTGGACACGCTGGTCGTGGACACCGCGCACGGCCACCAGGAACGGATGATCACCGCCCTGCGGGCGGTGCGCGCGCTGGACCCGGCGGTCCCGGTGGCGGCCGGCAACGTGGTGACCGCAGAGGGCGTACGCGACCTCGTGCGGGCGGGAGCCGACATCGTCAAGGTCGGCGTCGGCCCGGGCGCGATGTGCACCACCCGGATGATGACCGGGGTGGGCCGGCCGCAGTTCTCCGCCGTGCTCGACTGCGCCGCGGCAGCCCGCCAGCTCGGCCGGCACGTCTGGGCCGACGGCGGCGTACGCCACCCGCGCGACGTGGCGCTGGCGCTGGCCGCCGGAGCCTCGAACGTGATGATCGGCTCCTGGTTCGCCGGCACCTACGAGTCCCCCGGCGACCTCTACACCGACGCCGACGGCCGGCGTTACAAGGAGAGCTTCGGCATGGCCTCGGCGCGGGCGGTCAGCGCGCGGACGGCCGACGACAGCGCGTACGACCGGGCCCGCAAGGCGGTCTTCGAGGAGGGCATCTCCTCGGCCCGGATGTACCTGGACCCGGCCCGCCCCGGCGTGGAGGACCTGATCGACGAGATCATCGCGGGGGTGCGGAGCGCCTTCACCTACGCGGGCGCGCGGGACCTCGCCGAGTTCCACGAGCGGGCCCTGGTCGGCGTGCAGAGCGCGGCCGGCTACACCGAGGGGATGCCGCTGCCCACCAGCTGGTGACCGGCCCCGCGCGGCACCGGGCGCGTGGACGGCGGCGCGCCGTCGGCGGCCGGGGCGCCCGGCTCCGTCAGGGCACGGCGGGTGCCGGCGGGCCCGGGACCGGCGCGGGCGGCTTCGGGAAGAGGCGGTGGATCACCTCGCGGGCCGCCGCCCGGGGGTCGTCGCCGACCCGGGGCGGCAGCGCGCCCGAGAGCCAGAGCGTGGCGAAGCCGTGCACGATGGACCAGGCCGCGAGCGCGTCGCCCTGCGGGTCCGCCGCCGTCGGGCGCCCCCCGGGCAGCGCGGCGACGCCCGAGTGCAGGGCGTCGCCGGCCCGCTGGCGGGCCGCCACCAGCTCGTCGGCGTCGGGCCGGTAGAGGTCCGGACGGAACATCACCTCGAAGTGCGCGCGGTGGCCGACCGCGAAGTCGACGTACGCGACGCCCCTGTCGAGCAGGTCGCCGCCGGCTTCGTGCAACGCTTCGGCCAGCAGCTCGAAGCCCTCGGCGGCGAGGGCGGTGAGCAGCCCGGACTTGTCGCCGAAGTGGTGCGCGGGGGCGGCGTGCGAGACGCCCGCCCGGCGGGCCAGGTCGCGCAGGCTCAGCGCCGCCGGGCCCGACTCCTCGATCACCCGCACCGCCGCCGCGAGCAGGGCGCGACGCAGGTCGCCGTGGTGGTAGCCGCGCGTTCCGGTCATGCCGCGATCGTATCTTGCTATTGACAAGATGACACCTCGGGCCGCAATCTTGTCGGCGACAAGTTGCTCCCGAGGAGGTACCGGATGGCCCCGCTGATCGCACTCCTGGTCGGCACCGCGCTCGCCCGACTGGCCGGACTGGTCGGCGTGGCCGCCCTCGACGGCTGGCACCCCGCGCTGCGGGTGGGGCTGGCGCTGATGTTCGTGGTGACCGGTGTCGCGCACTTCGCCCCCGCCTACCGGGCGGACATGATCGCGATGGTGCCGCCCAACCTGCCCCGACCCGACCTGCTGGTGACGCTCACCGGGGTGCTGGAACTGGTGGGCGCGGCGGGGCTGCTGGTGCCGGCGACCGCCCGCTGGGCCGCGGCCGGGCTGGCCCTGCTGATGCTGGCCATGTTCCCGGCGAACGTCTCGGCGGCCCGGCGCGGGCTGACCCTGGCCGGCAGGCCGGCGACCCCCCTCGGCCCGCGCACGGTGGAACAGGTCTCCTTCGTCGCCGTGGCCGCCGCCATTTCGTTTGGGGCCTGACGTTCAGGACGCTAATCTATCGGCCATGGAACTGATCACGCTACGGGACGTGCCGATCGGGCGACTGCTCGTGGTCGCCGGGCACGTCACCGGGCAGCGGTGGAACCGCTACCTCGCCGAGGCGCACGGCCTCACCCAGGCCGGGATGGTCACCCTGATGACCCTCGCCGAGCACGGCGAACTGTCGCACCGCACGGTCGCCGAGCACTGCTTCGTCCGGCCGGCCACCCTCACCGGCATCGTCGACACCCTCGCCCGCGAGGGCCTCGTCGAACGGCAGCGCGACAAGAGCGACCGGCGCAGCGTCAAGATCGCGATCACGGCGGCCGGCCGGGCCCGGGTCGAGGCCCTGGCCGCCGTGATCCGCTCCGCCGCCCCACTCACCTCGGTCGACGCCGACCCGGCGAAGGCGGCGGTGATCCGCGAGTTCCTCCTGGAGGTCATCGGCAACGGGGAGCACGGCGCCCCGGAAGGGGGCCCGGCGTGTTGACCCGGCTGCTGCGTACGCACCTTCGTCCGTACCACCGGCCGCTGGCCGCGGTGGTGCTGCTCCAGTTCGTCGGCACGATGGCGTCGCTCTACCTGCCCAGCCTGAACGCCGACGTCATCGACCTGGGCGTGGCCCGGGGCGACACCGACTACATCCTGCGCACCGGCGGCTGGATGCTCGCCGTCAGCCTGGTCCAGATCGTCTGCTCGGTCGCGGCCGTCTACCTCGGCGCGCGGGCGGCGATGGCCTTCGGCCGCGACGTCCGGTCGTCGGTCTTCGCGCACGTCAACCGCTTCTCCGCCCGCGAGGTCGCCCGGTTCGGCGCGCCCTCGCTGATCACCCGCAACACCAACGACGTGCAGCAGGTGCAGATGCTCGTGCTGATGAGCTGCACGATGCTCGTCGCCGTGCCCATCATGAGCGTCGGCGGCGTGGTGATGGCGCTGCGCGAGGACGTCGGGCTCTCCTGGCTGATGCTGGTCAGCGTGCCCGTGCTGGCCGTCGCCCTGTGGCTGGTCATCCGGCGGATGGTGCCGGGCTTCCGGCTCATGCAGACCCGCATCGACACGGTCAACCGGGTGCTGCGCGAGCAGATCACCGGCATCCGGGTGGTGCGGGCGTTCGTCCGGGAGCCGTACGAGACGGAACGCTTCGCCACGGCGAACGCCGACCTCACCGCGACCGCCCTGCGCATCGGCCGCCTGATGGCGTTGATCTTCCCGGTGGTGATGCTGGTGCTCAACGTCTCCAGCGTCGCCGTGCTCTGGTTCGGCGCCGAGCGGGTGGACGCCGGGGCGATCCAGGTCGGCTCCCTCACCGCCTTCCTGCAGTACCTGATGCAGATCCTGATGGCCGTCATGATGGCCACCTTCATGCTGATGATGGTGCCGCGCGCGGCGGTCTGCGCCGAGCGGATCGTCGAGGTGCTCGACACCGACTCCTCCGTGGTGCCCGCCGCCCACCCCGTGACCGAGGTGACGGCCCGGGGCGAGCTGGAACTGCGCGACGTCGGGTTCCAGTACCCGGGCGCGGCCGAGCCGGTGCTGCGCAACGTGTCGTTCCGGGTGACGCCGGGGACGACGACGGCGGTCATCGGCAGCACCGGCGCGGGCAAGACCACCCTGCTGTCGCTCGTCCCCCGGCTGGTCGACGCGACCGCCGGCACGGTGCTGGTCGACGGCGTCGACGTACGGGACCTGGCGCCGGACGAGCTGTGGCGCCGGATCGGGCTGGTGCCGCAGCGGCCGTACCTGTTCACCGGGACCGTGGCGAGCAACCTGCGCTACGGCAACCCGGACGCGACCGACGCGGAACTCTGGGACGCGTTGGAGATCGCCCAGGCGCGGGACTTCGTCGAGGCGATGCCCGAGGGGTTGGAGTCGCCGATCGCGCAGGGCGGCACGAACGTCTCGGGCGGGCAGCGGCAGCGGCTGGCCATCGCGCGGGCCCTGGTCCGGCGGCCGGAGATCTACCTCTTCGACGACTCGTTCTCCGCGCTCGACCTCGGCACCGACGCGCGGCTGCGGGCGGCGCTGCGCCCCGTCACCGCGGACGCCGCCGTGGTGATCGTGGCGCAGCGGGTCTCCACCATCGTCGGCGCCGACCAGATCGTCGTGCTCGAGAACGGGGGCGTGGTCGGGATCGGCCGACACGACGAACTGCTACTCACCTGCCCGACGTACGCCGAGATCGTGGCGTCGCAGAACACCACGGAGGTGGTCGCGTGAGCGAGCGGAGCGAGCGAACCATCAGGCACAGCAGCGCGGCGCCTCGCGCCGCCGCGGAGCGAAGCGAGGTGGCGGCGTGAGCGAGCGGAGCGACAGGCACGGCAGCGCCGTACCGCAGCAGAAGCCGGCCGCCGACGCGCGGACGCCGACGCGGCTGCCGCCCGGCGGGCAGCGCGGCGGTCCGCACGCGAACATCGGGATGCCCGCCGAGCGGTCGATGAACTTCGGGCCCTCGGCCCGGCGGCTGCTGGGCCGGCTGCGCCCGCAGCGCCTCCAGCTCGTCGCCGTGATCGCGCTGGCGGTGGTCAGCGTGGGGCTCGGCGTGGTCGGGCCGAAGGTGCTCGGGTGGGCCACGGACCTGATCTTCACGGGTGTGATCGGCCGGCAGCTGCCGGCGGGCACCACCGCCGACCAGGCGGTGGCCGCCGCGCGGGCGGCCGGCAACGACAACTTCGCCGACATGCTCGCCCGGATGGACGTGGTGCCCGGCGTGGGCATCGACTTCGCCGCGCTGGCGCGGGTGCTGCTGCTGGCGCTCGGGCTCTACCTGGCGTCCAGCGTGCTGATGTGGTGGCAGGGCTGGCTGCTCAACGGGGTGGTGCAGCGCACCGTGCTGCGGCTGCGCGCCGACGTGGAGGAGAAGCTCAACCGGCTGCCGCTGCCCTACTTCGACCGGCAGCCCCGGGGCGAGCTGCTCAGCCGCGTCACCAACGACATCGACAACATCTCGACCAGCCTCCAGCAGACGCTGAGCCAGCTGCTCACCTCGCTGCTCACCGTGGTCGGCGTGCTGGCCATGATGTTCTGGATCTCGCCCCTGCTCGCCCTGGTGGCCCTCGTCGCCGTCCCGGTCTCGGTGGTCGTCACCACCAGCATCGCCAAGCGGTCGCAGCGGCAGTTCATCGCCCAGTGGGCGCACACCGGCGAGCTGAACGGCCAGATCGAGGAGGCGTTCACCGGCCACGAGCTGGTCAAGGTCTTCGGCCGGCAGCGCGAGGTGGAGGCCGCCTTCACCGCGAAGAACGAGGAGCTGTTCCGGGCGAGCTTCGGCGCCCAGTTCATCTCCGGGATCATCATGCCGGCGATGATGTTCGTCGGGAACCTCAGCTACGTGGCGATCGCCGTGGTGGGCGGCCTGCGGGTGGCGTCGGGGTCGATGAGCCTCGGCGACGTGCAGGCGTTCATCCAGTACTCCCGGCAGTTCACCCAGCCGCTCACCCAGGTCGCCTCGATGGCGAACCTGCTCCAGTCCGGGGTGGCCTCCGCCGAGCGGGTCTTCGCCGTGCTCGACGCCGAGGAGCAGAGCCCCGACCCGGTCGAGCCGGCCCGGGTGCGCGACCCGCACGGCCGGGTCGAGTTCGCGAACGTCTCCTTCCGGTACACCCCGGACAAGCCGCTGATCGAGGACCTCTCCCTGGTCGCCGAGCCCGGGCACACGGTGGCCATCGTCGGGCCGACCGGGGCCGGCAAGACCACGCTGGTCAACCTGATCATGCGCTTCTACGAGCTGGACGCCGGCCGGATCACGCTCGACGGGGTGGACGTCACCACCATGCGCCGCGACGACCTGCGCGGCCGGATCGGCATGGTGCTCCAGGAGACCTGGCTCTTCGGCGGCACCATCCGCGACAACATCGCGTACGGCCGGCCCGGGGCGACCGAGGAGGAGATCGTCGCCGCGGCCCGGGCGACGTTCGTGGACCGGTTCGTGCGCAGCCTGCCCGACGGCTACGACACGGTGATCGACGAGGAGGGCAGCAACGTCAGCGCCGGCGAGAAGCAGCTCATCACGATCGCCCGGGCCTTCCTCGCCGAGCCGTCGCTGCTGATCCTGGACGAGGCGACCAGCTCGGTGGACACCCGCACCGAGGTGCTGCTCCAGCGGGCGATGGCCGCGCTGCGGTCGGACCGGACGAGCTTCGTCATCGCGCACCGGCTCTCCACCATCCGCGACGCCGACCTGATCCTGATGATGGAGGACGGCCGGATCGTGGAGCAGGGCACGCACGACGAGCTGCTCGCCGCGCGGGGCGCGTACCACCGCCTCTACCGGTCGCAGTTCACCGCCGCCCTCCAGCCCGACCCCGCCCCGGACGCTCTGCCCGACCCCGACCCCGAGCCCGCCCCGCTCGAGGGGTCCACCCGGTGACGGGCGGGCCGCCGGTGGCGACAGGCGGTCGGGCGACGGGGTCGGGGCCGGGCGGGGGCTCAGCCGGCCGGCAGCAGGGTCGGGGCGCGGTCGGCCACCACCGCGCCGATCAGCCGGAGAGCGTCGGCGGCGGGCATCGGGTCCAGGGCGCGGCCGCCGCGCAACCGCAGCGCGACCGCGCCCTCGGCCGCCTCGCGGGGGCCGACGACGGCGGCGTACGGGACCCGGGCGCGGGCCGCGTCGCGGATGCGGGAGCCCAGCGAACCGGCCCCGTCGACCTCGACGCGCAGCCCGGCGGCCAGCGCGTCGCGGGCGAGCCGGGCCGCCGCCCCGGCCTGCTCGTCCCCGACGGGCAGCACGACCAGCTGCACCGGGGCGTACCAGGCGGGGAAGGCGCCCTCGTGCACCTCGATCAGGTACGCGAAGAGCCGTTCCATGCTGCCGACGAGGCTCCGGTGCACCATCACCGGCCGCCGCCGTGCCCCGGACGCGTCGGTGTACGACAGGTCGAACCGCTCCGGCTTGTCGAAGTCGAGCTGGACGGTGGAGAGGGTGAACTCGCGGCCGGCGGCGTCCAGCACCTGGATGTCGATCTTCGGACCGTAGAACGCGGCCTCCCCCGGGGCCTCGGTGAACTCCACCCCGTCGAGCGCGGCGCGCAGCAGCTCCTCGGCCCGCGCCCACTGGGCGTCGTCGCCGACGTACTTCTCCCCCGGCCCGCGCAGCGACAGCCGGAACCCCGCCGGCCGTACGCCGAGCGCGGCGTGCGCCTCGCGGATCAGCCGGAGGATCTCGACGACCTCCTCGCCCACCTGCTCCAGCGCGCAGAAGTTGTGCGCGTCGTTGAGCGAGATGGCGCGCACCCGGGACAGCCCGCCGAGCACCCCCGAGCGCTCGGCGCGATACATGCCGCCCAGCTCGGCGATGCGCAGCGGCAGCTCCCGGTAGGAGCGGCCCCGGGCCCGGAACACCAGGGCGTGGTGCGGGCAGAGCGCCGGCCGCAGCACGAACTCGTCGGCGCCGAGCGCCATCGGCGGGAACATGTCGTCGGCGAAGTAGCCGAGATGGCCGGAGAGCTCGAAGAGTTCCCGCCTGCCCAGCGGCGGGGTGAGCACGTGCCGGTAGCCGGCCCGGCGCTCCAGCTCGCGGACGTACTCCTCGACGGCGTGCCGGGCGGCGGCGCCCGCCGGCAGCCAGAGCGGCAGCCCGGCGCCGGCCAGCGGGTCGGAGCCGAACAGCTCCAGCTCCCGGCCGAGTCTGCGGTGGTCGATCATGTCGCGCTCCTTGATCGGGTACGGCCCGGAGGCGACCCGGTCACCGGACGCGACGAGGCCCCGGGGCGGATCGCCCCGGGGCCTCGTCGACGGTCAGGTCAGTACGGCGCGCCGGGGTCTCCCGGCGTCGTGGTGGATACCGCACTGCGCATACGGCGACGGTACGTCCCCGCCCGCGCGGACCGCAGCCGGTTTTCCGGGGCGGTCCGGCACCCGGACGGCGTGGGCGGGAGCACGACTCGGCGCGCCGCGCGGCACGGGGGCGGGCCGCCGGCACGGGACCTGCCGGCGGCCCACGGCGGCCGGACCGTCAGGAACGGGGGACCCGACGGTCGTGGGGCCGCGCGTCGCCAACGGTACGCCGGGCCGCTCCGATCCGCCGACCCTCGACGGTCCGCAGGGCCGTCACCTGCGGGTGTGTCCGCTCGTTGTGTCCGGTGGCCCTGCCGTGTCGGTGGTCACCACGAGCCAGGGTCGTGTCCCGTGACGCCGGACGACCCGTCAGGCTCGGTACCCGCAATCGGCCCCGTCCGGCGAGGTGGCAGTCGTGTCCGAACTACTCACTGAGGTCGCGTCGCCGGCCTGGGCGTACCTCGCGCTGCTCGCGCTGCTGGTCGCGGACGCCTTCGTCCCGGTGGTCCCCACCCAGGTCGTGATGATCACCGGTGGCGCCCTCACCGTGTACGGCGGGCTGAGCCTGCCGGTGACCATCGCCGTGGGCGCGCTCGGGGTCTTCGTCGGGGACCTGGCCTGCTACCTGCTCGGGCGGGGCGCGCCGGACCGTCGGGCACCCCGTGACATCGAGCGGGGCCGGGCCCGGCGGGTCGCCAGCCGGGTCACCCAGGGGCTGCGCCGGCCCGGGCCGCTCGTGATCCTGCTCTGCCGCTTCGTGCCGGGCGGCCGGATGGCGGCCTGCTTCTCGGCCGGCCGCAGCCGGTACCCGTACCGGCTCTTCCTGCTCTACGAGGGCCTGGCGGCGCTCGGCTGGGCCACGTACGGCGGGCTGGTCGGGCACCTCGGCGGGACGGCGCTCACCGAGTCGGCGTGGCGGCTGGCGCTGATCGCGGCGGTCGCGGCGGCCGGCTTCGCGGCGGCGGGCCTGGCCATGACCGTCGTCGGGGCCCGGCGGGCGGCCGAGGCGGTCGCGGTGGTGCCGGTCGCCGTCCCGGTGCGGACGGACGCGCCCGGGGCGGAGTGACCGCCCGCGCGGTGCCGCCTAGGGGTGGTCCCGGGGATCGATCTCGGTGGGCGGCCCGGATCCGTCTGGGGCTCCCTCCGCGACAGGCTGAGCCATGCGCGGAACCCGGAACAGTGGACTGCTGGCCCTCGGCGGGATCGCCCTGGCGGCGTTGCTCGCCGTGATCGGCCACCTCGAGGTGAACGAGGGCCTGAACCCGTGGGCGCTGACCGTCAGCGACTACGCCGTCTCGGACCGGGGCGGGGTGATCGACGTCGCCATGGTGGTGCTCGCGGCGGCCACCGCCGTGCTCCTTCCCGCCCTGTGGCACGCCCACCGGCCGTCCGCCGCCAGACCGAACCGGGCGGCCGAGGCGCTCCTGGCCGCCTGGGTCGGCGGGCTGCTGCTGGCCGCGGTGGTGCCGACGAACGAGCCCGGCCTGCCCATGGACGCCGCCGCCTACGTCCACCGGTACGCCTCGGTGGTCGCCTTCCTGGCGCTGCCGGTCGCCGGCTGGCTGCTCGCCCGACGCCTGCCCGACGCCGCCGGCCGTCGGGTTCGCGGCCTCGCCACGGCCAGCGTGGCGCTGGCGGCGGCGATGGTCTGGTCGGCCTACCCCGGCGACCGGCTGCTGCTCGGCCTGGTCGAGCGGCTGCTCATCCTCACCGAGGTCGCGATGCTCGTCGTCGTCGCGCTCACCCTGCTGCGGCGGGTCACTCCAGCTCGTGCAGCATGAGCTGGCGGGCGGCCTCGGTGATGGAGCCGGAGAGGCTCGGATAGATCGTGATCGTCTGCGCCAGCTCGTTGACCGTGAGGTTGTTCTCCACCGCCATGGTGATCGGCAGGATCAGCTCGCTCGCCTTCGGCGCCACCACCACGCCGCCGACGACCTGGCCGCTGGCCGGGCGGCAGAAGAGCTTGACGAAGCCGTCGGCGAGGCCGTCCATCTTGGCGCGGGCGTTGCCGTCCAGCGGCAGCATGACCTGCCGGGCCGGCACCTTGCCCGCGTCGACCTCGTCCTGCGAGACGCCCACGGTGGCCAGCTCCGGGTCGGTGAACACGTTCGCCGCGACGGTACGCAGCCGCAGCGGCCGGACCGCCTCGCCGAGCGCGTGCCACATCGCGATCCGCCCCTGCATGGCGGCCACGCTGGCCAGCGGCAGCACGCCGGTGCAGTCGCCGGCGGCGTAGATGCCGGGCACGTTGGTCCGGGAGACCCGGTCGACGGTGACGTAGCCGCCCCGGGCCAGCGCGACGCCGTACTCGGCCAGGCCCAGGTCGGCGGTGTTGGGGATGGAGCCGACCGCGATCAGCGCGTGTGAGCCGGCCACCTTGCGGCCGTCGGAGAGCTCGACCTCCACCCCGTCGGCGGTGCGCCGGACCGCGTCCGCCCGGGAGTTGTTCAGGATGCTCATGCCCCGGTTGCGGAAGACCCGCTCGATCGCCATGGCCGCGTCGGCGTCCTCGTGCGGCATCACCCGGTCGCGGCTGGAGACCAGGGTCACCTGCACGCCCATCGCCAGGTAGGCGCTGGCGAACTCGGCGCCGGTGACGCCGGAGCCGACCACGATCAGGTGCTCGGGCAGCTCCGGCAGGTCGTACACCTGGCGCCAGGTCAGGATGCGCTCGCCGTCGGGGACGGCGGTGGGCAGCTGGCGCGGGGTGGCGCCGGTGGCGACCAGCACGGTCGACGCGGCGATCGACTGCTCCCCGCCGCCGTCGGTCGGGGTGACGAGCACCCGGTGGGTGTGGCCGAGGGTGTCCTCGCCGAGCCGGGCGGTGCCCGACACGAAGTTCACCCCGGCCTTGACCAGCTTGGCGTGGATGTCGGCGGACTGGGCGAGCGCGAGGCGCTTGACCCGCTCGTGCACCGCGCTGGCGTCGACCGTGACCGCCTCCAGCCCGTCGGAGTGCACCCCGAACTCCTCGGTGTCCCGGTAGCCGGTGACCACCTCGGAGCTGGCGATGAAGGTCTTCGACGGTACGCAGTCGGACAGCACGCAGGCCCCGCCGGCGCCCTCGGCCTCCACGACGGTGACATCAGCGTCCAGCTGCGCGGCGACCAGGGCCGCCTCGTAACCGGCCGGTCCACCGCCGATGATCACGATCCGGCTCACAGCGCTCGCCCTTCGTCAGTGCTCACAGTGAATTTCTTCTCCCGAACGCGTCCGACACGCACCGTCGTATTCTCCCCCACCCGGCGGGCGGGCTATCGTCATCGCCGTGCGTCATCACGCCGCCTACGGCTCAAACCTCGACCCCGCCCGCATGCGCGCCTACTGTCCGCATTCGCCGATGGTGGGCACAGGCTGGCTGGAAGGCTGGCGACTCACCTTCGCGGGCGAGAACGTGATCGGCTGGGAGGGTGCGGTCAGCACGGTCGTCGAGTCCCCCGGCGACCGGGTCTTCGTGGCGATCTACGACATCCACCCCTACGACGCCGCCCAGCTCGACGAGCTCGAGGGGGTGGCCGCCGGCACGTACCGCAAGCTGCACGTGCGCGTCTCGACCCTCGACGGCGACGTGACCGCGTGGATCTACGTCTTCGACGGGTACGAGGGCGGGCTGCCCACGGCGTGGTACCTCTCGGAGATCGCGAACGCCGCCGAGAAGGCGGGCGCGCCGGACGACTACGTCACCGAGTTGCGGTCCCGCCCCACCGGCACCGCGTCGGCCTAGCCCGTATCGTCGGCCCAGCGCGTATCCCACGGCCCCCAGTCTGCTCCGGAGCCGGGCGGGGCCTCCAGCCGGCCCCGGTCGGCGTCGTCAATCACACACCGACGGCCGGGACAACCAACTCGTACATGTCGGTCCAGCTCACCTCGCGCAGCCCCACCGAACGGTAGAGCGTCACCGGCGCGGTCGGGTTGGCCAGGTCCACGCCCAGCCCGGCGGATGCCCGGCCCTTGGCCGCGTAGGTGGTGAAGGCCCGCAGCAGCAGCGCCGCGCCCACCCCCCGCCGCCGGTACGCCGGCAGCACCGAGAGGCTGCGTACGAAGCCCTCGTTCTGATCCAGCGCCTGGTCCGAGGACTGGAGCGCGCCGGCTGGCACGCCGTCGACCTCGGCGACGAACCACTCGTCCCAGGTGGTGCCGTACGGGGTGAGCCGCTGCCGCCACTGCTCGTAGCCGACCGGCTCGTAGTCCGGGGTGTCCCGGAACGCCGTGTCGAAGATCCGGTGGAACTCGCGCAGGTCGGCCTCGTCCTCGCCGCGCAGCGGACGGACGGTCACCCCGGGCGGGAGTGGCGGCTCGGCCGGCAGCCCGGCGAGCGACCGGCGCATCCGCACATACCGCTTGGCCAGGGTGAACCCGGCCTCGACCACCTCGGTCGCCCACCGTGTCTCGGGGGCGAAGACGGCCGTACGGACGGTCAGCGCCGGCACGCCCCGTTCGGTGGCGCGTTCGGCGACCCGATCGAGCTGCCGGGCCAGCAGTGGCGCCCGCAGGTCGTCGCCCCGCCCGGGCACCACGTACACCTCGACGAACTCGCGCCCCACGCCGGTCGGATTGTCGATCGTCGCCCAGGCCACCACCGCGTCGCCAGGGTCGGCGACGACCCACGAGTCGCGGGCCGGGTCGAAGAACGGCGCGGTCAGCGCGGCCGTGACGTCGTCGGCGTCGAAGTCCGGGTAGCCGACGGCGAAGGTGTCGGCGGCGTGCACCACCGCCAGGATCGCCGGTACGTCGTCCAGGGTGGGGCGGCGGGCGTGCCAGCCGGCGGGGAGAGTCACGGAGGCGATCCTGACAGTCGGGCCGCCGGGGCGCCGCCGATTTTCCGGCCGCGGCGGCGGCCGGCTGCCGCGACTCCAGGCGCCGGGCCACGCACCCCCGGGTCGCGGCGGCTCAGCCCGGGTCGGCCACGTGGGCCCGGGTCGCGATGAGCAGCTCCACCAGCTCGGCGCCGTCCGCCGGGCCGAGCGCCGCGAACGCCGGCGAGGCCAGCCGGTCGGTCACCGCCTCGGCCCAGAGCCGCCGCCGGACCAACGGCCCGACCGGCGGGTACGGCGGCGACCAGCCGCAGGCGACCGCGCCCGCCTCCCCGTCCGGCCCGGCGAGCACCGCCTCCAGCGGGGTCATCCCGCTGGCCCGGACCGCGATCAGGTGCGCCCCGGCGAAGTGCTCCCGGAGCAGCCGCAGGCCGACGGCGGCCCGGGCGCCGGCCGTCCGGACCGGCACCGGCATGGCCCGCCAGGCGGCGAAGAGCGGCATGCCGCTGGCGTCCGCGGCGTCGACCGCGCGGCCGAGCAGGGCGGCGAGCCGGCTCACCCCGGGAAGGGGGTCGAGCCGCTCCTCACCCCACCGGCAGCACTCGGCCAGGGTGGCGGCGGCCACCTCGACCGGCGGGACGACCCGCCGGGCCGCGTCCCAGCCGTCGGCGACCGCGTCGGGGGCCAGGAAGCCGAGGGCGGCGGCGACCGTCTCCGCGCGGACGTCGCCGAGGGCGCCGGCCCGCCCGGTGACGTAGAACGCCCAGCCGGAGATGCCGAGCAGCCGCGCCCGGCGCAGGGTGGTCGGGCAGCGGGTGAAGAGGTCGCCGAGCTCCAGCACGACCGGCTTGCTGGCCGCGGCGGCCTGTTCCGGCGTCATCCGCCCGTTCCCCGGTCGCCCCGTCCGTCCACAGGGGTCAGTCTGCCGCGCCGCCGTCCGACTCGGCAGCCCCCTCTTCGGCGTCGAGGGCCTCCACCGCCGCCTCGACCTCGCCGGCGCGGCGACGCGCGGCCGTCACCACCCGTTCCGCCCCGCGCCGCGCCAGCCGCGCCCGGCTCAGGTCCTGCTCGGCGACGGCCCGCCGCCGCTCCAGCTCGGCCAGCTCCGCCTCGATCGCGTCCAGGGCCGCGACGCCGTCGCGCTCGGTCGTCGTCGCGTCCGCCAGCTCCGCCTCGGCCCGTTCCTGGTCGGTACGCGCCCTGGCCAGCTCCTTCTCCAGCGCCCGCCGTCGGCGTGCCCGCTCCGCCCGGGCGGCCCGTTCCGCCTGCTCGGCGCGGAGCGCGCTCCGGTCGGCGTCGCGCCGCTGCCTGCCCGCCGGCTCGGGCATGGGCGCCGGTTCCGGCTCCTCCCCACCGGTCACCAGGCGCAGCTGCGGGCGGGGCACCTCGCCGAAGCCGGCGTAGGTGGCGGCCTTCAGCAGCCGGCCGGAGCGGACCTGTTCGGCGACGTCGGTGTCGGCGAGCGCGGCGTTGAGGGTGGCCTCCACCTCGGCCAGCGGCAGCTTCCCGGCCGACGGGGCGCCCTCGGCCCCGGCCGCCAGCTTGCGCACCTCGGCGACGAGCGCGCCGACCACCGCCCGCCGCTGGGTGGAGAGTTCCCGCAGCCGGGGTCCGCGCAGCTCACGTTGGGCGGTGCGTAGCGCCTCGGCGAGCTGGGCCAGGTCGGCGACCAGCTCGGGGTGGCGGATGGCGAGCAGGTTGACCAGCCAGGCGGCCACGGTGGGCCGGCGCAGCCGGGCGATCTCCCGGGCGGTCTTCGGGTCGCCGGCGCGGCGGGCCTCGGCGACGGCCTCGTCGCGGATCGCGACGAACCGGTCCGGTGAGGTGGTGTAGAGCCGGTGCACCAGCTCTCGGGACGGGCCGGGCATCGCCGTCAGGCGTCGATCCGGGTGCCCGGTTCGAGCCGGCGGTAGTCCACCTCGGACAGCCGGGCGAAGTTGCCGTTGAGCACGTTGAGCCCGTTGTCGTTGAGCAGCCCGTCGTGCAGCGCGTACGCCCGGCGCGGGGCGACCGCCCGGAGGAAGTCCAGCGACTCGGAGAACTTCGTCCACGGGGCGTGGATCGGCAGGAAGAGCGTGTCGACCTGGGTGTCCTCGGGGACGACCAGGCTGTCCCCGGGGTGGTAGACCACGTCGTCCAGCAGGTACGCCAGGTTGTCCACCACCGGGATGTCGGGGTGGATCACGGCGTGCCGCCCGCCGTAGGCGCGTACCGGCACGCCGGCGGCCGTGAACGACTGTCCGGGTCGGACCGGTTCGAGCGCCTCGGCGGCGTCGCCCAGGGTGCCGGCCAGCGACGCCGGACCGTGGATGACGAACCGACGCCGGTCGAGCTGCCGGGCCACCGCCCCGACGTCGAGGTGGTCGGGGTGCTCGTGGGTGATCAGCACCGCGTCCGCCCCGTCGAGCGCCGCCGCCTCGCTGAACACCCCCGGGTCGATGACCAGCACTCCCCCGTCGTGCTCCACCCGGAGGCAGGAGTGCGCGTACTTGGTGAGCTGCATCGTGACTCCAAGATTATCGAATCGTGACGTCCTGAGCGCAGTCTGCCGGAACCGACGTGGTGACGCGTCACGTCTGAGGTATCGCCCCGCACGGGGGCGAGGACGATGGAGGCGGGATGGACGTAGGGGAACGGCGACGTCGGGGCGTACGGCTGACGGCCGCCGCGCTGGTGGCGCTGCTCGCGCTGGCGGGCTGCGGCAGCGACGCGCGCGACAACGCCGACAGCGCGCCGGCGGCGGCGCCGGCGGAGCGGAACCAGGCGGGCGGCGCGGCCGACCAGGCGGGCGGCGCGGCGGAGCGGGGCGGCGGCAAGGCCGAGCAGGGTGCCGGCGCCGGTGCGCCGGACCTGCGGGTCGACCAGCGCTCCATCATCTACACCGGCACGATGCGCGTGCAGGTGGACGATGTGGACGCGGCGGCGCGCAGCGCGATCGCCACGGTCACGGCGGCCGGCGGTTTCATCGGCGGCGACCAGCGGCGCAGCGCCGACGCGGACGCGCGGGCCGAACTGGAGCTGCGGGTACCGGCGGCGAAGTTCCACGGCGTCGTCGACGAGCTGGCGAAGCTGGGCCGGCAGCAGCGGCGGGAGATCCGCACCGAGGACGTCACCGAGCAGATGGTCGACCTGGACGCGCGGATCATCACCCAGCGCGCCCGGGTGGAGAGCGCCCGCAAGCTGCTGGCCCGGGCCACCTCGATCAGCGACCTGGTCTCGCTGGAGAACGAGTTGTCCCGCCGCGAGGCGGACCTGGCGTCGCTGGAGGCGAAGAAGGAGCGGCTGGCGGACCTGACCAGCCTGTCGACGATCACCGTGTCGCTGGTCGGCCCGGACGCGAGCACCGCCGACGAGGAGACCGAGGTCGGCTTCCTGGTGGGGCTGGAGGGTGGCTGGAAGGTCTTCCTGACCTCCATGACCATCCTGCTGACGGTGCTCGGCGCGGTGCTGCCGTGGCTGCTGGCGATCGGCGTACCGCTGACGGTGCTGCTGCTGGTGCTGCGCCGGCGGCGGCGCAGGACGCCGCCGGCGATGACGCCGGTCGGACCGGCCGCGCCGCTGCCGGCTACCGCGCCGCCGCCAGTGCCCGCAGCGCGGTCTGGACCATGAGCCGTACGCCGACCGGGATGGCCCGCTCGTCCACGTCGAACGAGGCCCGGTGCAGGTCCACGTTCGGGCCGGAGCGGCCGACGCCCAGCCGGGCGAGCGCGCCAGGGACGTACTCCAGGTACCAGGAGAAGTCCTCGCCGCCCATGCTCTGCGGGGTCTCGGCGACGCCCTCCGGCCCGAGCGTGGCGGTGGTGGCGGCGGTCAGCACCTGGATGGCCCGGGAGTCGTTGCACACCGGCGGGCGGCCCCGCAGGTACTCCAGGTCGACCGTGGCCCCGGTCGGGGCGACCACGTCCCGGACCACCTGACCCACGATCTTGGGGGCCAGTTCCCAGGTGTCGCGGTCCATCACCCGCAGGGTGCCGGAGGCGCACGCCTCGGAGGGGATGACGTTGTAACGGGTGCCGGCCGAGGCGTGGCCGAACACCAGCAGCAGCCCGCTGTTGGCCGGCACCCGGCGACTGACCAGGGCCGGCACCTCGGTGATCAGGCGGCCCAGCGCGTCGACCAGGTCGACCGTCAGGTGCGGGCGGGCGGTGTGCCCGCCGGGGCCGGTGAGCCGGACGGTGACGTTGTCGGCGGCGGCGGTGATCGGGCCGACCCGCAGGCCGATCTGCCCGACCGGCAGGTTGGGGTCGCAGTGCAGCGCGAAGATCTGCACCACGTCGTCCAGGCCGCCGGCCTCGATGACCTCCAGCGAGCCGCAGGGCAGGATCTCCTCGGCGGGCTGGAAGATCAGCCGGACCCGGCCGGGCAGCTCGCCGAGGTCGGCGAGCTGGGCCAGCAGCATGCCGACGCCGAGCATGACGGTGGTGTGCACGTCGTGACCGCAGGCGTGGCAGACGCCGTCCACCGTGGAGCGGTACGGCACGTCCTTCGAGTCGGTCAGCGGCAGGGCGTCGATGTCGGCGCGCAGCGCGACCACCGGGCCGTCGGGGCGGCCGTCGATGTCGCAGATGACCCCGTTGCCCTTCGGCAGCAGCCGCGGCCTCAGCCCGGCCAGGGTGAGCTCCCGGGCGATCAGGGCGGCCGTCTCGAACTCCTCGCCGGAGAGCTCCGGGTGCGAGTGGAGGTGGCGACGGGTGGCGATCAGCCCGGGCACCCGGAGGGCGAGCAGGTGGTCCAGCTCGAACGGCAGGGGCTGCGACCCGGAGGGCGCCTCCGGCCAGGACGACGCCAGCTGGTTGCCGGTGGGCAGCGTCAACGCACTCGTCACGTCGAATTCTCGTTCGCTAGAGATGGATGGATCATCAGGAACCGCAGACAGCCTAGACCTCCGGTGACGCTGCGCAACCTCGTTCCCGTAGTGGTCGGACCGCACAGCGTCACGTATGCCCTGCTCGGAGCGCTCGTAGATCTGCGGGACAGCAGGTAGATCCTGGTCGAACGCCGTCATCTGCCCCACACCTCCTACAACGCGTAACCGGAACGGCGGTCTCGAAATCGATGTCGATCTCGAGAGCCGTCGTTCCGAATTGTCGCATTAGTCGGTCAGGTGAACTGACACTCCGACAATTACCCGACCGAGGGCACCCGAGACGGTCACACGCTCCGTCCCGGACCAACCGCACACCGTGTGCGGCCGCGTCCACCCGGTCGGGATACCCCCGAACCTGTCCGGCACACGCCGCGGCCGGTGGGCCACGACGCGCCGCGTCGCGCGTCGAGCCCTTCCGGCGGCGTCGCCGGGGCCCGCTCCGCGCGTCTGCGCCGCCGATCGGCGGCGGAGCCTCCTCCGACTGTAGCGCTCCGCCCGCACGCCCGCGACCAGCGAAAACGCCCCGTGGACCGGGCGTTACCCGCACGTGCACCGGCCGGTTACGGGGCGGAGGCCCACCCGCAGGTGGACCGGCGGGGTCACGGCGCGGAGGCTTACCCGCAGATGGGCCGGCCGGTTGCGGCGCAGTGGGCGACAAGCCGGCGGGCCGACGCCGACGGCCGCCCGTTCCGGCGCGGCGGAGGGAACGGACGGCCGTCGGTCGGGTGATCAGAACCGGTCGGTCGGTCGGTAGAGCCCCCAGACCTGGCGCAGGGTGCCGCAGACCTCGCCCACGGTGGCGCGGGCCCGCAGCGCCTCCTTCATCGGGTAGAGCACGTTCTCCGCGCCCTCCGCGGCGGCGCGCAGCTCGGCCAGCCCCCGCTCGACCGCCCCGCCGTCCCGCTCGGCGCGCAGCCGGGCCAGCCGCTCGGCCTGCGCCGCCTCGATCGTCGGGTCGACCCGCAGCGGCTCGTACGGCTCCTCCTCGTCGATGGTGAACCGGTTGAGGCCCACCACCACCCGATCGCCGGAGTCGATCTCCTGCGCGATCCGGTACGCGGACTGCTCGATCTCCCGCTTCTGGAAGCCGGCCTCGATGGCGTCGACCGCCGAGCCGTGGTCGGCCACCCGCTCCATCAGCTCGGTCGCCGCCGCCTCGATCTCGGCGGTCATCGCCTCCACCACGTACGAGCCGGCGAACGGGTCGACGGTGGCGGTCAGGTCCGTCTCGTACGCCAGCACCTGCTGGGTACGCAGCGCCAACCGGGCCGCCTTCTCGGTCGGCAGCGCGATCGCCTCGTCGAAGCTGTTGGTGTGCAGCGACTGGGTGCCGCCGAGCACCGCGGCGAGGCCCTGCACCGCCACCCGGACCAGGTTGACCTCGGGCTGCTGGGCGGTGAGCTGCACGCCCGCGGTCTGGGTGTGGAAGCGCAGCATCATCGACTTCGGGTTCCTGGCGCCGAAGTCGTCGCGCATCAGCCGGGCCCAGATCCGGCGGGCGGCCCGGAACTTGGCCACCTCCTCCAGCAGGGTGGTGCGGGCGACGAAGAAGAACGACAGCCGGGGCGCGAAGTCGTCCACGGCCAGCCCGGCCTCCAGCGCGGCCCGGACGTACTCGACGCCGTTGGCCAGGGTGAACGCGATCTCCTGTGCGGGCGACGCGCCGGCCTCGGCCATGTGGTAGCCGGAGATGGAGATGGTGTTCCACTTCGGCACCTCCTTGCGGCAGTAGCCGAAGGTGTCGGCCACCAGCCGCAGCGAGGGCTTCGGCGGGAAGATGTACGTCCCGCGGGCGATGTACTCCTTGAGGATGTCGTTCTGGATCGTGCCGTTCAGGGCCGAGCCGGGGACGCCGTTCTCCTCGGCCACGAGCTGGTAGAGCAGGAGCAGCACCGAGCCGGGCGCGTTGATGGTCATCGAGGTGGAGACCTTGTCCAGCGGGATGCCGTCGAAGAGCAGCCGCATGTCGTCGATCGAGTCGATGGCCACCCCGACCTTGCCCACCTCGCCGTGCGCGATCGGGTCGTCGGAGTCGTAGCCCATCTGCGTCGGCAGGTCGAAGGCCACGGAGAGACCCATCGTGCCGGCCCGCAACAACTGGTGGTACCGCGCGTTGGACTCGGTGGCGGTGCCGAAGCCTGCGTACTGGCGCATGGTCCAGGGGCGGGAGGTGTACATGGTCGGGTAGACCCCGCGCGCGTACGGGAACTCGCCCGGGCCGCCGAGCCGGGAGTCCAGTTCCTCCGGAAGGTCCGCCGCCGTGTAGACGCCCTTGATCGGGAAACCGGACTCGCTTGACCGCGGTTCGCTCATTAGCGGATGGTAGGACGCGCGGCGGCGTCGGCGGGTGAGGGATACCGCACACCGGTCGACGGGTCGACGGGCATCGACGAGAGGTGAACGTTCGGATACGTACTGTCCAGTTCGGTAAACGTCCGCCGCGTCGGGTTTCGCATCGGGCGTCGGAACCAGCAAGATAGGGG
This sequence comes from Micromonospora sp. NPDC023644, assembly GCF_040640115.1. NCBI lineage: Bacteria > Bacillati > Actinomycetota > Actinomycetes > Micromonosporales > Micromonosporaceae > Micromonospora > Micromonospora sp. NPDC023644. Next base: position 99,263 of record NZ_JBFABA010000008.1, on the reverse strand, counting down.
GGTTGTGTCCCAGCCCCCCTCGAATTCCCCCGGTGGCTTTTCTGTGACTCAGATCCCGACGTGGAGCGGCGGACCAGTCAGTCCCCCCAACGGACGCGCGACCCCCGGCACGACCATCGGTGGCCGTTACTCGCTGCGTTCGGCGGTGGGCAACGGCGGCATGGGCACGGTGTGGCGTGCCACGGACACACTCCTGCGGCGGGACGTGGCCGTCAAGGAGGTCGTCCTGCCCCCGGGGCTGGCCCCGAGCGACCGCGACGCCATGTACGAGCGCACCCTGCGCGAGGCCCGCGCGGCGGCCGCGATCCAGCACCCGGCCGTGGTCCAGGTCTACGACGTGGTCACCGAGGGCGGCCGGCCGTGGATCGTGATGGAGCTGCTCGACGCCCGCAGCCTCGCCGACATGGTGATCGAGGACGGGCCGGTCGCGCAGCGGGTGGTCGCCAAGATCGGCATCGCGCTGCTCGGCGCGCTGGAGGTGGCGCACGCGATCGGCGTGCTGCACCGCGACGTCAAGCCGGCCAACGTGCTCATCTGCGCCGACGGGCGCTGCGTGCTGACCGACTTCGGCGTGGCGCGGATGCCCACCGACGTGCAGCTCACCACCCCCGGGATGGTGCTCGGCTCGCCGCACTTCATCTCCCCCGAGCGGGCGATGGGCCAGGAGTTCGGTCCGCCGAGCGACCTCTTCTCGCTGGGCGTCACGCTCTACACGGCGGTGGAGGGGCGGCCCCCGTTCGACAAGGGCGACCCGATCGAGACCATGCACGCCGTGGTCGAGGACCCGCCCGCCCCGCCGCAGCGCAGCGGGCCGCTGGCCCGGGTGCTGATGGGCCTGCTGGAGAAGGACCCGGCCCGCCGCCTCGACGTGCACACCGCCCGGGCCATGCTGCGCGAGCTGCTCGCCGGCCCGCTGACCAGCAACGCCGCCGCGGTGAACTCGATGACCGATCCCTACTCGGTGGTCCCGGTCCCCCGGGCGGTGCCGGCCCCGCCGGCCACCCCGGCGGAGCAGCCGAAGCCGAGCGGGCAGATCGGCGGGCGGGCGATGCTCAACCCCGGCGAGTCGCTCACCGACCGGCTGGCGGCGCTGCGCCGGGGCGAGCGGCCCGCGCAGGCCGCCCTCCCCGCCAGCCCCGCCGCGATGGACGACACCAGCGCCGACGCCCTGGCCGGACCGCTGCACACCCCCACCGGCGCGATGCCGGCGCCGAGCGGGCCCGCGCCGGCCGGCCGCACCTACGGCGGCGCCGAGGCGACCCAGCGGGTGGGGACCGGCGGGTCGGACGCCACCCAGCAGCTGCGGACCAACGCCGCCGGCCTGGTCGGTTTCAGCGGTCCGACGGAGGCGACCCAGCGGGTGGGGACCGGCATCCCCGCCTTCGGCGCCCCGTCGGAGGCCACCCAGCGGGTGAGCGCCGGATCCCCCGTCTTCGGCGCACCGCCGCCGGAGGCGACCCAGCAGCTGGGCGGGACCTACGGCGGCGGCCAGTGGTCCGTGCCGGGCACCGGGCAGGCATGGGCGACGCCGGCCACCGCGCCGGGCGCGGCCGGCTCCGGCGGTGGCTTCGCCGGTCGGGTGGGCGCCGTCGGCAACCAGGTCGTCGGCACGGTCAAGGGCTGGCCCCGCAAGATGCAGCTCGCCGCCGCCGGTGGCCTGGCCGTGCTGCTGCTGATCGGGGCGGTCGTCCTGTTCAGCGGCGGCGACGACGAGGCGCCGACCGTCCCGCAGGCCGCCCCGACCTCGCAGGCCCCGGCCGCCGGCGTGCCCGAGATGACGGAGTACGCCGGCAAGGGCGTACGGGTCAAGGTGCCGCAGGGCTGGGAGGTCAAGAGCGCCGGCGTCTGGGTGGACTACATCGACCCGGAGGACGAGGGCCGCAAGGTCCGGATCGTGGTGGAGGACTTCCGCACCACCTCCTTGCGCTGGGCGGAGGTCGCCCAGGACACCCTGAAGAACCGCTCCAAGTCCTGCGCCAAGCCGTACGCCCAGCTCGCCATGAACGAGGTGCAGTGGGTCGGCAAGTCGGCGGCCGAGTTCGAGTACACCTGCGGCGAGGGCGAGGCCAAGCGGCACGGCGTGTGGCGCGGCGTGGTCCACGAGGGCAAGGTCTACTCGTTCTACCTCACCTCGACCGACGCGAAGTTCGCCGACAGCAAGCCGATCTTCGACGAGATGGTGAAGTCGTTCCAGCTCACCGACGCCGGCTGAGCCCCGGGCTAGGCGCGGTGGTGATCCGCCGGCGTGCTATCAAGAGACATGCCGGCGGAAACCACTGACATCGACGACATTCGCGAGCGAGCGCGGCGCTGGCTCGACGACGATCCCGACCCGGCCAGCCGGGAGGAGCTGCGGGCGGTGCTCGACCGCCTGCCGGCGAGCGCCCCGGAGCTGGCCGACCGGTTCGCCGGCCCGCTGACCTTCGGCACCGCCGGGCTGCGCGGCCCGCTGCGCGCCGGCCCGAACGGGATGAACCTCGCCGTGGTCACCCAGGCCGCCGCCGGGCTGGTCGCCTGGCTCGCCGCCCAGGGCGGCTCCGGCCCGCTGGTGATCGGGTACGACGCCCGGCACGGTTCCCGCGAGTTCGCCGAGCGGACCGCCCAGGTCGCCACCGGCGCGGGACGCCCGGCGCTGCTGCTGCCCCGCCCGCTGCCCACCCCCGTGCTCGCCTACGCGGTGCGCCACCTCGGGGCGGTCGCCGGGGTGATGGTCACCGCGAGCCACAACCCGCCGCAGGACAACGGCTACAAGGTCTACCTCGGCGCGGAGCTGGGCGGCACGCTCGGCGCGGGCGCCCAGATCGTGCCGCCGGCGGACGCCGGCATCGAGGCCGCGATCCGGTCGGTCGGGCCGCTGGCCGAGGTGCCGCTCGGGCCGGCCGGGCAGGTGCTCGGCGACGACCTGGTGGTCTCCTACGTGGAGCGGGCCACCGCCGTCATCGACCAGGACGGGTCGCGCGACCTGGCGGTGGCGTACACGCCGCTGCACGGGGTGGGGGCGGCGGTGCTCACCGCGGCGTTCGCCCGGGCGGGCTTCCCCGTGCCCGGCGTGGTGCCCGAGCAGGCCGAGCCGGATCCGGCGTTCCCGACCGTCTCCTTCCCCAACCCGGAGGAGCCGGGGGCGGTGGACCGGCTGGTCGCGCTGGCCGAGGCGACCGGCGCGGACATCGCCATCGCCAACGACCCGGACGCGGACCGCTGCGCGGTGGCCGTCCGGGAGACGGGTCCGGCGGCGAGCGCGGGCGGCGCGGTCGCCGGTCCGGCCCAGCCCGACGGCAACCCGCCCGGCTGGCGGATGCTGCGCGGCGACGAGGTGGGGGTGCTGCTGGCCGACCACCTCATGCGGCGCGGCGTGACCGGCCTCTACGCCACCACGATCGTGTCGTCGTCCCTGCTGCGGGCGATGTGCGCCGCCCGGGGCCTGCCCTACGACGAGACGCTGACCGGGTTCAAGTGGATCGTACGGGCCGGCGGCGGGGCCGAGCCGCTGGTCTTCGGCTACGAGGAGGCGCTCGGCTACTGCGTCGCCCCGGAGCACGTACGCGACAAGGACGGCATCACCGCCGCGCTGACCGTGGCCGAGCTGGCCGCCGGGCTCAAGGCGCGGGGGCGCACCCTGACCGACCGGCTGGACGAGCTGGCCGCCGAGTTCGGCGTGCACCACACCGACCAGCTCTCGGTGCGGGTGGACGACCTGCGGGAGATCGCCGCCGCGATGGCCCGGATCCGGGCCGCCACCCCGACGGCGCTGCTCGGGCAGCCGGTCACCGAGGCGCAGGACCTGCTCCCCGAGGCGGACGTGGTGATCCTGCGCACCGGCACCGCCCGGGTGGTGATCCGCCCCTCGGGCACCGAACCGAAGCTCAAGGCGTACCTGGAGGTGGTGGAGCCGGTGCCGGACGGCGACGTCGCCGCGGCCCGCGCCCGCGCCACCCACGCGATCGCCGCCCTCCGCGCCGAGATGTCCACGGCCCTCGGCCTCTGACCCACCCGCCCTACCCCCGCCCCAGCCCCGCCCCCGCCACGTTGATCATGAGGTTAGCGGCACTGGAAAGCGCTTCCCGGGCCGCCAACCTCATGATCGACGGGGTGTCCGGGCGGCGGGGGCCGCAGCCGGGCGGTGGGGTGGGGTGAGGGCGGGGTGGGTCAGCGGCGGGGGCCCAGGGCGGCGTCGACCGCGCGGCCCAGGGCCGCCACGACGAGGCCGACCGAGGGGCGGACCACGGAGTCGTCCAGGCTGACGGTGCCGGAGAAGCCGGCGCCGCCGGCGATCTCCTCCAGCCGCTGCCGGGCCGCCCGGGCCGCGTCACCGGTCAGGCCGAGCGCCGGCTCCATCCGCAGGACCGCGACCAGGGTCGCCAGGGCGGCGGTCCGCTCGTCGGGCAGTTCACCGCTGGCGAGTGCCTCGGCGAGCCGACGCCGGGCGTCCGCCTCGACGGCGGGGTCCACCGTCGGGTAGCGGTGCACGTGGATGAAGCCCAGCTCGGTCTCGTCGACGTCGCGCACCACGCCCTGGGCGCACAGGTCGCCGAGGATCCGGTCGCGCAGGCCGTGGCGCAGCCGCTGCACCCAGGACGAGGGGCTGTGCGGCGTGTCGGCGGCCATGCGGGCGAGGACCCCGTCCACGAGCGGCTCGCCGGTGGGCGTCGGGTCGACCACCGCCAGGGACCCCTCGGAGTACACGATCCGCCCGGCCAGGGCCAGTTCGATCAGCACCGCGGCGGCCATCCCCAGGTCGAGGCTGATCCGCGGCATGGTCGCCTTGCCGGTCTCGTCGTCGTACGCGAGGAGAAGCAGCTCTTCGGCGAGCGCAACACCAGTCATGGCCCGGAACGGTAGCGGCTGCGCGCATCTCGCGCACGGACTCGCGCGCAGCCGCGCGGCAGACCTCAGAAGCGGGGCATCCCACCGAACTGGCGGTCGCCGGCGTCACCGAGCCCCGGCACGATGAACATCCGGTCGTTGAGCCCCTCGTCGATCGAGGCGGTGACCAGGCGCAGCGGCAGGCCCGAGCGCTCCAGCCGCTCGATGCCGACGGGCGCGGCGAGCACGCAGAGCACGGTGATGTCGGTGCAGCCACGGTCGGCCAGCAGCCGGCAGCAGTGCTCCAGCGAGCCGCCGGTGGCGAGCATCGGGTCGAGCACCAGCACCGGCAGGCCGCTCAGGTCCCGCGGCAGCGACTCCATGTAGGCGCGCGGCTCGTACGTCTCCTCGTCCCGGGCCAGGCCGACGAAGCCCATCGAGGACTCCGGCAGCAGGCCGAGGGCGGCGTCGGCCATGCCCAGGCCGGCCCGCAGCACCGGCACGAGCAGCGGCGGGTTGGCCAGCCGGGTGCCCTCGGTGCCGGTGACGGGGGTCTGCACCGGGTACTTCTCGACGGGGAAGGAGCGCGCGGCCTCGTACACCAGCATGGTGGTGAGTTCGTGCAGCGCCGCCCGGAACGAGGAGGAGTCGGTGCGCGCGTCCCGCATGGCGGTCAGCCGCGACTGGGCGAGCGGATGGTCAATGACGTGTACGTCCACGATCGCTCAACCTACCGGTCCGGCCGTCCGGGCACTGCGGGTGCGCCCGGAGCAGCGACCCCGCTCACCACCGCACGCCGACCGGGCGGTGACCAAGATCACTGCCCGGTCGGATGCGTAGACTTCGGGGCATGACGGCGACAGCGACGTCGGCCCGGTCGGAGCTCTCCGAGTTGGGACGATCCGAGACCGCTCTGCGGACCTTCCTGCACGGCCTGCCGGGCGTGGACCAGGTCGGCGCGGAGCAGCGGGCGGCACAGCTCGGCACCCGCTCCATCAAGACCACCGCCAAGGCCCAGGCCATCGACCTGGCGATCCGGATGGTCGACCTGACCACGCTGGAGGGGGCGGACACCCCGGGCAAGGTGCGGGCGCTCGCGGCCAAGGCGCTGCGCCCCGACCCGGCCGACCCGTCCTGCCCGCACGTCGGCGCGGTCTGCGTCTACCCCTCGATGGTCCCGCACGTGGCCGAGGTGCTGCGCGGCAGCGGCGTGCACCTGGCCAGCGTGGCGACCGCCTTCCCGTCGGGCCAGGCGCCGCTGGAGGTCAAGCTCGCCGACACCCGGGCCGCCGTGGCGGCCGGCGCCGACGAGATCGACATGGTGATCAACCGGGGCGCGTTCCTGGCCGGCCGCTACTGCGAGGTCTACGACGAGATCGTGGCCACCAAGGAGGCCTGCGGGGACGCCCACCTCAAGGTCATCCTGGAGACCGGCGAGCTGGCCACGTACGACAACGTGCGACGCGCCTCCTGGCTGGCGATGCTGGCCGGCGGCGACTTCATCAAGACCTCCACCGGCAAGGTCCCGGTCGCGGCCACCCTGCCGGTGACCCTGGTGATGCTGGAGGCGGTCCGCGACTTCCGGGCCGCCACGGGCCGGCAGGTCGGCGTGAAGCCGGCCGGCGGCATCAAGACCACCAAGGACGCCATCAAGTACCTGGTGATGGTCAACGAGACCGTCGGCGCGGACTGGCTGGACCCGGCCTGGTTCCGCTTCGGCGCCTCCAGCCTGCTCAACGACCTGCTCATGCAGCGCACCAAGCTGACGACCGGCGCCTACTCCGGTCCCGACTACTTCACCCTGGACTGAGAGCCGATGTTCGAATACGCACCCGCCCCCGAGTCCCGCTCGGTGGTGGACCTCAAAGCCTCCTACGGGCTCTTCGTCGACGGTGAGTTCGTCGATCCCGCCGACGGCGGCACGTTCAAGACGGTCAACCCGGCCTCCGAGGAGGTCCTCGCCGAGGTCGCCGAGGCCGGCGCGCAGGACGTGGACCGCGCCGTCCGCGCCGCCCGCCAGGCCTACGAAAAGGTCTGGGGCCCGATGGCGGGCCGGGACCGGGCGAAGTACCTCTTCCGGATCGCCCGGATCATCCAGGAGCGCTCCCGCGAGCTGGCCGTGCTGGAGTCGCTGGACAACGGCAAGCCGATCAGGGAGTCCCGCGATGTCGACCTGCCCCTGGTCGCCGGCCACTTCTTCTACTACGCCGGCTGGGCCGACAAGCTCCCGTACGCCGGCTTCGGGCCGGACCCGCGGCCGGTCGGCGTCGCGGCGCAGGTCATCCCGTGGAACTTCCCGCTGCTGATGCTGGCCTGGAAGATCGCCCCGGCGCTGGCCGCCGGCAACACGGTGGTGCTGAAGCCGGCCGAGACGACCCCGCTGACCGCGCTGCTCTTCGCCGAGATCTGCCAGCAGGCCGACCTGCCGGCCGGCGTGGTCAACATCGTCACGGGCGCCGGCGACACCGGTCGCGCGCTGGTCGAGCACCCGGGCGTGGACAAGGTCGCCTTCACCGGTTCGACCGAGGTGGGCCGCGCCATCGCCCGCGCCGTGGCCGGCACCCGCAAGAAGCTCACCCTGGAGCTGGGCGGCAAGGCGGCCAACGTCGTCTTCGACGACGCCCCCGTCGACCAGGCGGTCGAAGGCATCGTCAACGGGATCTTCTTCAACCAGGGGCACGTCTGCTGCGCCGGCTCCCGCCTGCTGGTCCAGGAGAACGTCGCCGACCGGGTGCTGGAGTCGCTCAAGCGGCGGATGGCCCAGCTGCGCGTCGGCGACCCGCTGGACAAGAACACCGACATCGGCGCGATCAACTCGGCCGCGCAGCTGGCGCGGATCCGGGAGCTGTCCGACGCCGGGTCCGCCGAGGGCGCCGAGCGCTGGTCGCCGCCGTGCGAGCTGCCGGAGCGCGGCTTCTGGTTCGCGCCGACGATCTTCACCGGGGTCACCCAGGCGCACCGGATCGCCCGCGAGGAGATCTTCGGCCCGGTGCTGTCCGTGCTGACGTTCCGCACCCCGGCCGAGGCCGTCGAGAAGGCCAACAACACGCCGTACGGGCTGTCGGCCGGGATCTGGACCGACAAGGGCTCCCGGATCCTGTGGATGGCCGACCGGCTGCGTGCCGGCGTGGTCTGGGCCAACACGTTCAACAAGTTCGACCCCACCTCGCCGTTCGGCGGCTACAAGGAGTCGGGCTACGGTCGCGAGGGCGGCCGGCACGGGCTGGAGGGCTACCTCAATGTCTGAGCGGGTCGCGGTACGCAAGACGTACAAGCTCTTCATCGGCGGGAAGTTCCCGCGCAGCGAGTCGGGACGGTCGTATCTCGTGCAAAGCGGCAACGGTGACGCAGTGAATGTGTCTCTTGCTTCTCGGAAGGACGCGCGGGACGCCGTCGTCGCCGCCCGCGCCGCCGTGAAGGGCTGGGCCGGTGCGACGGCGTACAACCGGGGTCAGATCCTCTACCGGGTCGCCGAGATGCTGGAGGGCCGGCGCGAGCAGTTCGTCGCCCTCGGCGTGCCCGGCGACGAGGTCGACGCGGCCGTGGACCGCTGGGTCTGGTACGCCGGCTGGTCCGACAAGCTCCCCCAGGTGTACGGCGGCGCCAACCCGGTCGCCGGGCCGTACTTCAACCTGTCGGCGCCCGAGCCGACCGGCGTGGTGGCCGTGGTCGCCCCCGAGTCCCCGGCGCTGCTCGGCCTGGTCAGCGTGATCGCCCCGGCGATCGTCACCGGCAACACCGTGGTGGTGGCGACCTCGCCGACGCAGCCCCTGGCGGCGGTGACCCTGGCCGAGGTGCTCGCCACCTCCGACCTGCCCGGCGGCGTGGTCAACCTGCTCACCGGGCGGATCACCGAGACCGTGCCGGCGCTGGCCGCCCACATGGACGTCAACGCCATCGACCTGACCGGGGTGGCCGACGCCGAGCTGGCGACGGAGCTGGAGATCAAGGCGGCGCAGAACCTCAAGCGGGTGCTCCGGCCGGCCCCGGCCGACCACGACTGGTCCGCCGACCCGGGCATCACCCGGATGACCACGCTGCTGGAGACGAAGACGGTCTGGCACCCCAAGGGGGTGTGACGGGTCCCTGTCCTGGGGTTTTCCGGGGGAGCCCCGCCCGCTCCGGGCGGTCAGGCTTGATCCCTGCGCGGGCGGGGCTCCCCCGGAAAACCGATCGGGGACAGGTTCGTGGCAGGGCTCAGCTCAGGTGTGCCGCCTCGGGTGGGCTCAGCTCTGGGCGCTTCCTCGGGTGGGCTCAGCTCCGGGGTGCTGCCGTGGGTGGCTGCGGTGGTGTGCGGGGCGGGGCGGGTCTACTACCGGGGGTAGGATTGCGGCGTGACTCGGCTTGGTGATCTCGAACGTGCGGTGATGGACGTCTTGTGGGACTCGGTCCCGGGCACGTCGGACGGGATCACCGTGCGCGAGGTGGCCGACGCGCTGGACGGCCGCGAGCTGGCGTACACGACGGTGATGACCGTGCTGGACCGGCTCGCCGGCAAGGGCATGGTGCAGCGCCAGCGGGAGGGGCGGGCCTGGCGTTACCGGGCCGCCGCCAGCCGCGAGGCGCACATCGCCCGGCTCATGCTCGACGCCCTCGACCTCGGCGGCAGCCGGGACGCCGCGCTGGTGCGCTTCGCCCGCTCGGTGACCGGCACCGAGGCCGAGGTGCTGCGCGCCGCCCTCGGGGCCGAGGCCGCAGCGACCGGGCACGACGGGGACGCGCTGACCGACCGGGTCGAGGCGCCGACGGTCGACGGGGTCGGCCGCCCGCCCCGGGCCGACAAGGCAGCGGACCGGTAGGGCGGCGGTCGTGGCGTACGCCCTGCACTTCGCCGCGTCGATGCTGGCCTGCTGGCTGACCGCGCAGGTGCTGGCCCGCTCCACCTGGACGTGGCGCAGCCCCCGCGTCGCGATCGTCTGCTGGCAGGCGGTCGGGCTCGCCCTCGGGCTCTCCGCCATGGGCGTGCCGATGGCGCTGGGCCTGGGCGCCTACGACCGCCCGACCGGCAGCGCGCTGGTCGCCCTCGCCACCGACCTCGCCCACGGCACCCTGCCCGTCGGGCTGGGGGCGCCGCACCTGGCCGCCGTCGGGGTGGGCTTCGGCATCGGCGCGGTCCTGCTGACCACGACGGTCCGCAGCGTCCACGGCACCGTACGCGCCCAGCGCCGGCACCGGGACCTGCTCGCCCTGGTCGCCCGCCGGGACCCGACGGTGCCCGGGGCGCTGGTGCTCGACCACCCGAGCGCGGCGGCGTACTGCCTGCCCGGGATGAAGCCCCGGGTGGTGGTCAGCGCGGGCACCCTCGACCTGCTGGACCGCGCCGAACTGGCGGCCGTGCTCGCCCACGAGCGGGCGCACGCCCAGGAGCGGCACGACCTGGTGCTGCTGCCGTTCACCGCGCTCAGCCGGGCGCTGCCCTGGTTCGCCTGGGTGCGCGAGGCGCACGAGCGGGTCGCCCTGCTCGTCGAGATGCGGGCCGACGACAAGGCCCGCGAGGCGCACGCCGACGCCCCGCTGGCCGGTGCGCTGCGCCGGTTCGCCGCGGCCGGCAACCGGATCACCCCGGCCGGCACCCTCGGGCTGGGCGACCGGGACCTCGACGTACGGGTGCAGCGACTCCTGGTCGCCGACCGGCCGCCCCGGCTGCTCGGCGGTGCCGCGCTGGTCGTGGCGACCAACGTGGCAGCCCTGCCGGTCTCCCTCTTCCTGAGCTGACCCGGGCGGCCCCTGCCCCGGCCCCCGCTCCCCCGCCCGGCCGCTCTCCCGAGTTACCGCTGCGTGGATCGCGTCCGGCCATGCTGGCAGCCAGGCCCGCCCGGCGACGCGACCCGCCCGTCGCCCCTCCCCCACGACTACTACGATTCGTCGTAGCATCCTCTACGACGGGCCATAGTAGATATGTGTAGGTAATCTACGTGTAGGCTCGCTACGACAAGTGAGCCAACCGTACGGAGAGCCGGCCATGGACACCCTGCTCCTCGCCCGCCTGCAGTTCGCCACCACCACGTCGATCCACTTCCTCTTCGTGGCGGTGACCCTCGGCCTGGTGACCCTGCTGGTCTATCTCCAGACCGCCTGGGTGATCACGAACAAGCCGGTCTACGAGCGGCTGACCCGGTTCTGGGGCCAGCTCTACGTGATCAACTACGTGCTCGGCATCGCCACCGGCATCGTGATGGAGTTCCAGTTCGGGCTGAACTGGAGCGGGCTGTCGCGCTACGTCGGCAACGTCTTCGGGGCGCCGCTCGCCATCGAGACGCTCGTCGCCTTCTTCCTGGAGTCGACGTTCCTCGGCATGTGGATCTTCGGCTGGCACCGGCTGCGTCGGGGCGTCCACCTCGCCCTGCTCTGGGGCGTCGCGATCACCGCGTACGCCTCGGCGTTCTGGATCATGGTGGCGAACTCCTGGCTGCAGAACCCGGTCGGCTACGAGGTCCGCGACGGGGTCGCCCACCTCACCGACTTCTCCGCGCTGCTGGACAACCCCACCCTGCGCATGGCCCTCGGGCACGTCGTCACGGCGGCGCTGCTGGTCGGCGGGATGCTGATGGCGGCGGTCAGCGCCTGGCACCTGCTCCGGCGCACCCCCGACTTCGCGCTGCACCGCAAGGGGCTGCGGATCGGGCTGGTCACCTCGGCGGTGGCGATCTTCTTCGTGCAGGCCTTCGGCTTCGCCCAGTTCTTCGCGATCGGGGACGTGCAACCCACCAAGTTCGGCGACGACCCCGCCGCCGCGCCGCTGATCGCCGACTGGACCGCCCGGTTCGGCCCCGGTGACTACACCCCGCCGGCCCTCGCCAACGTCGGCCTCGGATTCATGATCCTGATCGGTTTCACCCTCGGCATGCTCTGGCTGATGCTCCCGCTGCTCTGGCGCGACTGGATCATCCGGCTGCGCGTCCCGCTGCGGATCCTCCTGTTCGCCCTGCCGCTGCCGTTCGTCGCGCTCATCCTCGGCTGGATCGCCCGCGAGGTCGGCCGTCAGCCCTGGGCCGCGTACGGGCTGCTGCCCGTGGAGAAGGCGGTGTCGCCGGTCAGCCCCTGGCTGATGCTCACCTCGCTGATCGGCTTCAGCCTGCTGCTCGGCGCCCTCGCCGTCACCAACTGGGTGCTGCTGGCGCGGCACGCCGCCCGGGGCGCGCACGACCCGGCCCTGGGCCGGCAACCGGACCAGCCTCCGGCCGACCCCCACCCCGAGCCCGCCTTCGCCTGAGGAGACGACCGTGGAACTCGCCTGGTACGCCCTGCTCGGCCTCTTCTTCGCCGTCTACCTGGTGCTCGGCGGCTACGACTACGGCGTCGGCCTGCTGCTCGCCCGGCACACCGACCCCGCCCGCCGCCGCGCCGCGCTCAACGCGGTCGGCCCGTTCTTCCTCGGCAACGAGGTCTGGCTGGTGGCCGCCGTCGGCATCCTCTTCGGCGCCTTCCCCGTGCTGGAGGGCGAACTGCTCGCCGGCTTCTACCCGGCGGTGCTCGGCGCGTTGACCGGGGTCGTCCTGGTGACCGCCGGCGTGCAGCTGCGCAGCCGCCCCGACGGGCAGCGCGCCCGCGCCTGGTGGGACCGGGTCGTGGTCGTCGGCAGCGTGCTCGCCGCGCTCGGCTGGGGGGCCGTGCTGGCCGGGCTGCTCCAGGGCGTACCGCTGCACGCCGACGGCCACGTCGCCGGGGTGACCCATCTCTTCACCCCGTTCGTGGCCGCCGCCGGGCTCGCCGTCGTCGCGCTGGTCGCGCTGCACGGTGCGACCTTCCTCACGCTGCGGCTGCCCGCCGCCGACGCCGCGCCGGTCGGGCGACTGGCCGCCCGGCTCGTCCCGGTGGCGCTGGCCACCGTCGGCGCGGCCGCCGTCCTCGGCCTGCTCTCCGCCGACGTACGCGCCGCCGCACGGCAGCCGGTGGTGGGCGTACTGCTGCTGTCGTTGCTGGTCGCGGCGCTGCTGGGGGCCCGGGTGGCGCTCGCCCGGCGGCGGCCGGGGCTGGCCTTCGCCGCCACCTGCGCCGCCCTGGCGCTGCCGGTGGCGCTGGCCGGCGCGACCATCTGGCCCTACGCGCTGGTCTCCACGGTCGACCCGGGGGCGTCGCTGACCGTGGCCGACGCGGCGGCGAGCGCCCCCACGCTGCGGCTGCTGGGCTGGCTGACGCTGCCGCTCCTGCCGGCCCTACTAGGCTTTCAGGCGATGTGCTGGTGGGTGTTCCGGGGACGGACCGACGGCAGGGCACCGGTGTACTGGTGAACCGCCGTCCCTTCGACCCGCGTCTGCTGCGCCGGGTCCCGGGGGCCCGGCGCGACCTTGCCGTGCTCGCGCTGCTCGGCGTGCTGGCCGCGGGGCTGGTCGTCGCGCAGGCCACGGCGCTGGCCGCGCTGCTGGCGACCGCGTTCGAAGGGCGGCTGGACCGGCCGGCGCTGGCCGGCTTCGCCGCCGCGGTGGCGGCCCGCTCGCTGCTGGTCTGGGCGCAGGGCACGGTGTCCGCGCGGGTCGCGGCGACGGTCAAGGCGGCGCTGCGGGCGGACCTGCTCGCGGCGGTCGGGCGGCACGGCCCCGGCTGGGTCGCCGGCCAGCGCGCCGGGCAGCTCGCCACGCTGACCGGGCGCGGGCTGGACGCGCTGGACGCCTACTTCACCGGCTACCTGCCGCAGCTGGTGCTCAGCGTCACCGTGCCGCTCGCCGTGCTGGCCCGGATCTTCGTCGCCGACTGGAGCTCGGCGCTGATCATCGCGGTCACCCTGCCGCTGATCCCGATCTTCGGCGCGCTGCTCGGCTGGCAGGCGCAGGCCGCCACCGAGCGGCAGTGGCGGCGGCTCTCCCTGCTCGGCGGGCACTTCCTCGACATGGTCGCCGGGCTGCCCACGCTGCGCGCGTTCGGCCGGGCCCGGGCGCAGACCGAGGTGGTCCGCAGGATGGCCGACGGCCACCGGGTCGCGACCATGAAGACGCTGCGGATCGCGTTCCTGTCCGCCCTGGTGCTGGAGCTGGTGGCCACCCTCTCGGTGGCGCTGGTCGCCGTGCCGGTCGGCGTGCGGCTGCTCGGCGGCGGGCTGACCCTCCAGACCGCGCTGCTGGTGCTGCTGCTCACCCCGGAGGCGTACCTGCCGCTGCGGGCGGCCGGCGCCCGGTTCCACGCCAGCATGGAGGGGCTCACCGCGCTGGACGAGGCGCTCACCCTGTCGGCCGCCGCCCCCGCGCCGACGCGCGGCGAGGGTGCGACCGTCCCCGACGGCCGCGGCGAGATCCGATTCGAGGCGGTGACCGTGGCGTACGAGCGGACCACCGCCCTGCGCGACGTCACGCTGACCATCCGGCCAGGCGAGCGCGTCGCCGTGATCGGGCCGAGCGGCGCCGGCAAGAGCACCCTGCTCGGCCTGCTGCTCGGCTTCGTCACCCCGACCGCCGGCCGGGTCACCGTGGGCGGGGTGGACCTGGCCGACGCCGACGCCGACGGCTGGCGGCGCCAGGTGGCCTGGGTGCCGCAGCGGGCCCACCTCTTCGCCGCCTCGCTGGCCGACAACATCCGGCTCGGCGCCCCCGACACCCCGGACGCCGCGCTCGCCCCGGCGGTCCACGACGCCGCCCTGGACGACGTGATCACCGGGCTGCCCGACGGCCTCGCCACCGTCCTCGGCGAGCGCGGGCACGGCCTGTCCAGCGGGCAGCGGCAGCGGGTCGCGCTGGCCCGCGCGTTTTTGCGGGACGCGCCCGTGGTGCTGCTCGACGAGCCGACCGCCCGACTCGACACCGCCGCCGAGGCGGTCGTCCTCGACGCCACCCGCCGGCTGGTGGCCGGGCGGACGGCCCTGCTGGTGGCGCACCGGCCGGCGCTGCTCGCCGACGCGGACCGGATCCTGCGGATCGAGGACGGCCGGGTCACGGAGCTGACGCCCACGGCGGCCGGGGAGGCGACCCGATGACCGACGAGCCTTCGTCGTCCGGCCCCCGGGCCGGCTCCGCCGAGCGGGCCGTGCTGCGGCTGGCCCGGCCGTACCTGAACCGGCTGCTCGGGGCGGGGCTGCTCGCCGCCGCCACCGAGTTCGCCGGCCTCGCCCTGATGGCCACCGCCACCTGGCTGCTGATGAGCGCCGCCGGCCGCCCCCCGCTGGACCGCCTCACCGTGGCGATCGTGGCGGTCCGCGCGCTGGCGATCAGCCGGGGCGTGCTCCGCTACACCGAACGGCTCGCCGGGCACGACGCCGTGCTGCGGCTGATCACCGACGTCCGGGCCCGGGTCTTCGGCACCCTCGCCGCCCGCCCGACGGCGCGGCAGCGCTCCGGCGACGCGCTGAGCCGCCTCGTCTCCGACGTGGAGGCGGTCCAGGACCTGCTGCTGCGGGTGCTGGTGCCGGCCTCGGCGGCGGCGCTGGTCAGCGTGCTCGCGGTCGGCGGGGCGGCGCTGATGTCGCCGGCCGCCGCCGGGGTGCTCGCGGTCGGGCTGCTGGTCGCCGGGGTCGCGCTGCCCGCACTCGCCACCGCGCTGACCCGGCGCGCCGCCGCCGAGCTGGCGCCGCTGCGCGGCGCCCTCGCCACCGACGCAGTCGACCTCACCCACGGCGCCGCCGACCTGGCCGCCTTCGGGGCCACCGGGCACGCGCTGGAGGCGGCCGGGGCCCGGACCCGGCGGCTGGCCCGGTTGGAGCGGCGGCTCGCCGCCACCGGCTTCGCGGTCGACGCCGCCGGGGTGCTGGTGGCCGGGCTGACCGCCGGCGCGGTGGTGCTCGCCGCGCTCGCCGACGGCGTGGACGGGGTGCTGGTCGGCGTCCTGGCGGTCGGCACGCTCGCCGCCGTGGAGATCGCGCTGGCGCTGGTCGGGGCCGCCCGGCAGTGGACCCAGCTGCGGACCGGCCTGACCCGGGTCGCCGCCCTGCTGGACGCCCCGGCCGGTCCGGCCGCGCCCGACGGCGCACCGGTCGGCCCCGGGCCGTACGACGTGCGGTTCGAGGAGGTCACCGTCCGGTACCGGGAGGGTGCCCCGCCCGCCCTGGACGGGTTCAGCCTGGAGCTGCCGCCCGGCCGCCGGGTGGCGGTGGTCGGGCCCAGCGGCGCCGGCAAGAGCACCCTGGCCGCCGTCCTCACCGGCGCGGTGCGCCCCGCGCACGGGCGGATCACCCTGGACGGGCGGGAGCTGTCGGCGTACCGGGCCGACGACCTGCCGCGCGCCGTCGGGGGGCTGCTCGCCGAGGCGTACGTCTTCCACGCCTCGGTGCGGGAGAACCTGCTGCTGGGGCGGCCCGACGCCGACGAGGAACAGCTGGCGGCGGCGACCGCGGCGGCCGGGCTGCTGGACTGGGTACGCGAGCAGCCCGACGGCTGGGACACCGTGGTCGGCGAGGAGGGCGGCCAGCTCTCCGGGGGCCAGCGGCAGCGGCTCGCGCTGGCCCGGGCGCTGCTCGCGGCGCCGGGTGTGCTGGTGCTCGACGAGCCGACCGAAGGGCTCGACCCCGCCGCCGCCGACGCGGTGCTCGCCTCCGCGCTGGCGGCCACCCCGGCCGGGCACTCCGTGCTGCTGATCAGCCACCGGCTCAGCGGGCTCGCCGAGCTGGACGAGATCGTGGTCCTGGACGCCGGGCGGGTGGCCCAGCGCGGCCGGCACGCCGAGCTGGTCGCCGCCCCCGGCTGGTATCGGGACCAGTGGCTGATCCAGGAGGCGGCCGAACGCGGGTACCTGGCCCTGCGCCCCTGACCTGCGTCCGACCTCCCCCCGCCCGCCAGTTCCGGGTCGGGCCAGGGTTCTCCCCGACGACGCCCGGCGGCGGCCCGTGACAGGGTGGGGCCATGCGGGGCGAGGACGACGCGACGACGGTGGAGGAACGGCTGCGGGAGCTGGGCGCGCACCTGCGGGGGCCGCGCCGGCTGAAGTCGGACCTGCTGACCGAGGCGCGGCACGGGCTGCTGGACGCCGTCGACGCGTACCGGGAGGAGGGGCTGCCGGCGACGGAGGCGCAGCGCCGGGCGGTGGCCGAGTTCGGCTCGCCGGCGCAGCTCGCCCCGGCCTACCAGGCGGAGCTGGCGGCGGGTGCGCTGCGCGGGCTGTCGCTACGGGTCATCGCGCTCGCCACGGTCGCGTTCGTCGCCGGCGACCTCACCTGGCAGGGGTCGAGCTGGGGCGGTTCCCCGCCGCCGGCCGCCTATCAGCTGCTGTCGGCGTCAGTGGGCTGGATCTGGGCGGCGGCGTTCGTGCTGGCCGCGATCGGGCTGCTGCGGGCCGGCCGGTCGGCGCTGCGCGGCGGTGCCGCCGACCGGGCGGTGGGGGCGGCCCTCACCGGGGTCCTCGCCCTCGGCGTGCTGGCCGGCTCGGCCCTCTTCGCGTGGTCGGTCGGCCTCTGGGACGCCGCGCTCACCTGGCCCCCCATGATCATCGGCGCGGTGGTGGCCACCGCCGGATATCTCTGGCTCGGCCGGGCCGCCCGCACCTGGCTGCTCGCCGCCCGCTGAGCTCCGGGTCAGGCCGGCGCGGCCGGTCCCCGGTCAGGCCGGCGCGGCCGGCGGGGTGTCGGTGTCGAGGAACCGGCCGACGGTGGAGCGGAACTCGTGCCACCCCGACCGTTCGCCGGCCAGGGCCCGCCGGCCCTCGTCGGTGAGTTGGTACGTCCGCCGCTCCCGACCGTTGACGGTGCTCCAGGTGCTGGCCACGTGGCCGGCCCGCTCCAGCCGGCGCAGCGCCGGGTAGACGGTGCCGGTCGGCAGGTCGAGCTGGCCGTCGCTGCGGTTGCGCAGCGCCTCGATGATCGCGTAGCCGTGCAGCGAACCCTGCTCGAGCACCGCGAGCAGCAGCGCGTCGAGGTGGCCGTGCAGCGCCTGGGCCTTCATGTGTAGCAACGCTACTTGTCGGCGGCCCGGTCCGCCACCGGGGTGCGGGCACCGGTCTCCCGGAGACGCCCACTAGGGTATGTGCCCAGAGTCACTCGTCGGCGGCGGACGCCGGCGGGTGGGCAACCCGAAGCACACGGAGGTCAGCGTGGCCCGCCAGTCGCCCCAACGGCCCGACGCCGACGAGCCCGAGCTCGACGACGCCGACGCCCCGGCCGAGTCCGGCACCGCAACCGTCTCTGCCGAGGCCGCCCGCGCCCTCTGGGACGAGCTGCGGATCGACCCGGTGGAGATCGCGCTGCCCGCCGGCACCGGCTACACGCTGCGGGCGTACCGGCCGGCGCGGGAGCTGACCCCGACCGACGTCGCCGAGCGCGACCAGGACGACCCGTTCCTGGCCCGCCGCCAGGTCGTGGAGGAGGACGAGGACGACGACGAGGCCGTCGTCATCCTCGACGAGGAGGTCGCCCAGGAGTTCGCCGAGAGCGACGAGGAGGAGGCCAAGGGCCGCCGCCGCGACGCGACCGACGACGAGGACGCCGAGTCGGACTCCGAGGACGAGGACGAGGCGGGCGACGAGGAGGTTCCGGTCTTCCTCAGCCACCGGGGAAAGCTGCTGCTCTTCAAGACGCCCGAGTCGCTGGTCAGTTTCATCCGTTCCGGGGCGCCGAACGACCTGTCTCAGCTGGACAGCTGGAACGAACTGTCCGAACGGGTGGAGCCGGCCGACATCGCGCCGCTCGACGAGGACATCTACGAGCTCGACCTGGTGGTGGAGAACCTCCGCGGCGGGCACGACACCTGGGACCCGACGCTGCTCATCGAGGCCGGCGAGGTGGCCCGCGACCTGGCGTACGCGCTGCGGCTGCCCGCGGTGCTGGACATGCTCTCCGCCGGCTCCAGCCTCGACGACCTGGACGAGGCGCTGCGTGCCACGGTCGACGGCGGGGTCGGCGGGTTCTTCGGTCGGCGCCGACTGAAGAAAATCGGGGCACAAACCGCAAGTCTGGGTTGGCGCACCATTGTCGGCAAGATCTCTGCGGTCGTGGACTGGCGCGACTGACCCTTAACGGGGAGCATCAGTCTCTGGCAGTGAAAGCCTTGTGTCCCGGGAGGAGGACGACGCCGTGGCGCTCGTGCGCGTGTACTGCGGTCTGGCCTCGGCGGATCCGGCCGACCGACCGGTCTCGGCCGGTTCGACGCTGACGTCCGCTGTGGTCGACGACGCAGGCCGTCTGCTGCATGTCTGCGAGATCGGCGACGACCCCGCTGGCTACGCCCAGCTGGTCGCGCTGCTCGTGGAGCGGTCGGGCGGGCCGAGCGGTGCGGCCATCGCCGCCGACAGCGACGACCACACGGTCACCTCGCTGCTCAGCGCCGCCGGTCGTCCACTGGCGATCGCCGACGACGACTCGGTCGACGACTTCGCCGAGCGGTTCGCCGACGACGACTCCCTGGAGGAGATGCAGTCGCCCCAGGCCGAGCGGCGCGCCGTCGGCCTGGCCCGCGCCCTGCAGGCCGGCGCCCTCTCCGCCGTCACCCTCCCGGCCCCTCGGGACCTCGCCGGCTACAAGCAGGTCCTCGCCGCGCACGCCGCCCTGGCCAGCGGCCGGCACTCCGCCGCCGTCGCGCTGCGGGAGGTGCTCCGCGAGCTCTACCCGGCCGCGTTGCGCGCATACCCGGACCCGGCCGAGCCGGTCTCGCTGGCCGTGTTGGACGCGCTGCCCGAGCCCGGCATGCTGAGCGGCACCGTGGGTCGCGAGGGCGACGCCCCGATCCCCGCCGAGGCGGTCGCGTCGCGGCTCGCCGCCGACGGGGTCGCCGACGCAGACCAGCTCACCTCGGCGGTGACCGCCCTGCGGGTGGCCATCAGCGAGACGCCCCGGCGCGCCACCGTCAACCGCGCCCTCACCTCCGCCGTGGCGGACACCGTGCGGCAGGCCGTCGCCTCCGTCCGGGCCTGCGACGCCGGCTGCCAGGCCCTGGTCGGCGCGCTCAACGACCGGGCCGGCACGTCCGCCGCACCGGCCCCGGGGCGCCGCGCCGCGACCCGACACGGCGAGCCCCTCGGCGACACCCCCGGCCTCGCCCCCACCGGCGGCCTGCCCGGTCTCGCCGGCACCGGCCCGCGTGCCCTCCGGCCCGCCGAGCTCGAGCCCGCCCCGACCGGTGGCCGACGGAGCCGACCCGAGCCCGTCTCCGGCCCGACGCCGCCCCCGGCCCCCCGGCCGCTCGGCCCGCCGCCGGTCGCACCCGCCCCCGTCACCCCGCCCCCGGTCGCGCCGACGCCGGTGACGCCGGCCGCGGTCGCCGGTCCGCCGGTCTCCGCGCCCCCCTCGCGACCCGGGTCGCTGCCGAGCCGGATCGACGGCCCGACCAACCGCCCGGTGTCCGCGCCGCCGCCCCCGCCGCCGGGCATCACCCCCATCGCGCCGGCACAGCGGGGCACGGTGCCGCCCGCCGAGGCGGGGGAGCCGTTCCGCCCCACCCTGACCACCGCGGCGATCCAGAGCGCCCGCGCCGAGCGGCAGCGCACCGTGATCCCGCCCCGCCCGAAGACCGGCGGCGAGCCGGCCACGCCCACGGGCGGCTTCAGCGCCACCGACCTCAGCGTTCCCGTGCCCACGCCCCGGCCGGGCCAGGAGTCCGCTCCCCCGGCCGGCCGGGCGGAGCCCGCTCCCCCCGGCTCCCGGGCCAACTGGCCGCTGGTCAACAACCCGGAGAATCCGGCCGACAGCTCCGCCAAGAACCCGGTCGCCGGCGCCTACGGCGACCGCGGCGGGCGCGGCGTCGACGCCCCGACCGATCCGGGGGCGGAGCGCCGGGTCACCCCGCCGTGGCTCGCCGACGACCTGCCCCAGGAGCCCCCGGTGCTGCGGCTGGTCGAGCCGCCGCCGCTGGCCGACCGCGCGCTGCGCGGCGGGACGGGCCCGGCTGCCGACGCGCAGCCCGAGACGCCCCCGCTGCGGCTGGTCGACCGCGAGGAGGCCGCGCGCAGTGGCCGGCCGACCCCCCGTGACGAGCGGCCGGTGGCACGTGACGAGCGGCCGGCCCTCCGCGACGAGCGGCCGGCAGCCCGTGAGGAGCGGCCGGTGGCCGACTACCGGCCGGCGCCCCGCGACGAGCGGCCGGTGGCCGAGTACCGACCGGCGCCCCCGATGGAGCGCCGCCCCCCGCCCGTGTCCGACGAGGGCGACGGCGACCTGCTGATCTTCGCCCAGGCCAAGTCCGCCTGGTTCGTGGGGCACGACGACGAGTCCAACCTGGACTGGTCCACCACGGCCGACACCGGCTGGCAGGCGGCCGAGCAGGCCGCCCGCCCGGCGGTCGGTGCCGAGACCCCGGCCGGGCTGCCCAAGCGGGTCCCGCAGGCCAACCTCGTCCCCGGCTCTCCGCTGCGGGAGGAGCGGCCACTGCGGATCGTCCGCGACGCGGCGAGCCTCGCCGAGAACACCACCGGCTACTTCCGCGGCTGGCGCCGCGGGCAGGAGATCGGCGGGTTCGCGGTCGGCGGCCGGCCCGGTCGGGAGGCCGCCGGCGGCTGGGACTTCACCCGCGACACAGGCGACCGCGACGACGACCGGGAATACGAGTACCGCTCCGCCGGCTACCGCTCCTGACCACCGGAAAACCGCCTCCCACCTGCGTGTTCCTGCCCACACCCGGATAATTTGACGCCGCCTCGCGGCGGCCGGGAGCATACCGGCGGAACAGCCGGCGGCAGGGGTCGCCGGGTGGGAAGGCGACTCATGGCGACATCGGCAACCGGCCCCTCCGCGTTCACCCGTCGCGGCTTGCTGGCCGCGACGGCGGGCACGCTCCTGCTCAGCGCCTGCGGGCGCGGCGAGGCGGGCGAGGGCGATCCCGTCAGGACGGTCGCGCCGGGCGGTCAGGAACTGCTGATCGGGGTCAGCCTGGAGCTGACCGGTCCCGGCGCCGCCCTCGGCGTCCTCCAGCAGCGGGCACTGGAGATCACCCTCGAATCGCTCAACGCCAACGGCGTGCCGATCGGCAACGCGCGCCGCGCCGTACGGCTGGAGGTGCGGGACAACGCCGGCGATCCGGCGCTGGCGGCCCGGCAGGCCACCGCGCTGGCCCGCGACACCGGCGTGCACGCCTTGGTCGGCGGCACCCTGGCCGAGACCTCGATGGCCCTGGTCGGGGTCGCGCAGAAGGAGCGGGTGCCGTTCCTCTCCCTCGCCTTCGGCGACGGGATCGTGCTGCCGCTGCCGCAGCGGACGTACGTCTACAAGATGACTCCGGACGCCGGCGACATGGCCCGACGACTCGCCCGGCTCATCGCCTCGCAGCGGCTCTCCCGGGTGGCGCTGCTGGCCTCGGACGGCCTGCACGGCGACTCCGGCGTACGCGCGATGACAGGGGCCCTGCGTACGGCGGGAGTGGCGCTGGCCTCCGCCACCCGGCTACCGCGCACCGGCGGGGACCTCCGCCGGACGGCCCGCGCGGCGGCGGGGTCCCGCCCCGACGGGGTGGTGGTGTGGGCGACCGCCCCGGACTCGGCCGCCGCCGTCGGGGCGCTGCGCCGGGCCGGCTACGACGGGCCGGTCTTCCTCGACGCGGGCGCGGTGGCCGAGCAGACCCTGGAGGGCGGGAACGCGGCCCTCATGGAGGGCGCGTACGCCGTCCACCCGACCTCGCTGGGCGGGGCGATGCTCGCCAACACCACCATGTCCGCGTTGGACCGCAAGGAGTTCGTCTACCGCTACGTCCAGCTGCACGGCGGGTTCAGCGGCTTCGCCCCGTACGCGTCCGACGCGGTGCAGCTGATCGCGGACGCGGCGCGGCTCTCCACCAGCGTCGACCGTGGACGGATCCGGGCGTTCCTCCAGAACCAGGTCACCGAGGGGATGGCGGGGATGTACTCCTTCACCCCCATCCGGCACGGCGGCATGGACCAGGGCTCGCTCGGCGTCTACACGGTCAGCGCGGGCGCCTGGACGCGCGTCTCCTGACCCGGCGCCGGCCCGCCGCCCGCTCCTGGTGACCCGGGCAGCCGTCCTCCCGGCCGTGCCGCAGGCGGAGTCTCTCCGGCCGTGACACAGGCAGCGCCCACGCCGTGACGCAGGCGGCGCCCCGCCGGCCGTGGTGGGGGGCGGGAGGCCGGGCACGGCGTGGGCGTTCACGCCGTGGCGTCGGCGCGGTCGTCGACGCCGTGACACAGGCAGCGACGAGCGCCCGGTGGCGGCCGAGGCCGTCACCGGGCGCGGATCGCGTCGATCAGGCCGGCGCGACGGCGCGCGAGCGCCGCATGGTCAGTACGTACTCGACCAGCGAGATCAGCACGTGCTTCGTCGACTCCCGGTTACGGGCGTCGCAGGCCACCACCGGCACGTCGCCGGAGATCGCGAGCGCGTCCCGGACGTCCTGCGGGTCGTGGTACTGCATCCCGTCGAAGCAGTTGATGGCCACCAGGTACGGCAGCCGCCGGTGCTCGAAGAAGTCGATCGCCGCGAAGCAGTCGGCCAGCCGGCGGGTGTCCACCAGCACGACCGCGCCGATCGCGCCGCGGACCAACTCGTCCCACATGAACCAGAACCGGGTCTGCCCCGGCGTACCGAACAGGTACAGGATCAGGTCACGGTCGATCGAGATGCGGCCGAAGTCCATCGCCACCGTGGTCGTCGTCTTGCCCGGCACCTGCCGGGTGTCGTCGACGCCCACGCCGGCGGAGGTCATGATGGCCTCGGTGGTCAGCGGCGTGATCTCCGAGACCGAGCCGACCAACGTCGTCTTGCCGACGCCGAATCCACCGGCGATAACGATCTTCGCCGACGTCACGCGCCCACTCGGGGTCGGCGGGCGGTGCGACATGTCAGAGCCTGCGAAGTCCACTCAGCACCCTCTCCAGCAGTTCAGTGCCCACCGCGTCGTCCGAGTCGTCCAAGATGGTCGGCTCGTGGACCGCGACCAGGCCGTCCGTCGCCATGTCGGCGATGAGCACCCGGGCCACACCGAGCGGGAGCTGCATCCGCGCCGCGATCTCGGCGAGCGACTGCACACGTCCATCACACAGCGCGGCGATGTACTGGTGCTCGCGACCCTGACCGCCGTTGCCATTGGCAGCGGCGCGGCCGCGCACCGTCGTCTCGACGAGCGCCTCCAGCGCGATGTCGAGGCGGGGGCGGGTACGACCACGGGTCACGGCGTATGGACGGACCAACGCTCCGGTCGGTTCGTCACGATCGGCCATGTCGCCGCTCACCTCCCTCGCACCCGGCACCGGCTCCGGATGGAGCCCGTCGTCGTTGTCGTTGTCGCCCCGCCGACCTCACGGGTCAACAGGTCGTCAGCCCAGCATCCCCGCAGCCGCACGTGGCTGCGGGGTCAACGCGTCGCCCACCCGGTCGACCAGCAGGGCCATCTCGTAGCCGACCTGTCCCACGTCGCAGCTGCGGGCGGCGAGCACCGCGAACGACGACCCGTCCGAGATGGACATGAGGAACAGGAAGCCATTGTCCATCTCCACCACTGTCTGCAGCACCGCGCCTCCCTCGAAGCAGCGGGCCGCACCCTGGGTGAGGCTGACCAGGCCGGACGCGATCGCGGCCAGCTGATCGGCCCGGTCACGCGGGAGGTCCCGTGACGACGCGAGGAGCAGTCCGTCCGCGGAGACGGCGACCGCGTGCGCGACACCGGGTACCCGGTCGGCGAAGTTGGCCAGCAGCCAACCGAGATCCTGCGTAGTTGTCATCGTTCTTGCTCCTTCTGCCCGCTCCCGGCCACCGGGCCTGAGCCAGACTGCGAGGATTGCTGCCCTCCCGGAGTCGCCTCCGGGCTGGTCGGGTTGCTGTCCGACGGGTTCGTACGCCCCCGCTGCACGCCCCGATGGTAGGCCGAAAGCAGGCCCCGGACACCCTCCGGCGTACGCCGCTGCACGGAGGTGGTGGGCTTCTCCACCGCGCCGGGCACCAGCTGCGCCATCGGGGTGCGCTTGGGCAGCCCCGTCGAGGTGGTCGCCGCGACCGGCACCTCGGTCGCCGCCGAGGCGGCGCGCCACCCGTCGTCGGCCGCGGTCTGCCAACCCGCGGTCTGCTGCTGCGAGGGCCGGCGGTGACCGAAGCTGTCGGCGACGCCGGGGCGGACACCCCCGTTGACCGTCGGTCCGTTCTCGCGCGGCGCGCCTCCGGCCGCCGGAGTGTCTGCCATCGGCGAGTTACCTGTCGTCCCGGGTGGTGTCGGCTGCACGTCCCGACCGTCGGTGTCGACCCGGGCGAACTGCTGGGTCGGTCCACCGTCGGTCGGCGTCTGAACGGCGGCCACCGTCGCCTCCTCCGGCCCCGGGCGGCGGGTCCGGAACCAGGCCGACTCGAGCTCCCGGAAGATCGGCAGCTCCATCGTCTCGTCCGCGTACCGCTGCGGGGTCTGGGCCGGCGGCGTGGTCGGCCGCGCCTGCGGGGCGGCCGGGGCCGGCGCCTGCGGAGCGGGGGCGTGGGTCGGCGCGCCGGAGCGCGACACCCGCGGCAGTTCGGTGGTCATGTCCAGCGCGGCGGCCAGACGCTCGGGCACCGGCGGGGTCGCCGGCTCGCGGTCCGCACCGGCGACCGGCGGCCAGGCGGGCGGCGCCGGCGTGCTCGGCCCGGGCGTGCCGGGGGCCTGACGATGGGGCAGCGGACCGCTCGGCGGCGCCGAGACGGGCGAGCCGGAGTACGGCGAGGCCGAGACGGGCGAGCCGGAGTACGGGTGACCGGAGACGGGCGACGCCGAGACCGGCATGCCGGAGACCGGCGGGCTGGACACCGGCGGCGCGGAGTAGGGCACCGGCGGCGTCGACACCGGCGGGCCCGCGTAGGGCACGGGCGGCGCGGAGACCGGCGGGACGGAGTACGGCCGGGCCTCGGGGCTGCTGGGCAGCTGCCGCGGGACGGCCTGCTGCTGGCCCGTGGCGTCCTGGTCGTCGGACCGCCGCTGCGGCAGCGGGTCGATCGGCTGGCCGTTCGAGGTGCGCGGCCGGAAGGCCTCGCCGCCGTTGAAGCCGCTGGCGCCGGTCAGGTCGGACCAGGCCGGCATGGACCGCGTCGCGCCGGCCGAGGCCGGCGTGCCGGCCCCGTTGCGCGGCGCCGGGTCGAACGGCCGGCCGCCCAGGGTGACCTGGTTGCCGGACTCGCCGGAGCGCTGCGTGGGCATCGGATTGGTCGGGCCGTTGCCGAGCGCCGGCAGCGCGCCGAAGGCCGGGGCCGGACCGAGCGGCTGCGGGCCGGGCGGCGGCAGCCCGGGCGCCTGCGGGCGGCCGGAGAGCGCCCGGGGCACGAGCACCGAGGTCGGCATGACCACCTCGGCGACGGTCCCCCGGTCGGTGCCCGGACGCAGCTCGACCTTGACGCCGTGCCGCGACGCCAGGCGGGCGACCACGACCAGGCCCATCATCCGCGAGACGGCCACGTCCACCTGCGGCGGCTTGGCGAGCCGCTCGTTGAGGTCGTGGAGCTGGTCGGGGCTGATCCCGATGCCCCGGTCCTCCACGTAGAGCGACGCGCGGTCGCCGACGCGCCGGGCCTCCACCATGACGTGCGAGTCCGGCGGCGAGAAGGCGGTGGCGTTGTCGAACAGCTCGGCGACGAGGTGGACGAGGTCGTTGACGGCGTGCGCCGCGACCTCGATGTCCCGGTCGATCACCCCGAACTCGATCCGGGTGTAGTGCTCGACCTCGGACTGGGCCGCCCGGAGCACGTCGATCAGCGCGGCCGGCTCCCGCTGCACGCGGGTGGAGTCGGCGCCGGCGAGCACCAGCAGGTTCTCGTCGTTGCGGCGCATCCGGGTGGCCAGGTGGTCGAGCTGGAACAGCTCGGCCAGCCGGTCCGGGTCCTCCTCGCCGCGCTCCAGCCGGTCGAGGTGACCGATCAGGCGGTCGACGAGGATCTGCGACCGGCGGGCCAGGTTGACGAACATCGTGGCGACGGACGCGCGCAGCGCGGCCTGCTCGGCGGCGGTGCGGACGGCCTCCAGGTGGACCGCGTTGAACGCCTCGGTCACCTGGCCGAACTCGTCCTTGCTGCGCACCGGCAGCGGCTCGGCGATCTGGTTGGCGAGCTGCACCGGGGAGAGCTGACCGGTCACCTTGGGGTCGCGCAGCCGGGCGACGGCCTGGGGCAGGCCGAACTGGGCGATGGAGAGGGCGCCCTGACGCAGCTCGCGCAGGGAGCGGGCCATCGAGCGGGCGACCAGGTAGGCGAAGAGGATCGCCAGGAGCAGCATGCTGAGCAGCAGGCCGGTCTCCAGGAACACCTGGCGCTGCACGCCGGAGCGCAGGTCCTCGGCGCCCGCGACGACCTCGCGGTCGATCTTCGTCTCGACCGTGCGGATCAGCTTGGCGTTGGCCACCATCGCCGCGTCCCACTCGTCCGCGTCGAACGGGGCGCCGGCGAGGCTGTCGGCGTTGGTGATGCCGTTGAGCCAGCTGTTGTAGGTGTTCGCCTCGCGCAGGTCGGGGCCGGCCACCACCTGGGCGTAGTACTCCTGCTCCGGCTGGCTGGCCACCACCTGGAAGCTCTGCAGCCACTGGCTGGAGCCGGTGCTGGTGGCGATGTACTCGTTGCGCAGGTTCGGGGTGAGCCGCTGCTGGATGAACGCCCGGTGCACCACGTCGCGGCGACGGGACAGGAACTCCTTGTTGCGGGCGGTGGCCGTCGACGCGCGCATCTTGTCGCTGAGCTCGTTGTCGCCGGCGAGCTGGGTGGCCGAGTCGCGGATGCTGATCAGGTCGTCGATCAGGCCGTCGTACGCCTGCATGGCCGGGACGAGCCCGAGCTTGCCGTTGAAGACCTGGCTGCGGGTGCCGGGCAGGTCGATCAGCGTCTGGTCGATCTCGCCCAGCAGGGTGTCGAGGTTCGCCGGGAGGTCCTCGACCTCGGCCCGCTGCTGGGAGTACGGCCCCTTGGCCTTGTCCACCTCGACGTTGGCCTGCTCGTACGCCTGCTTGTAGCGGGCGTTGTCCTGACCGCGCGGCACGCCCAGCAGGCGCAGCGCGTTGGTCCGCTCGTTCTGGAGGGTGTCGACCAGGTCGCCCGAGTAGCCGACGAGGTTGGCCAGGTCGCCGGCCCGGTTGGCGTTGTTGAGGGTCTCCAGGTGGTCGACCAGACCGCTGGTGCCCACGACCACCGTGGCGATGGTCGGCACGATCATGATGAGACCGAGCTTGGACCAGATCGGCATGTCGCGGAGCCGACCGCTCGGCCGGCGCAGACGCGACAGGAAGGAACCCGCCGCCTTTGGCCGTTTGCTCACGTCACCGCCCTCGCGATTCCTGGACTGCGTTGCCCCTGGACAACGCCCAGCGGCCGACCCCGCGGGCCGGACCATCCGAGATTCCATCACGCTACCCCTGAAAGAGAAAGCCCAGGTTGGCCGCAGCCGGGGGTGTGATGAGATGTTGATGCAATTTGATAGCAATCCGTCTGGCCGGAGTCACTGAAGGTAATGAAGCACCCCCATCGCGTTGTCCTGCTCGCCGGCCCTTCCGGTTCGGGAAAGTCGTACATAGCGCAGCGAACCGGCCTTCCGGTGCTCTGCCTGGACGACTTCTACAAGGACGGTGACGACCCCACGTTGCCGCGCCGAAACGGTGCCGTGGACTGGGAGTCGCCCCGCTCCTGGGACGCCGCGGCGGCCGTGGAGACGATTGCCCGCCTGGCCAGGGAGGGCAGGGCCGAAGTGCCGGTCTATGCGATCGATGCGGACCGTCGGGTGTCCACCCGGCCATTCGAGGTCGCCGGTTCGCCACTTTTCGTTGCCGAAGGGATCTTCGCGGCCGAGATCGTCGAGGAGTGCCGCCGACGGGGGGTCCTCGCCGGGGCGTACGCCCTGCGGCGGCCCCGGGGGGCGACCTTCGTCCGCCGGCTGGCCCGCGACCTCGCCGAGCAGCGCAAGGCGCCCCGGGTGCTGGTGCGCCGCGGCTTGGCGCTGCTGCGCGCCGAGCCGGCGGTGCTGCGGCGGCAGACCGGCCTGGGCGCCGAGGCGGCCCGGGCGGGCGAGGTGCTGCGCGCGGTGGCCGGCCTGCTCGCCGGCCACCCGCACCGCTCCTGACTGCCACCGCCGTCCCGGTCAGCCCAGCAGCTTGCCGTACGCGGGCTTGATCACCTCATCGATGATCTTCAGCCGCTCGTCGAACGGGATGAAGGCGCTCTTCATGGCGTTGATGGTGAACCACTGGAGTTCCTTCCAGCCGTAGCCGAAGGCGTCCACCAGCAGGGCCATCTCCCGGGACATCGAGGTGCCGCTCATCAGCCGGTTGTCGGTGTTCACCGTCACCCGGAACCGCAGGTCCCGCAGCAGCCCGATCGGGTGCTCGGCGATCGAGGGGGCGGCGCCGGTCTGCACGTTCGAGGACGGGCAGAGCTCCAGCGGGATCCGCTTGTCCCGCACGTACGCGGCCAGCCGGCCGAGCACCGGCTCCGGGCCGGCCGTGATGTCGTCCACGATCCGCACCCCGTGGCCGAGCCGGTCCGCCCCGCACCACTGGATGGCCTGCCAGATCGAGGGCAGGCCGAACGCCTCGCCGGCGTGGATGGTGAAGTGGAAGTTCTCCCGCTGGAGGTACTCGAAGGCGTCCAGGTGCCGGGTGGGCGGGAAGCCCGCCTCGGCGCCGGCGATGTCGAAGCCGACCACCCCGGAGTCCCGGTGCCGGACGGCCAGCTCCGCGATCTCCTGCGACCGGGCGGCGTGCCGCATCGCGGTGAGCAGGGTGCCGACCCGGATCTGCCGGCCGGCCTCGGCGGCCAGCGCGCTGCCCTCGACGAAGCCGGCCAGCACCGCCTCGACCACCTCGTCCAGGCTCAGGTCCCGCTCCAGGTGCTGCTCGGGGGCGAACCGCACCTCGGCGTAGACCACCCCGTCGGCGGCCAGGTCCTGGGCGCACTCCCGGGCCACCCGCCGCAGGGACGAGGCGGTCTGCATGACGGCGACGGTGTGCGCGAACGTCTCCAGGTAGCGCTCCAGGGAGCCGGAGTCGGCCGCCTCGACGAACCAACGGCCGAGCGCCTCGGGATCGGTGGTGGGCAGCTCGTGTCCCACCTCGGCGGCCAGTTCGACGATCGTCGCCGGCCGCAGGCCGCCGTCGAGGTGATCGTGCAGCAGTGCCTTCGGGACCTTGACGATGTCCTCGTAACGGATTGTCGCGACCATGCCCAGACCCTAGTCGGCCGCACCGGGCCGGCCGACGGGACCGGCGCGGATCCACAGTCGGCGCGCCGCCGGCACCGGCACCGCCCGGCGCCGTCGTACGGTCCGCCGCACCGCGCAGCCGGCCGCAACGGCCGAATGAGCAGCCCGGTGCCGTCGTGCGGCCCGCCGCACCGGCGCAGCCCGGCCGCAGCGGCCGGAAGAGCAGCCCGGCGCCGGTCAGGGCCGCCAGCCGTACAGCCGCTCGACGGCGAGCCGGAGCACCAGCCGGCCGTCGGCGACCATGGCCGCCCGGTAGTCCGCCCAGTCGGGGTGCTCGCCGCGGATCCGCCGGTAGACCTCGACCAGTTCCTCCACGGTGGCGTCGTCGGGCGCCGCCGCCGGCGGGGTGAGCGTGACCACGCCCTCCGCGACCGCGTAGGCCCCGCCGTCGGCCGTGGTGACGTGGAGGCTGGCCCGCGGGTCGCGGCGCAGGTTGCGCACCTTGGCCCGGTCGGCGGTGGTGGAGCAGCGGATCAGGCCGGGCTCGGCGAGGAAGTCGAGGTTGGACAGCTGGGGCCGGCCGTCGCGCCGCAGGGTGACCAACACACCCCGGCTGCGCTCCTCGAACAGCTCCCACAGCCGGGCGGTCACGCCGGCACCCGCAGCGGGGCGAGGGCGGCGGCCAGCCAGGCGACCTCGTCGAGCAGCACCGCGGCGGCGTCGCGCGCCGATCTAGTTGACATGTCACACACCGTAGGAGCGAGTTGATGACATGTCAACCAGATCGCTAGAGTGGCGGCATGGCAGAGACACGCTGGCTCGACGAGCGGGAGCAGAGCGCCTGGCGGGGCTACCGACGGATGCGCCGCCTGCTCGACCTGGAGTTGGCCCGCGAGCTGATGCGCGACGCCGGTCTCTCCGAGCCCGACTACGACGTCCTCTCCGACCTCTCCGAGACGCCCGACCAGCGGCTGCGGCTCAGCGAGCTGGCCGACCGGATGCTCTGGTCGCGCAGCCGGCTCTCCCACCACCTGACCCGCATGCAGCAGCGTGGCCTGGTCACCCGCGAGGAGTGCGCGACGGACGGGCGGGGCGCGGTCGTCGTCCTCACCGCCGAGGGCCGGCGCGCCATCGAGGCCGCCGCCCCCGGCCACGTGGCGGCCGTCCGCCGGCACCTCATCGACCTGCTGACCCCCGACGAGGTCGCCGCGCTGGACGCGCTCACCCACCGGGTGGTCGACCACCTCGCCCGACCCGGAGAATGAGCCGGTGGACCCCGAGCGCGACTGCGACGACGACGACCGCCGGGCACCCGCGTCGCCGACCCACCTGGACGCCTGACGTGGACCCCCGCGTCCTCGACCGACTCCGCTGCCCGGTCTGCGCCCAGCCGCTGGCCGAGGTCGCCACCGGCGCCGCCCGCGCGCTGCGCTGCCCGCGCCGGCACAGCTTCGACGTGGCCCGCCAGGGCTACGTCAACCTGCTCGCCGGCCGCGCCCCGCACGTCGGGGACACCGCCGAGATGGTGGCCGCCCGCGCCGACTTCCTCTCCGCCGGCCACTACGACCTCATCTCGACCGCCCTCGCCGCCGCCGCGACACAGGCCGTGGAGCACCTGGTCGGGGCGCGCCCCGACGGGGCGTACCCCCTGGTGGTGGATGCCGGGGCGGGGACGGGCCGGCACCTCGCGGCGGTGCTGGCGGCGCTGCCGGACGCCGCGGGTCTCGCCCTGGACGTGTCGAAGCCGGCGCTGCGCCGGGCCGCCCGGGCACACCCGCGCGCGGCGGCGGCGCTCGCCGACACCTGGCAGCGGCTGCCCCTGGCCGACGCCGGCACGGCCGTGCTGCTGAACGTCTTCGCGCCGCGCAACGGCGCGGAGTTCCACCGGGTCCTCGACCCGGCCGGGTCCCTGCTGGTGGTGACGCCGGCCGACGACCACCTCACCGAGCTGGTCGGCGCCCTCGGCCTGCTGCGGGTGGACCCGGCCAAGGCGGACCGGGTCGCCGAGAGCCTGGGCGGGCACTTCGCCCCCGCGGCGTCCACCGTGCACCGGCGGGAGCTGGCGCTGACCGGCCCGGAGGTCGCGACGCTGGTCGGGATGGGCCCCAGCGCCTGGCACACCGACCCGGCCGGGCTCGCCGCCCGGGTGGCCGCCCTCGCCGAGCCGGTCCGGGTCACCGTCGCGGTGCGGCTGACCGTCTGGCGCCCGGCAGCACGCTGACCGCCCCGGTCAGGTGGAGAGGTCCACCTCTTCCCAGCCGGGGGGCTCGTCGTGGTACGGCCCCCGCAGCATCACCGCCCACTCCAGGGCCCAGCGGCGCTGGCCGATCGCGTTCGCGTCCACCAGCCCGGGCGGCGTCCGGCCGGCCCGCTCCGTCTCCAGGTACGCCCAGTCCAGGCAGTAGTGCAGGTCCAGCAGGGCCGCCGCGTCGGCGGGGTGCTGCGGCGCGGTGAGGATCCGGGCCCGCCACTGGCCGAAGGTCTCCCCGTCGGGGATGTGCGGCATCCGCTCCACCAGCCGTTCGTCGACCGGCAGGGTCGGGTCGAGCTGCTTGGTCAGCCCGAGTACCCAGGCCAGCGCGAAGAGCGCGTCGTGGTGCAGCACGAACGACCGGTGGTCGCCCTTGCCGCCGGTCACGAACTGGAACTCCGGCGGCGTGACCATGTCGACCAGGTGCGAGGCGAGCAGCCAGCTCATCGCCGCCTGCGGTGGCATCCCGAAGCAGCGGGCCTGGATCAGGTGCAGCACCGCGATGCGGGCCTCGATCTCCACCGTGGGGCGGAGCTCGATCTGGTCGCCCGGCTCCCACACGAGCGGGAACTGGGCGGGTGGCAGCGGGAGACGCAGCCGGGACAACTCGTCCAGGCTCGCCTCACGCACCTCCCGAGGATCGGGGGCAGGTACGGTCACGGCGGAAAATCCTGTCTGCTCGCGACGACTCGGCGCCGGTTGTCCCCCCTTGGCCAGGGAGGATAGCGGTCCGAGCGGGACGGCACCATGCCGCCCCGGCGGCCGCCGCGCTCAGCCGATCCGCTCGATGACCAGCGGCGTCGTGGCGGGTGCGACCGGCGAGATCCGCACCGCCCGCGCGGCGTCGTCGCGCGCCGCCGGGATCCGGGCGGCGTCCTCCGCGCGCAGCTCGTAGAGCGGGTCGCCCGCCCGCACCGCCTCGCCCGGGCGCCGGTGCAGCACGATCCCCGCCGGCACGCTGACCGGGTCCTCCTTGCGGGCCCGCCCGGCGCCGAGCCGCCAGGCGGCCACCCCCATGGCGTACGCGTCGATCGCCGCGACGTGGCCGTCCGCCTCCGCGCGGACCACCTCGACCTCGTTCGCGGTCGGCATCGGGGCGTCCGGGTCCCCGCCCTGGGCGCGGATCATCGCCCGCCACGAGTCCATCGCCCGGCCGTCGCGCAGGGCGGCCTCCGGGTCGGCGTCCGGCAGCCCGGCCGCGTCGAGCATCTCGCGGGCCAGCGCCAGGGTCAGCTCGACCACGTCGGCGGGGCCGCCCCCGGCGAGCACCTCGACCGACTCGGTCACCTCGACGGCGTTGCCGATGGCCAGGCCGAGCGGGGTGGACATGTCGGTGAGCAGGGCGACCGTCCGTACGCCGTGCGCGCCGCCCAGCTCGACCATCGTCCGGGCCAGCTCGCGGGCCTGCTCGACGGACTTCATGAACGCGCCGGAGCCGACCTTCACGTCGAGCACCAGCGCGCCGGTGCCCTCCGCGATCTTCTTGCTCATGATCGAGCTGGCGATCAGCGGGATGGCCTCGACAGTCCCGGTCACGTCGCGCAGCGCGTACAGCTTGCGGTCCGCGGGGGCGAGCCCCGCGCCGGCCGCGCAGATCACCGCGCCGACGTCCCGGAGCTGGGCGGTGAACTCGTCGTTGCTCAGCGCCGCCCGCCAGCCCGGGATCGACTCCAGCTTGTCCAGCGTGCCGCCGGTGTGGCCGAGGCCCCGGCCGCTGAGCTGCGGCACGGCGGCGCCGCAGGCGGCGACCAGCGGGGTGAGCGGCAGGGTGATCTTGTCGCCGACGCCGCCGGTGGAGTGCTTGTCGACGGTCGGCCGGTCCACCGCGGAGAGGTCGAGCCGCTCCCCGCTGGCGATCATCGCGGCGGTCCACCGGGCGATCTCCGGCCCGGTCATGCCGCGCAGCAGGATCGCCATGGCCAGCGCCGACATCTGCTCGTCGGCGATCATCCCCCGGGTGTACGCGTCCACCACCCAGTCGATCTGCGCGTCGGAGAGCACACCCCCGTCCCGCTTCACCCGAATGACATCAACCGCCGCAAAACCACTCATCACAAAAGATCTTCCTAGTCGTATGCAGATACCGGCACGCGGACCCCGACCACGAGGGATCGGGCCGACCGTGCCCGGCGGAGGGATCAAGCCTGACCGCCCGGAGCCGGGCACGGTCGGCCCGATCCCCGAAGCTCAACCACCCCAGCGAACCGGGATCTCCATCGGCGGCTCCCCCTCGCCGGCCCAGAAGATGCCGCCGGACGCGTCCACGACCACCACCCGGGGCGTACGGGCGAGGCCCCAGCCGATCGCCTCCGCCGCGTCGTCCCAGCTCGGGCCCTCCTCCAGCACGCCGGTCTCGGCGCCCTCGCTGTCGCCCGCGGACCGCTCCCAGTAGGCCGTCCAGACCTGCTGTCCGGCGGAGAGGTCGGGGTGCACGAAGACCGTGCCGCGCCCGCGCCAGGCGGCCAGCCGCTCCGGCACCACGGGCACCGGGGCCTCCCCGGTCACGGCCTCCAGGTCGGTCACGTCGAAGGCGTGCGGCAGCAGCTCGGCCATCCGCAGCGGCCCGCCCTTCGCCTCGATCAGGCACTCCGGCCCGCCCTGCTCCCAGAGCAGCTGGCGGCACCGGCCGCACGGCATCAGCGGCTCGCCGGTGGCGTCGACGCAGGACAGGGCCACGATCCGGCCGCCGCCGGTGGCGTGCAGCGAGGAGACCACCCCGCACTCGGCGCAGAGCACCACGCCGTACGCGGCGTTCTCCACGTTGCAGCCGACCACCACCCGGCCGTCGTCGACCAGGGCGGCGGCCCCGACCGGGAACTTCGAGTACGGCACGTACGCGTGCCGCATCACCTCGGTGGCGGCGGCCCGCAGCCGCTCCCAGTCGATCTCCATGTGGTACTCCCCCGTCAGCCCTTGATGTACGGCTTGCCGTCGGCGGCCGGCGCCCGGACCCGGCCGACCAGCCCGGCCACCGCCAGGATCGTCGCCAGGTAGGGCAGCATGGCCAGGAACTGGCTCGGGATCACGCTGTTGATGGCGCCCAGGTAGGTGGCGAGCTGGTCGGCGAAGCCGAAGAAGAGCGCCGCGAGCAGCGCCCCCGTCGGGCTCCACCGGCCGAAGATCAGCGCGGCCAGGGCGATGAAGCCCTTGCCGCCGATCATGTTCTTGGTGAACGAGTAGAGCGCCAGGGTGTAGGAGGCGCCGCCGATGCCGGCGACCACCCCGGCGAGCAGCACGTTGCGGTAGCGCAGCCCGAGCACCTTGACGCCCAGCGTGTCGGCGGCGGTGGGGTGCTCGCCGACCGAGCGGGTGCGCAGGCCCCACCGGGTGCGGAAGAGCGCGATGTGGATGACCAGCACCAGCAGCAGGCCGAGGTAGAGGAAGATGTTGCCCCGGAACAGCGCCGGGCCGAGCAGTGGGATGTCCGACAGCAGCGGGATCTCCCAGTTGCTGAACCGGGGGGCGCTGTTGTACCTCTGCGCGTCGGTCTGCATCAGCCGCTCGTAGAGGAAGCCGGTGACGCCGACGGCCAGCAGGTTGAGCACGATGCCCATGACCACCTGGTCGACCAGGTAGCGGATCGAGAAGACGGCCAGCAGCAGCGAGATGAACGCGCCGCCGACGGCCGCCGCGACCAGGCCCACCCAGACGTTGCCGGAGAGGCTGCCGAAGAGCGCGCCGCTGAAGGCGCCCATCAGCAGCTGCCCCTCGATGGCCACGTTGACCACGCCGGAGCGCTCGCAGAGCACGCCGGCCAGCGCGCCGAAGACCAGCGGCAGGGCCAGGACGAACGTGCCCCGGAGGATGTTGACCAGCGGCATGAAGTTCTGCCCGGCCGGCGCGTCGGAGACCTGCCAGCAGAGGAACGACAGCACGAAGCCGACCAGCCCGACGCCGAGCACGAGGGTGAACCAGCGCTTCGGCAGCCCGGCGAGCATCGCGACGCCGGCGGCGACCGCGACGAGGCCGAAGAGGATCGCGCCGAGCGTGCCATGGATCTTCAACGCGGCGCCGGCGGCGTCCTCGCTGAGGGTGAAGCGGGCCTGCTCGCCGGTGGCGAGTGCCCCGAACACCACCGTCGCCAGCAGGCCGAGGGCGAGCAGCACGGCGCCGACCTTGCGGGTACGGGTCCAGAAGCCCTGGTCGACGGGGGCGACCGCGACGTCTTCGACAGCCATGGTGGACATGAGTTACCAGCCCTTCGCCAGGCTCGTCTGCAACCGGGCGGCGCGGGCGGCCCGGAGCTGGAAGATCGCCTTCACCAGGGCCGGCGCGGCGATGAAGATGACGATCAGCGCCTGGAGCACGGTGACCAGCTCCAGTGAGATCCCCGAGTAGGACTGCATCCGGTTGCCGCCGGCCTGGAGCGCGCCGAAGAGCAGCGCGGCCAGCGCGACGCCCCACGGCTTCACCCGGCCGAGCAGCGCCACCAGGATGCCGTCGAAGCCGATCTGCGCGACCACCAGCGGGGTCAGCGCGCTCGCGGTGGAGCCGAGCACCATGTTGGAGCCGCCGAGGCCGGCCAGGATCCCGGCGAAGACCATGATCAGGACGTACGTCCGGGTGACGCTGATGCCGGCGGTCCGCGCGGCGTCCGGGTTGGCGCCGACGGCGCGCAGCTCGAAGCCGAGGGTGGACCGGTTCAGCAGCCACCAGACCGCCCAGGTCGCCAGCACCGCCAGGATGATGCCGGCGTGCACCCGCAGCCCGTCGCCGAGCAGCCGGGGCAGCTGGGCCGACGGGTCGACCGGCCGGCTGATCGCGTCCGTGCGGTTCGGGTCCTGGACGCCGTTCTGCACGATGATCCAGGTCAGGAAGTACGTGGCGATGTAGTTGAGCATGATCGTGTTGATCACCTCGTGGGCGCCGGTACGCGCCTTGAGGATGCCCGGGACGAAGCCCCAGATCGCCCCGCCCAGCGCGCCGGCGAGCACCGCGACGAGCAGGTGCAGGCCGGGCGGCAGCGGGAGCAGGAAGCCGGCCAGCGCGGCCAGGATCACGCCCATGACGGCCTGGCCCTGGGCGCCGATGTTGAACAGGCCGCCCCGGAACGCCAGCGCCACCGACAGGCCGGTGAAGACCAGCGGCGCGGTGTAGGTGAGCGTCTCCGAGATCGGGCTCATCACCGCCTGGAAGCCCACCGCGTCCGGGTCGAAGACCGCGCCCTTGAACAGGTTCCCGTACGCCTCGCTGACCAGCGTCCAGCTCGCGTTCAGCGCGTCGGTCGGGCGGGCGGTGATGTAGCTGTAGGTGGCCAGCACCTCGGGGTCGGACACGATCATCAGGACCGCGCCGACGAGCATCGCCAGCACCAGCGACAGCAGGGTCACCGTGAAGGTGTTCGCCGCCCAGAGGTTGTCCAGGAACAGCCGGCCCAGCGAGGGCTTCGCCTCCGGGGCCGGGCCCTTCGGGGAGGTGGCGGTCCCGGCCCGCTCGGTGTTGCCGAGCGCGGTCTGCGCCGCCTGCGCCTCGGTCGCCGGCTCCTTGTCCGGGGAGCCCGACGGGGGGTTGGGATTGGTCATGCCTCGTCCTCGTTGCCAGGGCCCTCGGCGGCGGGGGCCGCCGCGGCGCCGTCGGCCGGGGTCGTGCCGGTCGTGGCGGCGGACGCCGCGTCGGGGGTGATGCCGGCCATCAGCAGGCCGATCTCCTCGCGGGGGGTGTCCGGGCCGACGATGCCGATGACCCGGCCGCGGTACATCACCGCGATCCGGTCGGCCAGGCCGATCACCTCGTCGAGCTCGCTGGAGACCACCATGACGGCGGTGCCGACGTCCCGCTCCCGGATGACCTGGCTGTGGATGAACTCGATCGACCCGACGTCGACGCCGCGGGTCGGCTGGGCGGCGATGAAGAGCTTCAGCGGCCGGGACAGCTCCCGGGCCACGATGACCTTCTGCTGGTTGCCGCCGGAGAGGGTGCCCACGGGCGCGTCGGCCGAGGAGGTACGCACGTCGAACTGCGCGATCCGCTCCTTCGCCGACTTCGCGATGGCGTCCGGCTTCAGCGCCAGGCCCTTGCCGAAGGGCGGCCGGTCGTAGATGTCGAGCACCAGGTTCTCCGCGACGGAGAACTCCTTGACCAAACCGTCGACGCTGCGGTCCTCGGGCACGTAGCCGACGCCGGCGCGGAGCACCTTCTTGGTAGACCAGCCGTTGACCTGTTGCCCGTCGAGGGTGACCGTGCCGGCGAGCGTGGGGCGCAGCCCCATGATCGCCTCGATCAGCTCGGTCTGGCCGTTGCCCTGCACGCCCGCGACGCCGAGCACCTCGCCCGCGTGCACGGTCAGGTCGATCCCGTCGACCGCGCGGATCTGCCGGTCGTCGTCGACGACCAGGCCGGCGACCTCCAGGACCGGCTTGCCGGGGGTGGCGGGCTCCTTCTCCACGGTGAGCCGCACGCTGCGGCCGACCATGAGCGCGGCCAGTTCGTCCCGGCTCGCCTCCGGGGAGGCGGTGCCCACGGTCTTCCCGCGCCGGATCACCGTGATCCGGTCGGCGATGGCCTTGACCTCGCCCAGCTTGTGGGTGATGAAGACGATCGACTTGCCGGCGGCCTTGAGCGACCGCATCACGGCGAGCAGTTCCTCGGTCTCCTGCGGGGTGAGCACGGCCGTCGGCTCGTCGAGGATGAGCAGGTCGACGTCGCGGGTGAGCGCCTTGACGATCTCCACCCGCTGCTGGATGCCGACCGGCAGGTCCTCGATCACCGCGTCCGGGTCGACCCGCAGGTTGTACCGCTCGGAGACCTCGGCGACCTCGCGCCGGGCCCGCCGCCGGTCCAGGAAGCCGGCGATGCCGCCCCGGACCTGCTCGGCGCCGAGCATGATGTTCTCGGTCACGGTGAAGACGGGCACCAGCATGAAGTGCTGGTGCACCATGCCGATCCCGGCCGCGATCGCGTCGGAGGGCCCCCGCAGCTTCAGCGGCGCGCCGTCGACCAGGATCTCGCCCTCGTCGGGCTGGTAGAGCCCGTAGAGCACGTTCATCAGGGTCGACTTGCCCGCGCCGTTCTCGCCGAGCAGGGCGTGGATCTCTCCAGGCTCCACCGTCAGGTCGATGTGGTCGTTGGCGACCAGGTCACCGAACCGTTTGGTGATGCCGCGCAGTTCGAGTCTCAGCGCAACCTCCTGGAGTGCGAAGCGATGGTGCAGCGTAGCTGCCGATGTACCGCTCGCGGCGCGGGGCCGTCGTCGGGTGTAGCGGATCGGCCGCCCCGGCGTCGTGGGGGATCCCCGCGACGCCGGGGCGGCCGGATCGTCGTGCTGTACCGCTCGCCGGCCTACCCGGGTGATCGTCTCACCGCGGGCGGCCGGCGGAGCCTCACTTCGGCTGGGCCGCGGAGGTGACGGTGACGGTGCCGGCGGCGATGTCCGCCTTCAGCTTGTCGATCTCGGCCTTCAGTTCGGCCGGGACCTTGCTGTCGAACTCGTGGTACGGGGCGAGCCCGACGCCGTTGTTGGACAGGTTGCCGAGGTAGCCCGGGGTGGCCGACAGCTTCTCGCCGTTGGCGGCCTTGACGACGGCCTCCTTGACGGCGTCCGGGATGTTCTTCTCGACGGTGGTGATGATCGCCGCGCAGTCCTGGGTGCTCTCGCAGCCGTCGACGTCCACCCAGATGGTGTTGTACTTGCCGCCCGACGCCTTGGCCGCGCCGGTGGTGCCGAGGCCGGCGCCGCCGGCGACCGGCATGATGATGTCGGCGCCCTGGGCGACCAGCGCGTCGCTGACCTTCTTGCCCTCGTCCTGCTTGACGAAGTCGTTGGTGAAGGAGCCCTTCTGGGCGGCCTTGTCCCAGCCGACGACCTTGACGGTCTTGCTCTTCGTCTTGTTGTAGTGCGCGACGCCGTCGGCGTAGCCGTCCATGAAGATGGTGACCGGCGGGATCGGCAGGCCGCCGTAGGTGCCCACCGTGCCGCTCTTGGTCATGCCGGCGGCCAGGTAACCGGCGAGGAAGCCGGCCTGGGCGGTGTCGAACTGCATCGGGTAGACGTTGGTCTCCGCGACCTTCGCGTCGACGATGCCGAACTGCTGGTTCGGGTTCGCCTTGGCGATCTTGGAGGTGGCGTCACCCATCAGGCCGCCGACGGCCAGGATGAAGTCGCACTTCTGGTTGACGTACTGGGTCAGGTTGACCTCGTAGTCCGCCTCGGCCTTCGACGCGACGTACTTGATGTCGATCTTGTCGTTGGCCTTCTTGGCCTCCTCCAGGCCCTTCCAGGCGGAGGTGTTGAACGACTTGTCGTCGATGCCGCCGACGTCGGTCACCATGCAGGCGCTGTACTTCTTGTCGCCGCTGCCGGCGTTGTTGTTCTCCTCGGGAGCCTCGCCACACGCGGCGGCGCTCAGCACGAGCCCACCCACCGCGACGACGGAGGCAATCCGCATCCCACGCACAGAGCGCAAGACGTCTCCTTCCCATTGCACACCGCGTCCTGCACGGTGGCAGCCCTTTGAGCCGGCCTGCGCTGCGCCGCCGGCGTCCCACGTTACGGACGGGAGCGTACGCCCGCGCCCACCCACCGGCCGACAATCGTGCACGACTGTTGAGCGCCTGTTACCCCTACGTAACCCTTAGGTGGGCCAGATCACTCTCGGTGCTGGTAGATGCGCGGGGCGGCGTCGCGGAACGTCCGGTTCTGCGCGTCGCCCCCTGCCGGTGACGTTACCGCCAGAAGACGGCCACCGCCGCGTTGACCAGGGTCAACCCGACGATCGCCAGGAAGTGCCCCCGGTTGACCACGTCGCGCTTCCGGGAGAAGAACACCATGACGAAGATCAGTATGGCGAGCACCAACTTGGTAACAAGTTTCGCGGGCGCCGGCTCGTCGCCGTCCCGCAGCGGCGCGGAGAGGCCGAACCCGGTCGCCAGCATGATCACGGACCCCCACAGCATGGGTGGGTTGATCCGCAGCTTCCCGCTGACGTACTGGACGATCGCCCCGCCGAGCAGCAGGGCGAAACCGATCAGATGGACGTAGCGAAGTATCAGTCTCAGAGCTTCCACGGGCACATCCTCCCCCATCAACGACGGATTGTAGTAGCGGGGCGGGTAGGGGTCAGGAGAGCCGCCAGGCCTGGAAGGTGGGGCCGTCCGCCGGGAGGGTGACCGCGCCGTCGGCGTCGGGGCGCAGGGCGGGGGCGCCGCCGTACAGGTTCTCGCCCGGCCGCAGCCCGGTCAGGCGCAGCGGCTCGCCGGCGGCGCGGCGGGCCAGCACCAGCACCGTGCCGGTCGGCGCCTCGCGCAGGAAGACCAGCGTGTCCGCGTCGGCGTGCAGCCAGCGCAGGCCGCCGTGGCGCAGCGCGGGCTCCGCGCGGCGCAGCGCGACCAGGGCGCGGTACGCGGCGAACGTCGCGGCGTCCCAGCTCTCCGGCCGGTGCCACGGCATCGGGGTACGCGAGCCCTCGCCGTTGGTGCCGGTCAGGCCCAGCTCGTCGCCCGCGAAGATCATCGGGGTGCCGGGCATGGCGGCGAGCAGGCCGGCGGCGACCTCCTGCCGCGCGGCGTCGCCGACCACCGTCCTGATCCGGGCGGAGTCGTGCGAGCCGAGCAGCTGCCACGAGTGCGTGTACGACCGCCAGGAGACCAGCGAGCGGTAGGCGTTCATGGTGGCGAGGACCGCGTCCGCGTCCCGGCGCACCACCCCGCCCGGGGTGCCGAGGAAGTTCGGTACCGGCTGGTCGCCGTGGCGCAGCCAGGACCAGACCGGGTCGGTGAAGCCGACGTAGTTCATCGTGCCGTGCCAGCCGTTCCGGTCCAGGTCGCCGGTGTGGTCGTGGCCGTGCTCGGCCATCAGCAGCGCGTCGGCCCGGGTCCGCCCGACCACCTCGCGCAGCAGCGCCGCCACCTCGTGGGTGTACGCGTCGGCGCCCCGCCGCCCGGTCATGTTCGCCACGTCCACCCGCCAGCCGTCCAGCCCGTACGGCGGGCGCAGCCAGCGGCGCAGCAGCGAGTCGTCGGCGGTGGCGAAGCGCTGGCGCAGCTCGGCGCTGCCCCAGTTCAGCTTCGGCAGCGACCGGACCCCGTTCCAGGACTCGTAGTCTCCGGTCGTCTCGTCGAAGTAGTACAGCTCCCGCTCGGGCGCGCAGGAGTCGGAGGCGGCCCTGGTGAACCACTCGTGCGCGTCGCCGGTGTGGTTGCTGGTGATGTCGCCGAGCAGCCGCCAGCCCCGGGCGCGTACGGCGTCGGCGAGGCGGGCCAGGGCGGCGTCCCCGCCGAGCAGCGGGTCGACGGTGTCGAAGCTGGCCGCGTCGTAGCGGTGGTTGGAGCGGGCCGGGAAGATCGGCGTCAGGTAGACGGTGTTCACGCCGAGGCGGTCCAGGTGGTCCAGCCGCCCGGTGACGCCGTCCAGGTCGCCGCCGTAGAACTGCCGGGGGGTCTCGGGGCCCCGCCCGATCACCGGGGTGTCCCAGTCGCACGGGATCGCCCAGTCCGGCAGCTCGCGGCCGGCGGCGGCGGCGGAGCGGGCGAACCGGTCCGGGAAGATCTGGTAGATCACCGCGTCGCGGGCCCAGGCGGGCGGCGGGGCGTGGGTGACCAGCTTGAAGTCGCCGTTGTCGGGCACGTCGTGGGCCACCACGCCGGCGGCGTTCAGCCAGCGGTAGCCGCGGCTGCCGGTGAGCATGAACCGGTAGTTGCTGACCGGGTTGCGGGCCTCGACGGGCACCCGCCACCAGACGTCGCCGCCGTCGGTGCGGTCGACGACCGCCTCGGTGAACCGGGGCTCGCCGTCGCCGGTGGTGCGCACGTGCACCTGCCGGACGTCGGCGCCGGCCGGCACCCGGACGAAGACGTCGACGGAGTCGCCGAGCGCGGGTTCCTGCTCGGGGACGTACAGGGCGGAGCCGTCGTGGTGCGGCAACAGGGACATGGCGGTGCCTTTCGCGTCGGTCGGACGGGGAGAGAAAGGGGTCTCCCGCCGCGGCCGGTTTCCCGACCGCGGCGGTCGACCCGTGACTGCTCCGGTGTACGTCGGACGCCGACGCCCTTGCCGCAGCGGTGAGCCGAGGAGGCTCAGCCCTTGACGGCTCCGGCGGTGAGGCCGGAGACGATGTAGCGCTGGACCATCTGGAAGACCAGCACCGTGGGGATCGCGGTGAGCAGGGTGCCCGCCGCGAAGATCCCGAAGTTGTTGTTGCGCTCCCCGGCCACCAGGCCGAACATGCCGACCGCGAGGGTCTTCGACTCGCTGTTGGTCAGGAAGACGTTCGCCATCAGGAACTCGTTGATGGTGCCGATGAAGGCGAGCAGGCCGGTCACCGCCAGGATCGGGGCCACCAGCGGCAGCATGATCCGGAAGAAGACCTGGGCGTGCGTGGCGCCGTCCATCGTGGCCGACTCGTCCAGCTCCCGGGGAAGCGTGTCGAAGAAGCCCTTCATCAGCCAGGTGTTCACGCCCAGGGCGCCGCCCAGGTAGAGCAGCAGCAGGCCCCACGGGGTGTTGAAGCCGATCGCCGGCCAGAGGTCGGTGATCGTCGTGAAGATCAGGAAGATCGCCACGATCGCCAGGAACTGCGGGAACATCTGGATCAGCAGGAGCGAGAGCAGACCGACCCGGCGGCCGGCGAAGCGCATCCGGGAGAAGGCGTACGCCGCCAGCGCCGACAGGAAGACCGACGCGAACGAGGCCACCCCGGCGATGAGCAGCGAGTTGAAGAACCACCACTCGAACGCCGTACGGTCGAAGAGGTTCGTGAAGTTCTCCACCGACGCCCCGGTCGGCAGCAGCTCCGTCGAGGAGAGCGTGCCGAGCGGGTTGAGCGCGGCCGAGAGCACGAACAGGATCGGGAAGAGGCTGAACGCGACCGCCAGCACGCCCACCAGGTGACGCCAGCCGACCTGGGCGAACCACCGGTTGCGGCGCCGGCCCGCGTTGCGGTTGACGGCCGGGGCGGCGCCGCTCGCGCCGCCCGCGGCCGCAGTGCCGTGCAGCGCGGTCACGAGTACACCTCCTCCTGCTTACGGGTGCGCCGGAAGCTCACCGCCGACACCACCGCGACGATGGTGAAGATGAAGATCGACACCGCGGCCGCCAGGCCGAACTGGGCGCCCTGCGCGCCGAAGGCCAGCCGGTACGTGTACGTGATCAGCAGGTCCGTCGCCCCCGCGGTCGGGTTGTCCGCCGGGAAGGGGCCGCCCTCGGTCGTCAGGTAGATCGCGTTGAAGTTGTTGAAGTTGTACGCGAACGACGCGATCAGCAGCGGGGAGAGCGCCACCAGCAGCAGCGGCAGGGTGACCGACCGGAACGACTGCCAGGGCGACGCGCCGTCGACCGAGGACGCCTCGGTCAGCTCCTTCGGGATGGCCTGGAGCGCGCCCGTGGCGACCAGGAACATGTACGGGTAGCCGAGCCAGAGCTGCACCAGGATCACCGCGACCCGGGCCGACCACTCCTGGCCGAACCAGTCCACCCCGAGCCCGAACAGGTTGTTGATCAGGCCGAAGTCGGTGTTGAACATGTCCCGCCAGACCAGCAGCATCGCGAAGGACGGCATGGCGTACGGCAGGATCAGCAGGACGCGGTAGAGGTTGGTGCCCCGCATCCGGGGCGAGTGCAGGGCCAGGGCGATGAACATGCCCAGGACGAACGTGCCGCCGGTGGAGCCGATGGCGAAGGCGAAGTTCCACAGCAGCGTGCCGAAGAACGGCCCGGAGATGGCCGGGTCGGTGAGCACCCGGGAGAAGTTCTCCAGCCCGACGGTGACCTTCCAGCCCTGGGCCAGCCGCTCGCCGTCGGCGGCCACGAAGGCCCCGGTCTCCTCGTCCGCCTTCCAGGTCCTGCCGGTCTCGGTGTCGGTGATGCAGTCGCAGCCCGCGTCGT
This sequence comes from Micromonospora sp. NPDC023644, assembly GCF_040640115.1. Classification (NCBI taxonomy): domain Bacteria; kingdom Bacillati; phylum Actinomycetota; class Actinomycetes; order Micromonosporales; family Micromonosporaceae; genus Micromonospora; species Micromonospora sp. NPDC023644. The sequence continues at coordinate 54,478 of NZ_JBFABA010000008.1, read as the reverse complement.
ACGACCGGACCGCCTTGCCCTCGTAGGCGCGGGACAGGCCGGCGGAGCGCAGCGCGCCCCCGGACGTCGGCACCACCAGGTCGGTGATCTCCTGGCTGCGGGCGCTGGCCTGGCCGAAGTTGAGCACCGTGTAACCGTCGGCGGCGGTGACCTTGCCGCCCGGGGCCACGGTGACGTCGGCCGGGTCGAGCTGGCGCAGCCCGCCGGCGTCGCCGGCCGAGACGGTGCCGGTGCCCGGGTCGCTGACCAGGAAGACGAGCGGGCCGGTCGCCGGGTCGCCCTCGGTGGCGACGGAGAGGGCGTACTCGGTGGAGCCGGGCACCTGCTTGACCGAGGCGGTCTGGATGGCGACGACGGCGTCCTGCTTGGTGCCGCGGTGGCCGTCGCCGAAGTTCGTGAAGGCGGTGCTCGCCGTGTAGAGCACCGGGACGATCTGGAACGCGATCAGGAAGAGCGTGCCGGGGACCAGGTACTTCGCCGGGATGTGCCGGCGGGTCAGGTAGAGGTAGAAGAGCCCGGCGGTGGTGGCGACGAGCAGCGCCAGGCCGACCCACTTCTTCGCGTCGACGAGCGGGAAGGCCGCCCAGATCGCGATCCCGGCGGTCAGGCCGAGCAGGACCACCTTGACGAGCAGACCGCTCGCGGTGATCGGCGCGTGGTGCCGCGCGGTGCGGGACTTGCCCGGGAGCCCGCCGCCGACGGGCTCCCGGCCCGGGGGCTGCGTGGCAGCCCCCGGGCCGGACAGCGACGTGCTCATTACTTGATCTGGCCGGAGATGGTCTTGCCGGCCGCGGTGATCGTCTTGGCCGGGTCGGCGCCGCCGATGATGGCGGCCTCGGCCTTGCCGAACGGGTCCCAGATGGTGGCCATGGCCGGGATCGCCGGGAGCACCTGGCCGTTCTTGCCGGCCTCCTGGAACTTGGCCAGGTCCGGGTCGGTGCCCTTGACCTGGTCGAGCGCGGCGGTCAGCGCCGGCGGACGGGGCTCGGCGTTGTAGAGCGCCACGGCCAGCTCGGGGGTGGTGACGTGGTTGGCCACGAACTCCTGGGCCAGGGCCTTGTTCTTGCCCTTCGACGCCACGTAGAACGCCTGGACGCCCACGAACGGCTGGGCCTCCTTGCCACCGGCGAAGCCGGGGACCGGGGAGATGTCGTACTTGATGTTGGCCTTCTTGGCGTCCGCGACGGCCCACGGGCCGGAGACCAGGTAGGCGCACTTCTTGCCGGTGAAGGTGGCGATCGAGTTCTCGCCCGTGATCGAGCGCTTCAGCGCGCCCTCGCCCTTCTCACCGAGCTTGGCGATCTTCTTGAACGCCTCGATCGACTCCGGCTTGCCCACGCCCAGGTCCTTCGGGTCGTAGTCGCCGTTGGCGGTCGTGCCGAAGAGGTACCCGCCACCGGAGGTGTAGAGCGGGTAGATGTGGTACGCGTCGCCGTTCTGGCCGGACTGGAGGCAGAGGATCTCGCTGGCCTTCTTCTCGGCCTTGAGCTTCTTGCCGGCGGCGACCAGGTCCTCGATGGTCTTCGGCGCCTCGGGGGCCAGCTCGGTGTTGCGGATCAGCGCCAGGTTCTCCATGGCGTACGGCACGCCGTAGAGCTGGCCGTTGAACGTCACGGCCTTGACGGCGGTCTCGTTGAAGCCGCTCTTCTGCTCGGCGGCGAGCTGCACCGGGTCGATGGCGCCGTTCTGGACGAGGTTGCCGATCCAGTCGTGCGCGCCGACCACGACGTCCGGGCCGCTGCCCTGCTGCGAGGCGGTGACGAAGTTGGTCTGGAGGTCCTTGGAGACGGCCTGGACCTCGACCGTCACGCCGTTCTCCTGGCCGAACTTCTCGGCGAACGGCTTGAGGGCGGCGGTGCGCTTGTCGTCGGCCCAGATCACCAGCTTGCCGCCGGCGGCGGCCTTGGTGGATTCCTTCGCGGCCGGCTCGTCGCTGCTGTCGCTGCCGCAGCCCGAGGCGGCGAGCGCCAGGCCGAGGACGGCGACCACACCCGCGGTACGGATGCGCATCGGTACTCCTGTCGTCATGGCGGCACGCCGGGGGAAGGGCGACCCGCCAGTGGAAGCTCTGTAAATTTCTTGCCAACCGGCGCCCGGCGTGCTGCGCCGCTGCTCTCGCGTGTTGCGGGGACGTTAGCAAGAGGTTGCAGAGAATGGAAGGGATTGCAGAAGTGTACGCAAGAACTTGCCGGTGAGTTAAAGTGCGCCCATGCGCGCTCGACTGTCCGACATCGCCCAACAGGCCGAAGTCAGCGAGGCCACGGTGTCGCGGGTGCTCAACGACCGCCCCGGAGTGGCCCCCGAGACCCGGCAGGCCGTACTGACCGCCCTCGATGTACTCGGTTACGAGCGCCCGGCGCGGCTGCGCAAGCGCAGCGCCGGGCTCGTGGGCCTGGTGGTCCCCGAACTCGACAACCCCATCTTCCCCGCCTTCGCCCAGGTGATCGAGTCGACCCTGGCGCAGAGCGGCTTCACGCCCGTGCTGTGCACCCAGACCGCCGGCGGGGTCACCGAGGACGAGTACGTCGAGATGCTGCTGGACCGGCAGGTCTCCGGAATAGTCTTCGTCTCCGGCCTGCACGCCGACACCGCCGCCAACCACGACCGCTACCGGGCCCTGATCGCCCGCCCGCTGCCCGTCGTGATGATCAACGGGTACGCGCCCGGTATCCCCGCGCCCTTCGTCTCCTGCGACGACGGGGAGGCCACCGAGCTGGCCGTCGCCCACCTGGTGGCACTCGGGCACCGCCGCATCGGCCTGATCACCGGCCCGGACCGGTTCGTGCCGGTGCAGCGTCGGGTGGCCGGCTTCCGTGCCGCGATGGGCCGGCTGGTCGGCGTCGACGAGGCCGGCCTCGACGAGCTGGCCGAGCTCTCCCTGTTCGGCGTGGAGGGCGGCGAGGCCGCCGCGGCCCGGCTGCTGGAGCGCGGCGTCACCGGCATCGTCTGCGGCTCCGACCTGATGGCGCTCGGCGCGATCCGGGCCGCCCGGCAGCGCGGCATGTCGGTCCCCGGCGAGCTGTCGGTGGTCGGCTACGACGACTCCCCGCTGATGGCCTTCACGGATCCGCCGCTGACCACCATGCGCCAGCCGGTGGCCGCGATGGCGGTCGCCGCCGTCCGGGCCCTGGTCGACGAGATCAACGGGCACGCCGCCCCGAACTCGGAGTACGTGTTCCGCCCGGAACTGGTGGTGCGCGGCTCCACCGCGGTCGCCCCCACCGGCGCCGCGCGACCGGCCCAGGGCGGCGCCTCGCGGCAGCGCCCGGCGCCGCCCGCGCTCGCCGTCCCGGCCTGACCGCCCCGGACTCCCGGCCCCGCCCGCGCCGGGCTCCCGCCTGCCCGCCCCGGCCCTCACCCATCCTGGTCCTCGCCCGCCCCGGTCCTCGCCCATCCTGGCCCTCGCCCGTCCTGGCCCTCGCCCGGCCCTCGTCCGGCCTGGTCGGCGGGCCATCGAAGGGCCGGCCGGACGTGAGCCGGCAGGGTGACGGCACGGCCGCCGCCATTTCTTGCGCAAGGAATGCTTGACTCTTGCAGTAACGGGCGGCATTCTGCTCAGACACCGCCCCCGCACCCGCACCGCGCCGGGTGCCGCCGTCCCGCGCCACAGAACGGGGAACGCCACAGATGACCGTCAGCAACCCCACGCCGCCGACCACCGACGACGACTGGTGGCGCTCCGCGGTCGTCTACCAGGTCTACGTCCGCAGCTTCGCCGACTCCAACGGCGACGGCGTCGGCGACCTCCAGGGCATCCGCGAGCGCCTGCCGTACCTGCGCGACCTCGGGGTGGACGCGCTCTGGCTGACGCCCTTCTACACCTCGCCGATGATCGACGGCGGGTACGACGTCGCCGACTACCGCGACGTCGACCCGATGTTCGGCACGCTCGCCGACTTCGACGCGATGATCACCGACGCGCACGCCCTCGGCCTGCGGATCATCGTCGACCTGGTGCCCAACCACACCTCCAGCGCGCACCCGTGGTTCCAGGCGGCGCTGGCGGCCGGGCCCGGCTCCCCCGAGCGCGCGCGCTACCTCTTCGCCGAGGGCACCGGCGAGAACGGCGAACTGCCCCCGAACGACTGGGAGAGCATCTTCGGCGGCCCCGCGTGGACGCGGATCGACGACGGCCAGTGGTACCTGCACCTGTTCGACCCGGCCCAGCCGGACCTGAACTGGCGTCATCCCGAGGTGCGCGCCGAGTTCGAGGGCGTGCTGCGCTTCTGGCTCGACCGGGGCGTGGACGGGTTCCGGATCGACGTGGCGCACGGCATGATCAAGGCCGAAGGGCTGCCGGACGTCGGGTTCAGCTCGATGACCACCGGCCAGCGTCAGGCGGAGCTGCTCGGCAAGGGCCGGCTCCCCTACTTCGACCAGGACGAGGTGCACGACATCTACCGCGCCTGGCGGCCGATCCTCGACAGCTACCCGGGCGGCCGGATGGCGGTCGCCGAGGCGTGGGCCGAGACCCCGCAGCGCCTCGCCCGCTACATCGGCCCCGACGAGCTGCACCAGGCGTTCAGCTTCGACTTCCTCGACGCGACCTGGTCGGCCGACTCGTTCCGCAAGGTCATCGACACCGCGCTCGCCGAGTCGACCATCGTCGGCGCGCCCACCACCTGGGTGCTCTCCAACCACGACAAGCAGCGGCACGTCACCCGCTACGGTGACGGCGCCGAGGGGCTGCGCCGGGCGCGGGCCGCCACCCTGCTGATGCTCGCCCTGCCCGGCTGCGCCTACATCTACCAGGGCGAGGAACTGGGCCTGCCGGAGGTGCTCGACCTGCCAGACGAGCTGCGCCAGGACCCGGCGTTCCTGCGCACCGGCCAGAGCCGGGACGGTTGCCGCGTGCCGATCCCGTGGAGCGGCGAGCTGGCCCCGTACGGCTTCGGGCCGGAGGGCAGCGAACTGAGCTGGCTGCCGGCCCCGGCGACCTGGCGCGCCCTCTCGGTCGCCGCCCAGACCGGCGTGCCCGGCTCGACGCTGGAGCTCTACCGCACCGCGCTGCGGATCCGCCGGGAGCACCCGGCGCTGGCCGCCGACGCGGGCGGGGTCACCTGGTTGGAGGCCGGGCCGGGCCTGCTCGCCTTCAGCCGCGCCGCCGGCGACACCGTGCTGACCTGCGTGGTCAACATCAGCGGTGCGCCGGCCCTGATCGACGGGTACGGCGCGCCGATCGCCGCCAGCGAGCCGCTCACCGGGCAGGGCTCCGGCCACCTGCTTCCGGTCGACGCGGCTGCCTGGTTCGAACGGCGCTGAGCGGGTAACCCGTCATCGACCTGGTCGTCCGTTGTGCCCCGCGCCGACGGGCGACTGGGCTACCGACCCCTTGTGGTGGGGGGTGAGGTGGCGCCGGCGCCCCTGGAGTCCGCTCCGGGGGTGCCGGCGTCCATCTGGGCGCGTGTCGCGCCCGGATCGGCTCAGGCGCCGCCGGTGAGCTTGGCGGCGATGCGCCCGAAGCCGGCCCGCAGCTCGGCCTCGGTGGGCGGGGCGAGCGGCTCCGCACGGTCCTCCTCCGCTGCCGCCGCCTCCAGTTCCTCGTCGATCGTGTCCTCGAAGTCGCCGTAGAGGTCGGCCTGGTCGAGCTGCGCCGCCTCGTCCTCGGCGGCGACCTGCGCCGCGGCGATCTCGCCCCGGATCTCCTCGGCCGAGAGCGCGGGCAGCAGCGGCTCGACCACCGCCATCAGCTGCTCCTCGGCGACGATCGCCTCGGCCAGCGCGAGGGCGTGCGGTCGCTCGTAGGGGCCGCAGACCACCGGTTCCCACTCGTCGGCGTCGCCGAGCGGGCCGAAGGTGATGATCCACGGCAGGCCGAGCATCGGCGAGCCGTCCGGCAGGTCCAGTGTCACGAGTGCGCCCACGCGCCCATCATGGTCCGTCGCGCCGCAGACCCGGGAGGCAATCGCCCCTATTCACCGTCGGGATCCCGCCGCGCGGTCGCCGGCGGGGCGGCCGGAACGCCGACGGCGGCCTGCCACCGGGCCGACCAGACCCGGCGCAGGCGGTCGAGCCCGGCCTCGTCCAGGCCGTAGGCGCTGACCGTCAGGCTGACGGGCGAGGCCGCGCCGTCGCCCAGCGGCGCGCCGGCGGCCACGGCGAGCAGCCGCCCCTCGGCGTCCACCACGATCCGCTGGCGCGGGCTGTCGTGCCACCGCTGCGTCGGGCCCGCCGCGTCGAGCACGGCGAGCGCCTGCGCCCCGGTCGCGGTGCCCGTCAGGTGCACGGTGTGCCGCGGCCCCGCCGGTGCCCGCTCCAGCAGGAAGCGCAGCTGCTCGAAGAACGCCCGCCAGCCCTCCGTGATCGCGTCCCACCCGGCGACGTCGGCCGTCGCGGGGACGGCCACCCGCAGCAGCGTCCGGTCGCCCTCGCCCACGAGCTGGAGCTCCTGCCCGGCGGCCAGCGCGATCCGGTCCGGCGGGGCGGGCTCGGCGTGGTCGACGAAGATGAACCGGATCTCGTCGGCCAGGCCCTCGTGGTCCCAGCCGAACCACTGCCGCACCTGCTCCGGCTCGGTCAGGGCCCGCCAGATCCGGTCGGCGGGGGCGGCCACCGCCGTCTCGACCAGGATGGTGTGCGCCTCGGGCATCGGTCTCCTCCTGCTGTCGTCGTCGGCGGCGGCCGGGTCGACCGCGCCGTCAGCCCGGTCGCGCCGCGTCCAACGCCGCGCGGACCAGGGCCAGCGCCGCCGCGGGCGGCACGCCCAACCGGGCGGCCTCGGCGGCGTAGTCGGCCGCCACCCGCTGCAACCGGTCCGTCGCATCATCGCGCCCGGGTGCGACGAAAGTGCCGTGCCGGCCGCGGGTCTCCAGCAGACCGGCCGTCTCCAGCTCCCGGTAGGCCCGGGCCACCGTGTTCGCCGCCAGCCCCAGGTCGGCCGCGAAGCGTCGGACGGTGGGCAGCCGGGTGCCCACCGCCAACCGGCCCGTCCCGATCAGCTCCGCGAGCTGCCCGCGCACCTGCTCGTACGGCGGCACCGCCGAGCCCTGGTCGACCGAGATCCGCACGCCCGCTCCCCCACTCATCCGGCCCCGCCCGGGGCGCCGGGATCCGTGTCCGCGTCCAGGTCCACCGGCGCCGGGCCCTCCGCCAGGTCCACCACCCGCCCGCGCGGGCTGGTCGCGGCCAGCGCCGCGCCGAAGAGCACCAACTGGTTGAGCAGGTAGAGGTAGAGCAGCAGCCCCACGGCGCCCGCCACCACCGTGTACGCCGGGTTCCGCTCGGTGCGCACCACGTAGAAGCGCCCGACGGTGTTCAGCAGCGTGATGCCGACCGCGACCAGCACCACCACCGGGCGCAGCCGGGCCCGGCTCATCCGCAGCCTCGGCACCGCCACCAGCAGCAGGGTGGCCAGCACCGCGTTGACCAGCACGCTGAGCACCGCGCTGACCGTGGTCAGGCCGAGCGAGCCGGTGCTGCGCAGCAGGAAGCCCAGCAGCGACTCCAGGGCGTCCACCGCCGCCACCGAGACGCCGAGCAGCACGAAGATGACCACCAGCACGCCCAGGTCGACCAGGCGGCGGACCACCAGGTTGCCGGGCTGCTGGTTGAGCCCGTACATGAGCCGCTGGGAGGAGCGGATCGCCTCCACCCAGCCGATCCCGGTGAACGCCAGGATGATCAGGCCGACCACCCCGACCGTGCCGCTGCTGTCGGCGATCTGCACGGGGTCGAGGAACGGCAGGTTCTCCCCGAGGAAGTCCGCGGCGGCCGCGCTGACCTCGTCGTTGTCCTCCAGGATGGCCCCGAAGATCGAGTATCCGACCAGCGCCAGCGCGAAGACCGCGAAGAACCCGTAGTAGGCGATGGCGGCGGCCAGCCGCCCGCCCAGCACGTCGTTGTAGAGCACGCCGGCCCGCCACAGGTGGTCGGCGGCGGACCACCGGCGGCGCGTGGCGCTGATCCGACGGTCGATGCCCGCCTCGATGCGGCCCAGCACGTTCACGCCGTCATCCTCGCCGATCTCCCACGCCCGTGCGGGCAACCGGGCGGCAGCCCGCGCCGGGCAGCGGTCGTACGGCGGGGGTCGGCGTTGACGGCGGGGCCGCCGTGGCGCTGGTGGCGCACCCGGGCGACCGCTCAGCCGCCCAGCCGGAAGTCCCGGCGCGGCTGCCACCGGGTCTGCCCGCTGTGCGAGAAGAGGGTGAACGCCTCGACCTCGAACATGGCGGAGAAGTCGGCCAGATCCTCGTACGCCCTGTCCAGCGCCTCCGGCGCGACGTCCTGCGCGACGGTGACGTGCGGGTGGTACGGGAAGCGCGCCTCGCGGTGCAGCTCGGGGGCGGCGCGGATGGCGGCGGCGAGCAGCTCGCACTCGCTGATCCCGGCGGCCACCGCCACGAAGACGACCTGGGTCACCGGCCGGAACGTGCCGGTGCCCCGAAGGTGCAGGGTGAACGGCAGGTGGGCCGCGGCGACCGCGCCGAGGTGCCGTTCCACCGCCGGCAGCGTCGCCACCGGGATCTCGGTCGGCCCGAGCAGGGTCACGTGCGCGGGCACGACCCGCGGGTCGCCGGCCTCGACCCGCCGCCGGGTGAGCATGCCGCCCCACGGCTCCGGGATGTCCACCGCGATGCCGATCTCGATGGTGTCACCGGCGTCCGGTGCCCCGTCCCTGCGATCCACGCTGTGCGTCATCCCTCCGGCCACCGACCCGTCCGCCCTCACCCGTCGCGCCGGGGGCGCTACTCGCCGCGCACCGGCGGGAAGAAGCCCACCCGCTCGTACACGGTGCGCAGCGTCGTTCCGGCGAGCGCCCGGGCCTTCTCCGCGCCGGCGGCGAGGAGCTTGTCCAGCTGCGCCGGGTCGTCGAGGTAGGTGCGGGTGCGCTCCTGGATCGGGCCGACGAACTCCCGCACCACCTCCCCGAGCTCCTTCTTCAGGTCGCCGTAGCCCTTGCCGGCGTACGCGGCGACCAGGTCGTCGACGCTCCGCCCGCTCAGCGCGGAGTGGATGGTCAGCAGGTTGGAGATGCCGGGCTTGGTCTCGGCGTCGAAGACGATCTCCCGCCCCGTGTCCGTGACCGCGGAGCGGATCTTCTTGGCCGAGCGGGCCGGATCCTCCAGCAGGTTGACGATGCCGGCCGGCGACGAGGAGGACTTCGACATCTTGGCCGTCGGGTCCTGCAGGTCGGTGATCTTCGCGGTGTCCTTGACGATGTGCGGCGCGGGCACCGTGAAGGTCTGCCCGAACAGCGAGTTGAACCGCTGGGCCAGGTCGCGGGAGAGCTCCAGGTGCTGGCGCTGGTCCTCGCCCACCGGCACGGCGTCGGCCTGGTAGAGCAGGATGTCGGCGGCCTGCAGGATCGGGTAGGTGAACAGGCCGACGCTCGCCCGCTCGCCGCCCTGCTTCTGCGACTTGTCCTTGAACTGCGTCATCCGGCTCGCCTCGCCGAACCCGGTGATGCAGCCCAGCACCCAGGCGAGCTGCGAGTGCTCGGGCACCTGCGACTGCACGAAGAGCGCGCTGCGCTCCGGGTCGATGCCGACGGCGAAGAGCTGGGCGGCCGCCATCCGGCTGCGGTGCACGAGCGTCTTCGGGTCGTGCCCCGCGGTGATCGCGTGCAGGTCGACCACGCAGTAGTAGGCCTCGTGGCTGTCCTGCAACGCCACCCAGTGCCGCACGGCGCCCAGGTAGTTGCCGAGGTGGAACGAGTCGGCCGTCGGCTGGATGCCGGAGAAGACGCGGGGGCGGGCGGGAACATCGGACATGGCGGCAATTCTGTCAGCAAGACCCGGTGCGCGTCATGACGGGCCGGCGGGTCGGCTGCGCCCCACCGGTGTCGGGGCGCCGACCTCGCGCCGTGGCTCCGGCAGGCGCCCGGCGGAGACCGTGAGCCGGGCCACCCGGCGGCCCTCCAGCGTGAGCACCCGCAACAGCCAGCCGCCGGACGGGTCGTCGGGTCCCGCGCCGCCGTCGCCGGCCGGGCCGGCGAGCACCGGCACCTCGTCACCGACGACCGGGAGCCGGCCCAGCGCGGCCATCACGAAGCCGCCGACCGTCTCGTACGGGCCCGGCGGGAGGCTCACGCCGGTGCGCTCGGCGAAGTCGGCGAGGTTGAGCCGGCCGTCCACCACGGCGGGCAGGCCCGCGTGCACCGGGTCGGGGGCGGTGTCGTACTCGTCGTGGATCTCCCCGATCAGCTCCTCGATCAGGTCCTCCAGGGTGACGATGCCGGCGGTGCCGCCGTACTCGTCGACCACCACGGCGAGGTGGTGGCGTTCCCGGCGCATCTCGCTGAGCGCGGCGAGCACCCGTTTGCTGCCGGGCAGCCGCTTCACCTCCCGGGTCAGCTCGCCGACCGTGGTGCGGGGGTCGAGGTCGGGGCGGAGCAGCACGTCGCGCAGGTGCACGAAGCCGACCACGTCGTCGTGGGTGCCGTCGACGACCGGGTAGCGGGTGTGCGTCTCGGCCCGGACCATCCGCTCCGCCTCGGCGAGGGTGAGCCGGGCGGAGAGGAAGACGACCTCGGTGCGCGGCATCATCACCTCGCGGACCAGGCTCGCGCCCGCGGCCAGCACCTCGTCGATGATCCGGCGCTCGACCGGGTCGAGCAGGGTGTTGGCGGCGACCAGGTCGCGCAGCTCCGCCTCGCTGATCCGCTCGCGGCCGGCCGCCGGGCTGGCGCCGAGCAGGGCCGTCACCGCCCGGGTGGCGCCGTCGGCGGCGCGCACCACCATCCGGGCGACGGCCCGGGGCAGCGGCCCGGGCTCGCGGCGTGGCCGGCTCCGGGCGCGTCGCCGCGGCCCGGGAGCACCCGCTTCCCGCATGACAGTGATGGTAGACAGCGCCGGGCCGACAGGCTGCCTATGTTCGGCTCTGTTCGAAGTTGGGGAATCATGATGGAATGGCAAGGTCGCCGACGGAGGGCGGCCACCGGGCGACCGGCCGTAGGGTGATCACGACACGGGCCGTGACCGGGCGGCCAGGCAGGAGGAGACCGACGTGAAACTGCTCGTCACCGGCGGCGCCGGCTTCATCGGCAGCGTGGTGACCCGGATGCTGCTCGACGCCGGCCACGAGGTGGTGGTCCTCGACGACCTGCGCACCGGCCACCGGGAGGCGCTCGCCCCCGACGCGACGTACGTCGACGCGCCCGTCCACGAGGCCGCACGGGTGCTCACCCCGGACGCGGGCTTCGACGGGGTGCTGCACTTCGCCGCGCTGATCGCCGCTGGCGAGTCGATGACCAGGCCCGAGCTCTACTGGCACGGCAACACGGTCAGCTCGATCGCCCTGATCGACGCCGTCCGGGCCGCCGGCGTGCCCCGCCTCGTCTTCTCCTCCACCGCCGCCGTCTACGGCAACCCGACCGAGCTGCCGATCCCGGAGAGCGCGGTCAAGGCCCCCACCAACACGTACGGCGCCACCAAGCTCGCCGTCGACATGGCCCTCACCTCGGAGGCGATCGGGCACGGCCTGGCCGCCGTCTCGCTGCGCTACTTCAACGTGGCCGGCGCCTACCTCGACGGCGACGTCGCGCTCGGCGAGCGGCACGACCCCGAGACGCACCTGATCCCGATCGCGCTGGAGGTGGCCGCCGGCCGGCGGGAGAAGCTCCAGCTCTTCGGCGACGACTACCCGACCGTCGACGGCACCTGCGTGCGCGACTACATCCACGTCGCCGACCTGGCCCGCGCCCACCTGCTGGCGCTCGGCGCGGCGACCGCCGGGCAGCACCGGATCTACAACCTGGGCAACGGCAACGGCTTCACCAACCGGCAGGTGGTCGACGTGGTCCGCGAGGTCACCGGGCACCCCGTGCCGGTCGAGGTGGCGCCGCGCCGCGAGGGCGACCCCGCCGAGCTGGTCGCGTCGTCCGCGCTGGCGCGCGACGAGCTGGGCTGGGTGCCGCAGAAGCCGACCCTGCCCGCCATCGTCGCCGACGCCTGGGCCTTCTACCGCACGCACGTGGTGGGGTCGCGGTGACCGACGACGTCGCGGCCCGCGCCACCGCCGCCTTCCGTTCGGCGTACGGCGAGCCGCCCGCGGGCCGCTGGGCGGCTCCCGGCCGGGCCAACCTCATCGGCGAGCACACCGACTACAACGACGGCTTCGTGCTCCCCTTCGCCCTGCCGCTGCGCACGGTGGTGGCCGCCGCCCCGCAGCCCGGCGACACCTGGACGGTCTGCTCCGAGCTCACCCGCGAGACGGTCGCCTTCGGCGCCGACGACGTCGCCGGGGCCGGCCGGGTCGCCGGCTGGGGCGCGTACGTCGCCGGGGTCGTCTGGGCGCTGCGCGAGGCGGGACACGCGGTGCCCGGCGCGCGCCTGGCGATCGCCTCCGACGTGCCGCTGGGCGCGGGGCTGTCCTCCTCGGCCGCGCTGGAGGCCGCCGTGCTGGCCGCCCTGGTCGACCTGGGCGGGCTGGACCTGCCCGCCGAGCGGCGGCCCCGGCTGGCCCAGCGCGCCGAGAACGACTACGTGGGCGCGCCGACCGGCATCATGGACCAGTCGGCGGTGATCCGTTGCCGCGCCGGGCACGCGCTCTTCCTGGACTGCCGCGACGAGTCCGTCGAGCAGGTCCCGTTCGACCTGGACGCCGCCGGCCTCGCCGTGCTGGTCGTCGACAGCCGGGCCCCGCACCGGCACGCCGACGGCGAGTACGCCGCCCGCCGCGCGTCCTGCGAGCGGGCGGCCGGGCTGCTCGGCGTCGCCGCGCTGCGCGACGTCGCGGCCGACGGGCTGGCCGACGCCCTGGCCCGACTCGACGAGGACGAGACCCGCCGCCGGGTGCGGCACGTCGTCACCGAGAACCAGCGGGTGCTCGACACGGTCGCGCTGCTGCGCGCCGGCCGCGTACGCGAGATCGGCCCACTGCTGACCGCCTCGCACGCCTCGATGCGCGACGACTTCGAGATCACCGTCCCGGAGATCGACACGGCCGTCGAGGCGGCCCTGGCCGCCGGGGCGCTCGGCGCCCGGATGACCGGCGGCGGCTTCGGCGGCTGCGTGCTCGCCCTCGTCGACGCGGAGCGGGGCGACGCGGTCGCCGACGCCGTCACGGCCGCCTACGCCGAGCGGGGCTTCGCCGCGCCCGGCCACGTCAGCGTCCTGCCCGGCCCCGGCGCGACCCGGCTGGACTGACCACGGTGGGCGGGCACCCGCCCACCGTGGGGGTCACTGTGCCTCGACGATCATCCCCGCGCCGACCGTACGGTTCGTGGACTCGTCGATGATCACGAAGCCGCCGGTGGTGCGGTTGCGGCGGTACTCGTCCGCGAGCAGCGGCACGGTGGTCCGCAGCCGCACCCGGCCGATCTCGTTGAGCGCCAGCTCGCCCGCGGACTCGTCGCGGTGCAGCGAGTTGATGTCCAGCCGGTAGTGCAGCCCGCGCACGATCGCCCGCGCGGAGCGGGTGGTGTGCTTGATGGCGTACCTGCCGCCGACCTGGAGCGGACGGGTCTCGTCCATCCAGCACACCATCGCCTCGATGTCCTGGGACACCGCCGGGGCGTTGTTCGGACGGCAGATCATGTCGCCCCGGGAGATGTCGATCTCGTCTTCCAGGCGTACGGTCACCGACATCGGCGGGAACGCCTCCGCGACCGGCCCGTCGGCGGTCTCCACGGCGGAGATCCGGCTGGTGAACCCGGACGGCAGCACCATCACCTCGTCGCCCGGCTTGAGCACGCCGGAGGCGACCTGGCCGGCGTAGCCCCGGTAGTCGGTGACGGTGGTCGACTGCGGGCGGATCACGTACTGCACCGGGAACCGGACGTCGACCAGGTTGCGGTCGCTGGCGATGTGCACCCGCTCCAGGTGGTGCAGCAGCGACGGGCCCTCGTACCAGGGCATGTTCTCCGACCGGGAGACGATGTTGTCGCCGCGCAGCGCGGAGACCGGCACCACCGTCAGGTCGGGCACGTCGAGCTTCGCGGCGAACGCGGTGAACTCGTCAGCGATCCGCTCGAAGACCTCCTGCGAGAAGTCGACCAGGTCCATCTTGTTGACGCAGAGGACCAGGTGCGGCACCCGCAGCAGCGAGCAGAGGAACGCGTGCCGGCGGGACTGCTCGACCAGGCCCTTGCGGGCGTCCACCAGGATCAGCGCCAGGTCGGCCGTCGACGCCCCGGTGACCATGTTCCGGGTGTACTGGATGTGCCCCGGGGTGTCCGCGATGATGAACTTCCGCCGGGGGGTGGCGAAGTAGCGGTACGCCACGTCGATGGTGATGCCCTGCTCGCGCTCGGCGCGCAGGCCGTCGGTGAGCAGCGCCAGGTTCGTGTACTCGTCGCCCCGGGCGGCGCTGACCGCCTCGACGGCGGCGAGCTGGTCGGTGAAGAGCGACTTCGTGTCGTAGAGCAGCCGGCCGATCAGGGTCGACTTGCCGTCGTCGACGCTGCCGGCGGTGGCGAAGCGCAGCAGGTCCATCGGCCGGCCGGGCGTCTCGGTGGCAGCAGCCCGGCTGTCCGCACCGTCCGGCGCGACGGTCTCGGTGGTCATCAGAAGTAGCCCTCCCGCTTGCGGTCCTCCATGGCGGCCTCGCTGACCCGGTCGTCGCCGCGGGTCGCGCCGCGCTCGGTGATCCGGGTGGCGGCGACCTCCTCGATGACCTTCTCGACCGTGTCGGCGTCGGAACGGACCGCCGCCGTGCAGGACGCGTCGCCCACCGTCCGGTAGCGCACCCGCGCCTTGAACCGGTCCTCGCCCGCGCGGGGACGGAAGAACTCGTTCACCGCGTAGAGCATCCCGTCACGCTCGACGACCTCGCGCTCGTGCGCGTAGTAGATCGACGGCAGGGCGATGCGCTCGCGGGCGATGTAGTGCCAGACGTCCAGCTCGGTCCAGTTGGACAGCGGGAAGACCCGGATCGACTCGCCCGGGTGGTGGCGGCCGTTGTAGAGCGCCCACAGCTCCGGGCGCTGGTTCTTCGGGTCCCACTGGCCGAACTCGTCGCGGAAGCTGAACACCCGCTCCTTGGCGCGGGCCTTCTCCTCGTCGCGGCGGGCGCCGCCGAAGAGCGCGTCGAACCGGTGCTTCTCCACCGCGTCCAGCAGCACCGGCGTCTGGATCCGGTTGCGCATCCCGTCGCCCGACTCGCGCACCAGCCCGCTGGCCAGCGCCTCCGGCACGCTCGCCACCACCAGGTGCAGCCCCAGCTCGGCAACCCGCTGGTCCCGGTACTCCAGGACCTCGGGGAAGTTGTGCCCGGTGTCCACGTGCATGACCGGGAACGGGATGTTGGCCGGGGCGAACGCCTTCTGGGCCAGCCGGAGCATCACGATCGAGTCCTTGCCTCCCGAGAAGAGCAGCACCGGCCGCTCCATCTCGGCGACCACCTCGCGCATCACGAAGATGCTCTCGGCCTCCAACGCGTCGAGGTGCGACACCTGGTAGGCGGCGGGGGCGGTCATGACACGGGCTCGCTTCGCTCGAATCCGCTCATCGTATTCCAGACCTTTCCGGTCGGGCATGCCAAGAAGTGCCGATCAGGCTACCCGGAATGACGCTGCAACGCTGCAAGCAACCGACTGGCGAGATCCTCGCGGCAGACCAGCAGGTCCGGCAGGCGCGGATCCGCCTCGTTGTATCTCAGCGCAGAACCGTCGATCCGGGAAGCGTGCAGCCCGGTGGCCGTCGCCACAGCGACCGGCGCCGCCGAGTCCCACTCGTACTGGCCACCCGCGTGGATGTAGGCGTCGACCTCGCCGGTGACCACCGCGGCGATCTTCGCCCCGGCCGAGCCCATCGGCACCAGGTGCGCCCCCACGTCCTCCGCCAGGTCGGTCAGGAACACCGGCGGCCGGCTCCGGCTCGCCGCCAGGCGGATCGTCCGACCGCCACCCGCCGCCGTCGCCTCCACCGTCATCGGCGGGTACGCCGGCGGATAGTCCGTGCCCAGCACCCGCTGCTGCGCAGGCAGCCCGACCGCCCCCGCGACCAGGCCGTGCGGCGTCGGCGCGGTGCGCGACCAGAGCGCCACGTGCACCGCCCAGTCCGAACGGCCCTCCTCGGAGAACTCCCGGGTGCCGTCCAGCGGGTCGATGATCCACACCCGGTCGGCGGCCAGCCGGGACACCGCCTCGGCGTTCACCTCTGCCGCCCACGCCAGCCGCGAGCCCTCGTCCTCCTCGGAGAGGACCGCGTCGCCCGGGCGCCACTTCGCCAGCTCGGTGCGGATCAGGTCGTGCGAGACCTTGTCGCCCGCCGACCGCAACGCCCCCGCGTCGGCGAAGCCCATCTCGGACCGCAGGTCGAGCAGCGCCTGACCGGCCCGGGCCGCCAGCCACCGGGCGAAAGCGCCGTCGATCATCGGAGGACTGCCCATGACTCCTGCTCCCGTCGCCTCGCCACGCTCCGTGCCCGGCACGCCCCGCCGCCGACGACCGCCCCGACGGTCGCGCGCCGAAAGGCGAAGACTACCGGCCCCCGGCGCCCGACCCGGCGCTCACACCCCGTGGTAGAGGTTCTGCGTCGGCTCCACGCCCCTGGTGATCACCGACTCCACCACATCCGCGGCCCGGTCCACCAGGAACTCCAGCTCCTTGCGCTCGGTCGCGCCGAAATCCGACAGTACGTAGTCCGCCGGGTCCTGCCGCCCCGGCGGCCGGCCGATGCCGAACCGCACCCGGACGTACTCCTTCGTGCCCAGCGACTTCGACATCGACCGCAGGCCGTTGTGCCCGCCCTCGCCGCCGCCGCACTTCACCCGCACCTGGCCGTAGCCGATGTCCAGCTCGTCGTGCACCGCGACCACCCGGCCCGGCGGCACCTTGTGGAACTGGGCCAGGCCGGCCACCGGCCCCCCGGAGAGGTTCATGTACGTCAGCGGCTTGACCAGCACCAGCTTCGGCCCGCCGAACCCGAGCCGCCCCTCGGCGACCTCCGCCACCGCCCGCTTGTGCCGGCCGAATCTCGCCCCGAGCCGGCCCGCCAGCAGGTCGGCCACCATGAAGCCGACGTTGTGCCGGTTGCCGGCGTACTCCCGACCCGGGTTGCCCAGGCCGACCACCAGCCACGGCCCCGTCTCGTCCGTCACGCCCCGCCCCTCCCGCTGCTCGCCGTCACCCGTTCGCCCGGACACCGATACGCCGACAGGCGCCCCCGACCGCGCGGGGACGCCTGTCGCAACGAAGCGAACCGGTCAGGCCTCGGTCTTCGCCTCGGCGTTCTCGTCGCCCTCGGCGGCCGGAGCCTCGGCGCCCTCGGCGGTCTCCTCGCCGACACCGGCCTCGGCCTCCTCGGCGGCCTCCTCGACCTCGGGGAGGGTGGCCTCGAGCTGCTCGGCGGTCGGCGCGGCCGTCACCGAGGCGACGGTCTGGTCCGCGTCGGCGGCCAGCTCGACGCCGGCCGGCAGCTGCACGTCACCGGCGGTGACCTGGGTGCCGGCCGCCATGCCCTCGATCGAGGCCTCCAGGTGGTCCGGCACCTTGGTGGCGTCGGCGGTGACCGACAGGGTGTCGTGGTCGTGGACGATCAGGGTGTCCCTCGCGGCCTCGCCGGTCAGCTGGACCGGGACGTCGACGGTGACCTTCTCGCCCCGGCGGACCAGCAGCAGGTCCACGTGCTCGAAGGTGTCCTTGAGCGGGTCACGCTGGATCGCCTTCGGCAGCGCCAGCACCTGGGTGCCGTCGCTGACCTCGATCGCGAAGAGCTGGTTGGCACCGCCCTTGCGGATCGCCGCGGCGAACTCACGGGACGGCAGCGCGATGTGCTTGGGCTTCTCGCCGTGGCCGTACAGCACGGCGGGCACCTTGCCGGCCCGGCGGGTACGACGGGCACCACCCTTGCCGAACTCGGTACGGGGCTCGGCGCTGATCTTTACCTCGGACACGGGGAAACTCCTGATGCTTTCGCTGCGGCGGCTTGTCGTCTGGCGGTGCTGGGGCGAGGGGCTCGCTGGGGCTCATGCGTCGAGAACGACTGCCCGGAGCACCGCGTCGATGACGGTGCCTCCGTGCGGCGCTTTTCAGCGGCCCGCCGGGCACCCTCGCCGTGGCAACCGCACCAGTCTACCCGAGCTGATTCCGCGCTCTCCGGCAGTCCCCTTATCACCGTTCCCGCAGGCCCGCACGGCGATATGGACCCGCCCGCCGGCACCCGCCCGCGAACGCTGCGCGGCGGCCGACGCCGGACCGGGGGCGGCGGCGTCGCACCCGGCCCGGCGTCGGACGGTCAGCTCAGGCCACCGAAGAGGGTGGTCACCGACCCGTCGTCGAAGACCTCGCGGATCGCCCGCGCCAGCAGCGGCGCGATCGACAGCACGGTGATCTTGTCGAGCTGCTTCTCGGGCGGCAGCGGCAGCGTGTTGGTCACCACGACCTCGCTGATCGGGCTGTTCTTCAGCCGCTCGGTCGCCGGGTCGGAGAGCAGCGCGTGGGTCGAGGCGACGATCACGTCGGCCGCGCCGGACTCCCGCAGGATGTCCGCCGCCTTGCAGATCGTGCCGCCCGTGTCGATCATGTCGTCGACGACCAGGCAGACCCGCCCCTCGACCTCACCGACCACCCGGTTCGCCACCACCTGGTTCGGCTTCAGCGGGTCCCGGGTCTTGTGGATGAACGCCAGCGGGCAGCCACCCAGCCGGTCCGTCCACCGCTCGGCCACCCGCACCCGGCCCGAGTCCGGCGCGACCACCGTCATCGGGCGGCCGGCGTACTTGTGCTCGACGTACTCGGCGAGGATGTCCATCGCGAAGAGGTGGTCGACGGGGCCGTCGAAGAAGCCCTGGATCTGCGCGGTGTGCAGGTCGACGGTGAGGATCCGGTTCGCCCCGGCCGTCTTCAGCAGGTCCGCCACCAGCCGGGCCGAGATCGGCTCCCGGCCGCGGTGCTTCTTGTCCTGCCGGGCGTACGGGTAGAACGGCAGCACCACGGTGATCCGCTTGGCCGAACCGCGCTTCAGCGCGTCGATCATGATGAGGGTCTCCATGACCCACGTGTTGACCCCGTGCGTGACGGACTGGACCACGAAGGCGTCCGAACCGCGCACCGAGTCCTTGAACCGTACGAAGATCTCACCGTTGGCGAACTCGTACGCGTCGGCCGGCGTCGGCGCGACGCCGAGCACCTCACCGATCTCCTTGGCCAACTCCGGAAAGCCACGTCCGGAAAAAAGCATCAGGCTCTTGCGGTTTTCGGCGACGATGCTGCCCATGGGCCCGTCTGCTCCCGTTGGTCGGTGGTACCCGGCGGTGGTGGTGGGCCGGGGACTATTCGGTTGCAGTATCCCCCGCGCCCGACGCCGATCCGACCGGCTCGGCATCCCCGTGGATTGCCTCACCTTCACTTGCCCGGGATCCCGGCGCCGACGCATCCTCATCGGCCGCCTGGGCGCGCGCCGCCGCCTCGGCGGAGGCCGTGCCGGCCCGTTTGCGGGCCACCCAGCCGTCGATGCTGCGCTGCGGCGCGCGGGTCACCCCGAGCGCACCCGGCGGCACGTCCTGCGTGATCGCGCTGCCCGCCGCCACGTACGCCCCGGCGCCCACCTCGACGGGCGCGATGAGGCTGGTGTCGCAGCCGATGAACGCGGCCTCGCCGACCGTGGTGCGGTGCTTGTTCACCCCGTCGTAGTTCACGAAGATCGTCGCCGCACCGATGTTCGCCTTCGCGCCGATCGTCGCGTCGCCCACGTACGACAGGTGCGGCACCTTCGCGCCCGCGCCCACCTCCGAGTTCTTCACCTCGACGAACGTGCCGACCTTGGCCTTCTCGGCCAGCCGGGCGTCCGGCCGCAGGTACGCGTACGGCCCGACGCTGGCGCCCGGGCCGACCTCCGCGCCCACCGCGTGGCTGCGCAGCACCGTGGCACCCGCGCCGACGACGGTGTCGATCAGCGTCACGTCCGGCCCGACCACCGCGCCCGTGCCGACCACCGTGCCGCCGCGCAGCTGGGTGTTCTGGTCGACCACGGCGTCGCGGTCCAGGGCGACCGTCACGTCGATCCAGGTGGTGTCCGGGTCGAGCAGGCTGACCCCGGTGCGCATCCAGGCCTCGTTGACCCGGTCGCGCAGCAGCCGGCGCAGCGTGGCCAGCTCGACCCGGTCGTTGCAGCCCAGCGTCTCCACGTGGTCCGCCGCCACGTGCACCGCCACCGGCTCACCGGCTGAGCCCAGCAGGGCGAAGACGTCGGTCAGGTACTCCTCGCCCTGGTCGTTGTCGGTCGACAGCTTGCCCAGCGCGGCGCGCAGCCGGGCGGCGTCGAACGCGTAGATGCCGGCGTTGATCTCCCGGATCGCCCGCTGCGCCGCGGTGGCGTCGCGCTCCTCGACGATCTGCTCGAGCCGCCCGTCGGCGTCGCGCACGATCCGGCCCAGGCCGGTCGGGTCGGGCACCTCGGCGGCGAGCACGGTCGCCGCCGCCCTCGCGCCCTCGTGCGCCTCCACCAGCGCGGCCACCGTCTCCGGGCGGAGCAGCGGCACGTCGCCGTTGATGACGACCACGGTGCCGGTGGCCTCCGGCGCGGCGTCCAGCGCGATCCGGACGGCGTGCCCGGTGCCGAGCTGCTCGGCCTGCAGCACCGGGGTGGCGTCGGGGGCGATCTCCGCGAGGTGCGCGCGAACCTGGTCGGCGCCGTGCCCCACCACGACCACCGTGCGGTCCGCGGCCAGCGGCGCGGCGGCGGCGAGCACGTGACCGACGAGGGTGCGGCCGAGCAGCGGGTGCAGCACCTTGGGCAGTGCCGACTTCATCCGCTTGCCCTCACCGGCGGCGAGCACGACAACGGTGCGGAGGTGGGGCTGGGACACGACACGGGCTCCCGTCGGGACGGCGAACAGTCTCGCGGCCATGCTAACCAGACGGCGAGCCGCCGTTCGGCACGGCCACACGAATGCCGGGAGATGCGGTGTGAGCTGGGGTGCCTGGATTCGAACCAGGAGCTCAAGGCTCCAAAGGCCTGCGGGTTGCCATTACCCCACACCCCATAAAATGTCAAGCTTTGCTTACCGTAAATTCGGTTCGCGTCGCCCGACGGTCTGGAACAGCTCGGTGATCATACCTTCGATCCGCCAGTAGAGCTCGCGGCTGCGCGGCACGGTGATCTCCAGGCAGCCACGATAGTCGTCCCCGACGTTGCGTCGCACCGTGGCCGCACGGTGTTTCTTGAGGCTGGCGCGCTGGAAACGCTCGGGCGGCAGATCGAGTCTCCGCACCCACCATTTCAGCACCGCGTCGAGGTCGGCCGTCTCGTGGATGCTGAGGCGGTCATGGGCAGCAGATCGGAACGCAGGTACGACAGCTCGGGCATTCATCCCCGACGCTGTCCCATGCGCGCCCCGGGAACCTAAGTTACGGTGACGTAGGCGTAACTTCGTGATCATCGCGTCCCTCTGCGAGGTGCCATGTCCGCCACATCCCTCGACCCGACGGCCGGCCCGAAGCCCCTCACCCAGGGCACCCAGTCCCGGGGCATCCTGATCGCCCTCTGGGCGTTCGTGGTGATCCCCTTCCTGGCCCTCGTCGCCGCCGTACCGGTGGCCTGGGGCGGCTGGCTGAGCTGGACCGACGTGGCCGTCGCCGGGTTCTGGTACGTGGTCTCCGGGCTGGGCATCACGGTCGGCTACCACCGGTACTTCACGCACGGGTCGTTCAAGGCGAAGCGCTGGCTGCGGATCGCGCTGGCGGTCTCCGGTTCGCTGGCCGTGCAGGGCGAGATCATCCAGTGGGTGGCCGACCACCGGCGCCACCACGCCTTCTCCGACCTGGAGGGCGACCCACACTCGCCGTGGCGGTTCGGGGAGAGCGTCCGCGGCCTGACCAAGGGCCTGTTCCACGCGCACGTCGGCTGGCTCTTCGGCCGCGAACTGTCCAACCGGAAGCGGTTCGCCCCGGACCTGCTCGCCGACCGGGACATCAACCGGGTGGACCGGCTCTTTCCGCTGCTGGTGGTGGTCTCGGTGCTTGGTCCCGCGCTGATGGGCGGCCTGCTCACCTGGTCGTGGCGGGGGGCGCTGTCCGCCCTCTTCTGGGCCGGCCTGGTGCGCATCGCGCTCCTGCACCACGTGACCTGGTCCATCAACTCCGTCTGCCACGTCTACGGGGAGCGGCCGTTCGCGATGCGCCAGGGCGACCGCGCGTCGAACTTCTGGCCGCTGGCGATCGTGTCGTTCGGCGAGAGCTGGCACAACCTGCACCACGCCGACCCGACCAGCGCCCGGCACGGCGTACTGCGCGGCCAGGTCGACATCTCGGCCCGGGTGATCTGGCTGTTCGAGAAGGTCGGCGCGGCGTGGGACGTGCGCTGGCCGAAGCCCGAGCGCATCGCGGCGAAGCTCGTCGGGCCGGCCCCCGGGCGGTAGAGCGGGCGGTGGGCGCGGGGGTCGCCTGGCAGTATGGCCGGGTGACCGAGCGAAGCGGGCGCGGCGCCGGGCGGCCCGGCGACATGGGTGCGGGGCCCGCCGCGAATACGGTCGCAGGGGGGCGGCGGCGCCACCCGACCGACGACCGGCGAGGGGGCGACGTGACCCAGCGCGGCGGCGGCACCATCGGACGACAGGGCGTCACCGAGCGCCGGCGGAGTGACGAGAACATGGCGGATGTCCCTGGCAGCGACGGCTCGACCGGCCGGCGGCGGGCGGTTCCCGCCGCAGCCCCCAAGCCCTCCTCACGCGTACGCATGTCGGCGGCCCAGCGTCGGGAGCAGCTGATCTCGATCGCCCGGCAGATCTTCGCCGAGCGCGGCTTCGACGCCACCTCCATCGAGGAGGTGGCGGCGCGCGCGAAGGTCTCCAAGCCGGTGGTCTACGAGCACTTCGGCGGCAAGGAGGGGCTCTACGCGGTGGTGGTGGACCGGGAGGTCCGGGCCCTGCTGGACCGGATCACCACGGCCCTGACCGCCGGGCACCCCCGAGAGTTGCTGGAGCAGGCGGCGCTGGCCCTGCTGACCTACATCGAGGAGGAGACCAGCGGCTTCCGGGTGCTGGTGCGCGAGTCGCCGGTGCTGTCGCCCGCGGGCAACTTCAGCAGCGTGATGAACGACGTGGCGCACCAGGTGGAGCACATCCTGGGCGCCGAGTTCTCCAGCCGGGGCTACGACCCGAAGCTGGCCGAACTCTACTCGCAGGCGCTGGTGGGGATGGTGGCGCTGACCGGCCGCTGGTGGCTGGAGGTGCGCAAGCCGCGCAAGGAGACGGTGGCCGCGCACCTGGTCAACCTGGCCTGGAGCGGGCTGTCGCACCTGGAGGCGAAGCCGAGCCTGATCACGGTGCGGGGCCGCTGACCCCGGCGTCGGGTCAGCGGCTGTGGGCCTCGGAGACCGGGTGGTGCCGGCGCCGCCGCTCCTCCTCGGCGTGCTCGTCGGTGCCGACCTTGTCGTACAGGCCGGTGCCGAGCAGGAGCAGGCCGAAGAGCATCGACACGATGACCGTGGACATCGAGAAGTTGAGGAAGTTGGCCTCCGTCTGGAGCACGGACATCATGAGGAGGCTGGTGACCAGGAAGACGACGCCGGCTGTCAGGTTCATGTAGTGGCCGAGGTTGCCGCGCCGCGACGCCCCGATGATGAGCACGACCCCGAAGGCGACGGAGGCCAGCGAGAAGGCCAGGTTGGTGCGGAGCCCGAGGGCCCAGTTGTCGCCCCGGTCGAAGAGCGGGTCGCCCCACGTCAGGACGACGCCCCAGACGCCGAAGACCAGGATGTAGAGCCCCACCAGGCCGGCGAGGACCCGGTAGACCGACCGCGCCGGATGGTTCACGGGAAAGTGCGGCATGACCCCTCCGCCCGAGTAGGACATTCGCCCCGATTGTCCCCCGGTAGGAGCCGACTGTCCGCCGAACCGCCAAAGGCGCACCCGACAACGGACGGAACGAAGAAGGTCCCACCCACCGGGCCGCAGGGCCGGGCTGGAGCGGGACCACGAGGGGTTTCGCCGGAGCCCGACCCGCGCAGGGATCGAGCCTGACCGCCCGGAGCGGGTCGGGCTCCGGCGAAACCCAGCAGCAGAGGAGATCAGAGCACGAGGCGGGCCTGCTGCCAGGCCTCCTGCTCCTTCTCGGTGCCGACCTTGCCGTACATGCCGACCATCAGCAGGACCAGGCCGACCACCATCAGCGCGATGACGGTGAAGATGCTGAAGTTGAAGATGTTGGCCTCGGTCTGGATGAAGGCCAGACCGGCGAGGCTGAGCACCATGATGGCGTACGACAGCCACTGGTTGATCATGACGTCGATGTTGCGGCCGATCGCGGTGCCGGCCAGCACCGCGGCCCCCAGCAGGGCGCTGAGCAGCGAGAAGCCGAGGTTCGTGCCCTGGCCGAGGACCTGGGTGTCATCCTGGGCGAGGACCTCGTTGCCGGCGCTCGCGATGATGCCGAGCACGCCGAAGGCCACCAGGTACAGACCGGTCAGCCCGCCGATCGCCCGGTAGACCGGCCGCGCGGGGTGGTTGACGGGGGTGTGGGCCATGTCTGAGTCTCCAACGCCGTTCGGGTGAGGGGTCGCCGACGATTGTCCCGCACGCCGGGATGTGACGCCGCACACGGGGGCCTCCGGTGCGGCGCCGCGACCACGTGGCGGCTCAGACCGCCGGGATCTCGTCGGCCAGGGCCAGCCAGGACTCCTCGGTCCGCTCCCGCTCGGCCCGCAGCTCCTTGAGCTGGGCGTCGAGCTCGGCGACCTTGGCGTAGTCGGTGGCGTGCGCGGCGAGCTGGTCGAGCAGCGTCGCCTCCTTCTGCTCCAGCTTGGCGACCTGCCGTTCCAGCCGGGCCAGTTCCTTGCGGGCCTGCCGCGCCTCGGCGGCGGACATGCCGGTCGCGGCGGGGGTGTCGGCGCCGGCGGTGGGGGTGACCTCCGGCATGGCGGGCCCGGGCCGGCCGGCGGCCCGGGCGAGGTACTCGTCGACGCCGCCGGGCAGGTGCACCAGCCGGCCGTCGCCGAACATGCCGTACGCGACGTCGGTGACGCGTTCGATGAGGTACCGGTCGTGGCTGGCCACGATGATGGTGCCGGGCCAGGAGTCGAGCAGGTCCTCCAGCGCGGCGAGGGTGTCGGTGTCCAGGTCGTTGGTGGGCTCGTCGAACAGGAGCACGTTCGGCTCCCCGGCGAGCAGCCGGAGCATCTGCAACCGGCGGCGCTCGCCGCCCGAGAGGTCGCTGACCGGCGTCCAGAGCCGCCGGTCGTCGAAGCCGAAGACCTCGGCGAGCTGGGCGGCGGAGACCTCCCGGTCGCCGAGCTGCACCCGCCGGGCGACCTCCTCCACCGCTTCGAGCACGCGCAGGTGACCGGGCAGCTCGGCCAGCTCCTGGGAGAGGAAGGCCGGCCGGACGGTGGAGCCGGTGGCGAAGCGCCCGCCGTCGGGGCGGGTGATGCCGGCCAGCATCCGCAGCAGGGTGGTCTTGCCCGCCCCGTTGCGGCCGAGGACGGCGATCCGGTCGCCCGGGCCGACCTGCCAGGTGACGTCGCGCAGGATCTCCTTCGGGCCGGCGTGCAGGGTGACCTGCGCCAGGTCGTACACCTGCTTGCCGAGCCGGGCGGTGGCGAGCCGTTGCAGCGACATGGTGTCGCGGGCCGGCGGGACGTCGGCGATGAGGGCGTTGGCGGCGTCGATGCGGAAGCGCGGCTTGGAGGTGCGGGCGGGCGGCCCGCGCCGCAGCCAGGCGATCTCCTTGCGGAGCAGGTTCTGCCGGCGGGCCTCGGTGGCCGCGGCTACCCGCTCACGCTCGACCCGGGCGAGGGTCCAGGCGGCGAAGCCACCCTCGTACGCCCGGACGGTCTGGTCGGCGACCTCCCAGGTGGTGGTGCAGACCGCGTCGAGGAACCACCGGTCGTGGGTGACCACGACCAGTGCGCCCCTGCGGCCGACGAGGTGCTTCGCCAGCCAGTCGACGCCACCGACGTCGAGGTGGTTGGTGGGCTCGTCGAGGATGAGCAGGTCGGACTCGCGGACCAGCAGCGCGGCCAGCGCGACCCGCCGCCGCTCGCCGCCGGACATCGGGCCGACGGGCTGGTCGAGGCCGAGGTGGGGCATGCCGAGGCCGTCGAGGATGGCCCGGACGCCGGCGTCGCCGGCCCACTCGTGCTCGGCGCCCATGCTCTCGCCGAGCCAGGCGGTGCCGAGCACCACGTCCCGGACGGTGGCCTCGGGGGCGAGCTGGAGGGTCTGCGGCAGCCAGGCGACCCGCAGGTCGCGGCGGTGGGTGACGCGCCCGTCGTCCGGTTCCTCGATCCGGGTGAGCAGCCGCAGCAGGGTGGACTTGCCCGCGCCGTTGAGGCCGACCACGCCGATCCGGTCGGCGTCGTCCAGGCCGAGCGAGACGTCGGTGAGCAGCGGCCCGGCGGCCCCGTAGCCCTTGGACACCCGGTCCAGGTTGACGATGTTGGCCACGACCTCACCTCCCATGATCAAGGCGTCCCGGTGCCGGTCGGCACCTGGGACGCCTGAGCCTCCCAGCGTACGCGGGCGCCGGGGCCCCTCCCGGCCGGAGCCGGGCGTACCGCGGGTCAACCGGCGGGGCGGCCGGCTTGTTCCAGGTCAGCGGGCCGGGCGCCGGCAGCCCTCCGGGCCAGGGCGTCCGGTCGACGGACCCGGGCCGCCCGCTCGGCGGGCCGGGGGCCTCCGGTGGCGCGAAGGCGGCTCGCCCGGTCAGGCGATCCGCGCGCCGGGGACCGGGCCGTGGGCGGTGCGCGCCTCGCGGCACACGTCGGCGGTGGCCAGCTCCGCGGCGATCCGCTCGGCGTCGGCGGCGTCCGCGGCGAGGAAGACGCAGGTCGGCCCCGAACCGGAGACGATGCCGGCCAGCGCGCCGGCCGCCTCGCCGGCCTTCAGCGTCTCCGCCAGCGACGGGCGCATGGCCAGCGCGGCGTCCTGGAGATCGTTGCCGAGCGTCTCGGCGAGCACCCGCGGGTCGCGCTGGCGCAGCGCGGCGAAGAGCGCGTCGGTGCTGCCCAGCGGCTCACCGGCGGTGCCGGCGTCGCGGAGCCGGTCCAGTTCCCGGTAGGCGGCCGGGGTGGAGAGGCCGCCGTCGGCGACGGCCACCACCCAGTGCCAGGTGGTGGGGCGGGCCAGCACGGGGCTGACCGTCTCGCCCCGGCCGGTGCCGAGGGCGGTGCCGCCGTGGATCAGGAACGGCACGTCGGAGCCGAGGTCGGCGGCGATCCGGGCCAGCTCGTCGCGGGACAGCCCCGTCCCCCAGAGCGCGTCGCAGGCGACCAGCGCCGCGGCCGCGTCGGCGCTGCCCCCGGCAAGCCCGCCGGCCAGCGGGATCTGCTTGCGCAGGTGCAGCCGGGCGTGCGGCGGCACCCCGGCGTAGCCGGCGAGGGCGTGGGCCGCCCGGATGGCCAGGTTGGTGTCGTCCAGCGCCAGCTCGCCGGCGCCCTCGCCCTCCATGGTCAGGGTGAGCGTGTCGCCCCGACGGGCGGTCAGCTCGTCGTGGATGGAGATCGCGTGGTAGACGGTGTTCAGCTCGTGGTAGCCGTCGCGGCGCAGCGGCCCCACCCCGAGGTGCAGGTTGACCTTGGCGGGCACCCGGACCCGCACCGGTCCGCTGGCTCCGCGCCGCCGCTGCTCGTCCTCGTCGTCCGGTCCCCAGGCCTCGGTCACGGGCGTCAGCCTACTGCGCGGCGGGTGGGGCGGCCGGAGCCGACGCGGCGATGGCGGCGAACTGCTCGACGGTGAGTGACTCCCCGCGCGCGCCGGGGTCGACGCCGGCGGCGGTGAGCGCCGCGGCGGCCCGGTCCGCGCCGCCGGCCCAGCCGGCCAGCGCGGCGCGCAGGGTCTTGCGGCGCTGCGCGAACGCCGCGTCCACCACGGCGAAGACCCGTTCCCGGGGTACGTCGGCGCGGGGCGGCTCGCGACGGGCGAAGGCGACCAGCCCGGAGTCGACGTTCGGCACCGGCCAGAAGACGTTCGGCGGGACCTTGCCGGCGGCGCGGGCCGAGGCGTACCAGGCGAGCTTGACCGACGGCACGCCGTACACCTTGGAGCCGGGGCCGGCGACGAGCCGGTCGGCGACCTCCTTCTGCACCATCACCAGCCCGTGCCGCAGGCTGGGCAGCTCGGCGAGCAGGTGCAGCACCACCGGCACGGCCACGTTGTAGGGCAGGTTCGCCACCAGCGCGGTCGGCGCCGGGTCGGCCAGCTCGGCGGCGCGCACGCGCAGCGCGTCGGCGTGGTGCACGCTCAGCCGCGCGGCGTCGGGCCCGGCGTGCCGGGCGGCGGTGTCCGGCAGCGCGCCGGCGAGCGTCGGGTCGAGTTCCACGGCGTGCACGTGCGCGGCGGCCGGGAGCAGGGCGAGGGTGAGGGAGCCGAGGCCAGGGCCGACCTCCAGCGCCACGTCGTCCGGGGCCAGCCCGGCGGCGGTGACGATGCGCCGCACGGTGTTCGGGTCGTGCACGAAGTTCTGGCCGAGCCTCTTGGTGGGGGTGACGCCCAGCCGGGCGGCCAGTTCCCGGATCTCCGCCGGGCCGAGGAGACCGGTCACGCCCCGTAGCCTATGCGGGCGGCTGCCGGGGTGCGCGCGCCAGGGGCCCGCCCGCTCACCACGGGCCGAAGACGCGGTCGCCGGTGGCGGAGATGGCGGCGCAGAGCCGGTCCAGGTCCGTGCCGGTCGTCTCGGCCAGCGACCGTACGGTCAGCGGGATCAGGTACGACGCGTTCGGCCGGCCCCGGTGCGGCATCGGGGTCAGGTAGGGCGCGTCGGTCTCCACCAGGATCTGCTCGACCGGGGTCAGCGCGGCGGCCTCCCGCAGCGCGCTGGCGCTGCCGAAGGTGACCGTGCCGGCGAAGCTGAGCAGGTAGCCCCGGCGGACGCACTCGCGGGCGAAGTCGGCGTCGCCGGAGAAGCAGTGCAGCACCACCGTGTCCGGCGCGCCCTCGTCGTCGAGGATCCGGAGCACGTCGGCGTGCGCGTCCCGGTCGTGGACGACCAGCGCCTTGCCGTACCGCTTGGCGATGGCGATGTGCGCCCGGAAGCTCTCCTCCTGCACGGCGCGCCCCTCCTCGCCGGTGCGGAAGAAGTCCATGCCGGTCTCGCCGATCCCGCGCACCCGGTCCCGGGCGGCGAGCGCCTCGACCTCGCGCAGCGCCTCGTCCAGGTCGGGCAGGCGGGGGGCCTCGTTCGGGTGCAGCGCCACGGTGGCCAGCACGGCCGGGTGGGTGTCGGCGACGTCCGCCCCCCAGCGGGAGGAGGCGACGTCCACCCCGACCTGCACCAGCCGGTCGACGCCCACCGAGGCGGCGACGGCCACGGCCACGGCGACCGGGTCCTCGGCGGGCCCGCCGCCCGGGTCCCCGTCCGCCCGCGGGGGCACGCCGGCCTCGCTGACGGTGATGTCGAGGTGGGTGTGGCTGTCCAGCACGGGGCGGGGCAGCGGCTCGGGCACGGGCGGGAACTCCCCGGCCCGGCGGGCGGCGCGCTGCTTGCGGGTTTCGGTGGGCTCGCTCATCGCGGCCAGCATCACACACCGCCGGTGGCCCGTGTTCCGGGGACGCCACCGGCTGTTCACCGGGGCGGCACATCTCGCGCCTAGCGTCGTCGGCGTGACCATGACCCCTCGGACCAGCGGCGACGGCCCGCGCGTGACGTACGGGGGCGTGGTGTACCCGGCGGAGGAGATCGCCCGGGGGGCGGCGTACGAACTGTTCAGCGCCGAGGAGGCACCCGGCTTCGACTGGGCGCCCCGCCCCGGCACCGCGCTGCCGTGGCGCAGGTTCGTGCACGCCACCGAGGTCACCGTCGAGCATCCAACGGCGGAGCCGGGCGACGAGGCGGAGTCCCCGCTGCTGGTGCCGCTGCACCGGGAGCGGGGCTGGGCGCACGTGCAGCAGCTCAGCCAGCAGCCGGCGGCGGCCGGTGACCCGACGCTGGCGGCGGTCCGCGCCTCGGCGGTGCTGCGGCGGGGCACCCGGATGGTGAAGGTGCTCTCCGCGCGGCAGCTCGCCGGGTACGTGCGCGGGTGGCTGCCGCACGGCTTCTGCCACCGGGAGCACGACGTGGCGCACCTGCGTACGCCGGCGGCGACGGCCGTGCTGCGCACCGACGGCACGGCCGGGCACGACGGCGCGGACGTGACGTACGCGCTGCGCTGGCGGGCCGCCGACCCGGCCGACTACGACGTGCCGGTCGGCGCGGCGCACCGGGGGCTGACCTCGCTGGCGCCCCGGGACCGGCTGGGCGGGGCGGTGCTCGGCACGGGTTTCGTGCCCAGCAGCGGGCAGCTCGTCCCGGAGTTCGTGACCCGGGACTTCGCGGACCTGCCGATGCCGGCGAACGCCACCCTGCTCGCCTATCCGTCCGACGGCGTGGAGGTGGTGCTCTACGCCTACCAGGCCGAGCAGCGCGGCTGGCTGCGGATGGTCGGCCCGCAGTGGCGGCACCTGCTGGCGGCGGTGCCGGGCCTCTCCCCCGACCAGGAGTACGTGCCGACGGGCGAGGCGCCCCGCTCCACCCGGCTGGTCGGCGGCTACGCCGGCGGCGAGTACGAGGCGGTGGCGGACCTGCCGGGCGGGTTCCGGGTGCTGGCGATGACCCGGGCCGCCCGGTACCCGGTGGAGTGGGTGGCCCGCCGGCTGCGGCTGGCCGACTGGCGGGGCGTGCCCTGCCTGGTGCTGCGGGAGGAGACCGGGTGGCTGCGCCTGCGCCTGCGGCAGCCCGGCCCGGACGCGGTGGCGGAGACCGGTGCGCAGTGCCAGGAGCGGGGCGTCTACGAGACGTGGGCGCCCGCGGCCGAGGTCACCGACGACCGCGTGGTGGACCTGCCGTACGCGCTCTGACCGATCGGCCTCCTCCGGACGGAGGAACGGCACCGGCTGTTCGTCGCCGGTTCGGGACAGCAGGGGGGTCCGTCGATGGCTAAGGTTGCCGCCGCCAGCGTGATCCACGCTGAGGCCATCCGGAGGTTCATCCACTGTGTTTCGTCGAAGGGTGCTCGCCGCCACCGTGGCGTTGACCGTCGCGACCGGCGGCGCACTCGCCGCCCCCACCGCCGCACAGGCATACGACTACAGCCAGATCCCGGCGTCGAGCTGGGCGTACACCGACTCGACCAGACCCCACGGCGCGATCGTCGGCGCCCAGACGGATGCGCCGATCGGCCGCTGGCTGGACGACGAGGAGAACGCGCACACCTCCCGCTTCTACTTCTCCATCGACCTCGGTGGGCTAAAGGGCCGGCAGTTGCTCGACGCCGACCTCCTCGCCCACGAGAGGCAGGTCACCGACTGCACCAGGAGCACCGGTGTCGAGTTGTGGCGTACCGCCGCGTTCACCGACGGGAACTCCTGGAGGACCCCGCCGGCGGAGCTGGAGAAGCTGGGCACGATGAGCGCCGGCGCCGGCCGGGAGTGCCCCGGCTACCTCGTGCAGGACCTGGCCGACACCGTCCGCGCCACCCTGGCCCGGGGCGAGACGACGCTCCACCTGGAGTTGCGCCTGAGCGGGGAGGCCGAGCGCGACCGCCAGCTCAGCCGCTGGTTCTGGTACCGGCCGACGCTCACGGTCGAGCACAACGGCCTGCCCACCGTCGGCGGGCTGTCGGTCTACCCGGGCCGGGGCTGCGGCGACGCCGCCAACCCGGTCGGCGTCGGCCGATCGGTCACCTTCGCGGCGAACGCCAGTGAGCCGGACCAGAACGACCGGGCGCACGTCACCTTCGCCGCCTGGCCGGTGGACCAGCCGGCCCAGCGCCAGGAGCGGGGTGGCACCGGCTACGGCGGCGGCCAGCAGTTCCGCACGGAGTGGGACCTGTCGAGCCATCCGCACGGCACCGTGCTGGCCTGGACCGCCCAGGCCGGAGACGGGGACGGCACCTCCGAGTGGGCCGCCCCCTGCTACGTGCGGGTGGACCGGCAGGCACCGGCGCAGGCCCCGCAGGTGAGTTCCGAGGAGTACCCGGCCGGCGGCGGCGACCAGCCCTCCGGGGGGCCGGGCGTACCGGGCAGGTTCCGCTTCGACGCCGGCGGCGACACGGACGTCGTCCGCTACCGGTACTACGACCCCAACCACGGCAGCAGCCTCTGGATCGACGCCCCGGCCCCCGGTGCCGCGGCCGTCCTCACCTGGACCCCCCGGCGGGGTGGCCCGATGACCATGACCGTCTCGTCGGTGGACGCCGTCGGCAACATCTCGCCGCCGCGCGAGTACGAGTTCTGGGTCCGGTACACCGAGCCGTCCGTCGAGGTGAGCGTGGCGGGCCCCGGCCTGCCCAGCACGCTGACCATGCGCTCGCCGGTCGCCGAGGTGACCTCCTTCGGCTACCGCCTGAACGAGGACGCCGAGGTCCGGGTGCCGGCCGAGGGCGCCGCCGCGACTGTGCGGGTGACCTTCCCCGCCAACGGGCAGTACCAGCTGGCGGTCTCCGCGTACGTGGGCGACGTGCTCTCGGGCGCCCGGCAGCAGACGGTGCACGTCGACGACGCGCCGACCGTCGAGTCGACCGACTTCGCCTGGGACCGCGACGGCGTGGCGGGCCGGGAGGGGCGGTTCACGCTCCGCCCGCGCACCACGGAGGTGGTGGCGTACCGCTACTCGTTCAACTACGACGACGAGACCCGCGTGCCCGCTGCGGCGGACGGCACGGCGACCCTGGACTGGACCCCGCCCGCGGCCGACTGGTACCAGCTCAACGTCCGTTCCGAGCGCGCCGACGGCACGGTCTCCCAGGCCACGTCGTACGGGTTCTCGGTCATCGACAACAAGCCCACCGTCTACTCGGGCGACCTGGTGGTCTGGCCGCGCCGCGACGGGGTGGGGCTGCCGATCGAGTTCCACTTCGACACGGCGATGCCGGACGTGACGGAGTACGTCTACCAGTTCGACGGGGAGGCCGAGCGGACCGTGCCGGCGCAGTCCGGATCCGCCCGGTTGACCTGGACCCCGGAGCGCGCCGGCGAGCGGTCCGTGACGGTCCGCTCCCGGTACGCCTCGGGTGAGCTGTCCCCGCCGAACGTCTGGCCGTTCCAGGTGTGGACCGGGCCGGTCGTGACGTCGTCCGCCTACGACAGCGACACCAGCGACGGGCGGGTCGGCAAGGAGGCCACGTTCGCCTTCCGGCCGGGCCTGCCCGGGGTGCAGCGGTACACCTACCGGTTCGACGGGGGCGACGAGCAGACCGTCGACGCGGCGGCGGCGGACGGCACGGCCAGCGTGACGTACACGCCCGGCCGCTCGGGCTACACGACCCTCGACGTGACCAGCCACGGCGCCGACGGGACCACGTCACAGACCCGGATGTACACGTTCATCGTCAAGAGCGACAAGGTCAACGTGTACGGCTACTACAGCCCGTGGTCCCCCAGCGGCGGTATCGGCGTGCCCGGTTGGCAGCGCTTCCACTCCGAGCTCCACCGGGACGTCGCGGAGTACCTCTACCGGATCAACGACGGCCCCGAGCAGACGGTGGCCGCCGCGACCGACAGCACCAGCACGGACCTGACCATCACGCCCGACCGGAACGGGACGAACACCCTCCACGTGCGGCAGCGGCTGCGCGACGGGACGCTCTCCCCGATCACCGAGTACGTCTTCCTGGTGGGCACCGCGCCGCTGGTGGCCTCGACGGAGTACCCGGCCGGCCAGTGGAGCGGTGGCGCCGGTCAGCCGGGGCGGTTCACCTTCAGCGGGGGCACCGCCGGCATCGTCGAGTTCGAGTACCAGGTCGGTGAGGACGAGCCCCGCCTCGTCCCGGCGACCGGGGGCACGGCGACGGTCACCTGGACGCCGCCGTACTCGACCGGCTACGGGATGACCGTACGCGGCCGGCTGGCCGACGGAACCTGGACGGACAGCACGTCGTACAGCTTCTACGTGCGGCCCTGACGACACCCGGGGGGACGCACCGCGACCGCGCGGTGCGTCCCCCGACGACGGGGGCATAACGGCGTGCGGGGTGGGAAAGCGCGGGCGTCCGACCGTCACGGGACCAGGAGACGCGCATGCCTTTCATCACCGTGGGGACGGAGAACTCCGCCCCCATCGACCTGTACTACGAGGACCACGGCTCCGGTCAGCCGATCGTGCTGATCCACGGCTTCCCGTTCAGCGGGTCGACCTGGGAGAAGCAGGTCGGGCCGCTGCTGGCCGCCGGGTACCGGACGATCACGTACGACCGGCGGGGGTTCGGCAACTCCGCCCAGCCGGCGTCCGGGTACGACTACGACACGTTCGCCGCCGATCTCGACGTGCTGATGACCGAGCTGGACCTGCGCGACGCGATCCTGGTCGGCCACTCGATGGGCACCGGCGAGGTGACCCGCTACCTGGGCGTGTACGGCTCGCAGCGGGTGGACCGGGCGGTGCTGCTGGCCCCGCTCGCGCCGTTCCTGCTGAAGACCTCGGACAACCCGGAGGGGGTCGACAAGAGCCTCTTCCGGGGCTTCCAGCAGGCCATCGTCGACGACCGGTTCGCCTACCTCACCACCTTCTGCGAGGCCTTCTTCAACTACCAGGAGAACAAGGGCAGGCTGGTCAGCGAGGAGGCGTTCCGGGCGCACTGGGAGATCGGCGCCCGCGCCTCCGCGAAGGGCACCCACGACTGCGTGGACGCCTGGCAGACCGACTTCCGGGGCGACGTGTCCCGGATCGACGTGCCGGTGCTGATCGTGCAGGGCGACTCCGACGCGGTGCTGCCGTACCCGAAGACCGGTCAGCGGTTGCAGCCGATGCTGCCCGGCAGCCAGCTGGTCACCCTGAAGGGCGCGCCGCACGGCACCCCGTGGACGAACGCGGCCGAGGTGAACCGCAGCATCATGGACTTCATCGGGGCACCGGCGATGGCCCGGGCCTGACGCGTACGGCGACGGGCGCGACCCCCGAGGGGGCCGCGCCCGTCGCCGTACGCGAGGCGGCCGTCAGTCGGCCAGGCGGGCCAGTTCCTCGTCGACGATCGACGGGTCGAGCTTGCGGAAGACCGGCTTCGGGGCGGCCAGCGGCCGGCCGGCCTCCAGCGGCACGGACTCCCAGCGCGCGCCGACGGTGTAGTCGCCGGTCAGCACCGGGTACGCGGGCCCGCCGTCGAGGTCCTCGACCTCCTCGATGACCGGCATCGGGGCGTGCACGCCGGTGCCGCCGAGCAGCTCGTGCACCTTCTGCGCGGAGTGCGGCAGGAACGGGGTGAGCAGGGTGTTGGCGTCGCTGACCACCTGGAGGGCGACGTGCAGGATGGTGCCCATCCGCGGCTTGTCGTCCTCGCCCTTGAGCTTCCACGGCGCCTGCTCGGAGAGGTACCGGTTGGCCTCGGCGACCACCCTCATCGCCTCGCCGATGGCCTGCTTCTGGCGGTGCCGGGCGATCAGGTCGCCGACGGTGGCGAAGCCGGCCCGGGCGACCGCGAGCAGCGCCTCGTCGGCCTCGGTGAGGCCGGCCGGGTCGACCGGCGGGATCGCGCCGAAGTTCTTCGCCGCCATGGAGACGGACCGGTTGACCAGGTTGCCCCAGCCGGCCACCAGCTCGTCGTTGTTGCGGCGCAGGAACTCGGCCCAGGTGAAGTCGGTGTCGTTGCTCTCCGGGCCGGCCGCGGCGATGAAGTAGCGCAGCGCGTCGGCGTCGTAGCGCTCCAGGAAGTCCCGGACGTAGATGACGACCCGGCGGGAGGAGGAGAACTTCTTCCCCTCCATGGTCAGGTATTCGCTGGAGACCACCTCGGTGGGCAGGTTGAGCCGGCCCAGCCCGCCCGGCTCGCCGTCCCGGCTGCCCTCGCCCGAGTACCCGGAGAGCAGCGCCGGCCAGATCACCGAGTGGAAGACGATGTTGTCCTTGCCCATGAAGTAGTAGCCGCGGGCGTCACCGCCGACGCCGTCGGCGGACCACCACCTGCGCCACGCCTCGGGGTCGCCGGAGCGGCGGGCCCACTCGATCGAGGCGGACAGGTAGCCGATCACCGCGTCGAACCAGACGTAGATGCGCTTGTCGGGGCGGTCCCGCCAGCCGTCGAGCGGGATCGGCACGCCCCACTCCAGGTCGCGGGTGATGGCCCGGGGCTGGAGGTCGTCGAGCAGGTTCCTCGAGAAGCGCAGCACGTTGGGCCGCCAGCCCTCGCGGGTGTCGAGCCACTGCCGCAGCACGTCGGCCAGGGCGGGCAGGTCGAGGAAGAAGTGCTCGGTCTCGACGAACTTCGGGGTCTCCCCGTTGATCCGCGACTTCGGGTCGATCAGGTCGATCGGGTCGAGCTGGTTGCCGCAGTTGTCGCACTGGTCGCCGCGGGCGCTGTCGTAGCCGCAGATCGGGCAGGTGCCCTCGATGTAGCGGTCGGGCAGCGTCCTTCCGGTGGACGGGGAGATCGCCCCCATGGTGGTCTTCGGGACGATGTAGCCGTTGCGGTGCATCCCCTCGAACAGCTCCTGCACCACCGTGTAGTGGTTGCGGGTGGTGGTGCGGGTGAACAGGTCGTAGGAGAGCCCGAGGCCGTGCAGGTCCTCCACGATCACCCGGTTGTAGCGGTCGGCCAGCTCGCGCGGGGTGACCCCGTCGGCGTCCGCCTGCACCTGGATGGGGGTGCCGTGCTCGTCGGTGCCCGACACCATGAGCACGTCGTGCCCGGCCATCCGCATGTACCGGCTGAAGACGTCGGAGGGAACGCCGAAACCGGAGACGTGGCCGATGTGGCGCGGGCCGTTGGCGTACGGCCAGGCGACCGCCGCGAGAACGTGACTCATGACCAGCAAGCCTAGTGACCCGCTCGCGGTGACCGCGAACCAATAGGGCCCGCGGGTCGGCGGTCCGGCCGGACCGGGTCCGCTCGCTGCCCGATTTGTCGCCGACACGCGGCTTGAGCTGCGGGCCGACGTCGGGGTGGCGGGGTGCAATGAACGTCGTGACTGGCAGACGAGCGGCCCGGGATCGTGACGACCGTCCCACCGGCGAGGCGGACGGCGGTGGGGCGAGGGCGCCGCGTGGCACGGTCGCGCCGCATCCCCGGGTGGTCCCGGCCGCCGCGCCCCCGGAATCGCCGCCGGAACCGCCCGCCGAGGCCGCCGGGCCGGTGGCGGCCCCGCCGGCCCCCGCGCCCGCCGTCGAGCTGGAGCCCACGACCGGGGCGCCGGTCGACGCCGTGCCGCGCCGGGTCCCCGTCCGGCAGCCGAACCGCTGGCCCCGCCGGGGACCTTCCCCCGCCGTCGGCACGCCCGACCGAAACGGCGGCGGGCGCACGCCGGACGGCGACGGCGGCGGGGGCGTGCCCGACGGCGACGACGGCGCGTACTGGCCGCCGATCGAGCTGGTGCACTGGGACGGCACGCCGATCCGGGAGGAGCCGCCGCACGAGCGGCAGCGCTCGACCCGGGACGATGCCGCGCGGCGGCGGGCCCCGCGCACCCCGCGTCCGCCCGATCCGCTGCCGGGGCTGGCCGCGCTGCTGGCGTTGAGCCTGGTCGCGGCGTTCTTCGCCTGGGTCAGCGCCGGCCCGTTCTGGCTGGCGGTGGGGCACGCCACGCGGGGCACCGTGGTGATCGCCGACTGCACCGGGGGCGGGCTCACGCAGCGCTGCCGGGGCAACTTCACCGCCGCCGACGAGACGTGGACCGCGCACGGCGTGCGGGTGGGCGGGGTGACCGCGGAACGCACCGCGACCGGCACGAGGCTGCCGGCGCGGATGACCGGCCCGGACGGCGGCACCGCGTACGCGGACACCGGCCCAGCCGCGCACCTGCGCTGGCTGCTCGGCCTGCTGGTGGTGCTGGGCTGCGCCGCCGGGATCGCCCGGTGGACGGGGTCGACCCGGCTCGCCGACCCCCGCGCCCGCCGCTGGGCGGTGACCGGCGCGCTGGCCGGCCCGCTGGTGATCACCGCCGGCTTCCTCGTCGCCGCCTGGTGAAACCCCGGCAGGGTGCTGTCGGGGTGCCCGGCCAGGCCGTCGGGTGCCCGGCCAGGCCGCGTCGATTCCCGCTCGGGGTCAGGCGTGCACGACGGCGTAGACGTCGCGGCGGCGCAGGCCGTACTCCGTGGCGACCTCGGTGATCGCGTCCCGGCGGGACAGCCCGGCGGCCTCCCGGGCGGCGACGGCGGCCCGCAGCGTGTCGTCGTCGGGCCGCTCGGCGGCCGACTCGGGCGCGCCGGCCACCACGAGGGTGATCTCGCCGCGCGGCTCCCCCTCGGCCGCCCAGTCGGCCAGCTCGCCGAGCGGGCGGCGGACGATCTCCTCGTACGTCTTGGTCAGCTCGCGGCAGAGCGCGGCGGGCCGGTCGGCGCCGAACGCGGCGGCCAGGTCGGCGAGCGCGGCGGCGATCCGGTGCGGCGCCTCGAAGAAGACCAGCGTCCGCTCCTCGGCGGCGAGCGCCCGCAGGCGGGACCGGCGGGCGCCGCCGGTGCGCGGCAGGAAGCCCTCGAAGCAGAACCGGTCGCAGGGCAGGCCGGAGAGCGCCAGGGCGGTGGTGACCGCGCTCGGGCCGGGCGCGGCGGTGACCGGCACGCCGGCGTCCAGGGCGGCCCGGACCAGCCGGTAGCCCGGGTCGGAGACGCTCGGCATGCCGCCGTCGGTGACCAGGGCGACCAGGTAGCCGGCGGCCAGCACGTCGACCAGCTCGGGGGTGCGCCGCTCCTCGTTGCCCTCGAAGTAGGAGACGATCCGGCCGCCGACGGTGACGTCGAGGTCCCGGGCCAGCCGGGTGAGCCGGCGGGTGTCCTCGGCGGCCACCACGTCCGCGGCGGCGAGCACCTCGCGGAACCGGGCGGAGGCGTCGGCGGGGTTGCCGAGCGGTGCGCCGAGCAGGACCAGGCGCCCGGTTTCGGACATTTCACCCACGAGATGCAACTCCTTCATCGACGGCGTTACCGGTATCGGAGACGACGGGCGCCACCGGGCACCTTCGCAGCCTACGATCGCCGGGTGACGAGTGCGTCGACAGCACAGAGCGCGGACCAGGCGGGACCGGATCCCACGGCGGGAGGCCCGCCCCAGGGGGCGTCCCCGGCTTCCGGCGACGGGGTCCCCGGCGTGGTCCGGCGGCGGCTGGCCACCGTCGAGGCCCGGCTGGACGGGCGCTCCTGGCTCGCCACGGGCGTGATCGTCGCGATCGCGGCGATCCTGCGCTTCGTCGGCCTGAGCCACCCGCCGGGCAAGATCTTCGACGAGACCTACTACGCCCGGGACGCCTGGGGGCTGGTCGACAAGGGCGTCGAGTGGAACTTCAAGGACGGCGGCCCGTCCTACGTGGTCCACCCGCCGCTGGGCAAGTGGCTCATCGGGCTCGGCGAGTGGGCCTTCGGCTATCAGGACGCCGAGCACGGCATCTCGGTGCCGGGGCACCTCATGACGACCGCGCCGGAGTTCGGCTGGCGGTTCTCGGCGGCGGTCGTCGGCACCCTGTCGGTGCTGCTGCTGGTCCGCGTCGGCCGGCGGATGTTCCGCTCCACCGCGCTCGGCTGCGCCGCCGGGCTGCTGCTCGCGCTGGACGGCTTCCACCTGGTGCTGTCCCGCACCGCGCTGCTCGACATCTTCCTGCTCTTCTTCGTGCTGGCCACGTTCGGCGCCCTGGTCCTCGACCGGGACGCCCGGCGCCGCCGGTGGGCCCGGGCACTGGAGGCCGGTCTGGACCCGAGCCGGCCCGGGCGGGCCGGGCGGCCGGCGGGCGGCTGGCGGAACTGGCCGTGGTGGCGGCTCGCCGCCGGGGTCCTGTTCGGCTGCGCGTGCGCGGTCAAGTGGAGCGCGCTCTACTTCCTGCCCGTCTTCGCGCTGCTGGTGATCCTCTGGGAGGTCGGGGTCCGCCGCTCCGCCGGCGTACGCCGGCCGTGGCGGGACACGCTCCTCGACGAGGTGCCCTGGCTGGTGCTGGCCGGGGTGCTGATCGTGGTCACCTACGTCGGCACCTGGTCCGGCTGGCTGCTCGGCGACGACGGCTACTACCGGCTCGCCGAGCGGTACCCGAACGCCCCGCTGAGCGACGCCCCGGTGTTCGGCGCGCTGAACAACCTGATCGAGTACCACAAGGCCGCGTACGGCTTCCACACCGGCCTCGACGACCCGCACAAGTACCAGTCGTGGCCGTGGCAGTGGCTGCTGCTCGGCCGCCCGGTCGCCTTCTACTGGTCGGGCACCGGGTCCTGCGGAGCGCCGAGCTGCGCCTCCGAGATCCTGCTGCTCGGCACTCCCCTGCTCTGGTGGTCGTTCCTGCCCGCCCTGGTGGCGCTGGCCTGGCTGGGCCTGGCCCGGCGGGACTGGCGGGCGGGGGCGATCCTGCTCGTCGTGGCGGCCGGCCTGCTGCCCTGGTTCTGGTTCGCGCTCGACGGCCGGACGATGTTCTCCTTCTACACGGCGCCGGCCCTGCCGTTCCTGGTGCTGGCGGTGGTCTACGTGCTCGGCGCGATCGTCACGCCGGCCGGTCCACCGGGAGCGGTCGCCGCGCAGCCGGGCGACGCCACCCCCGCCGCCGCGCCCGGCGAGCCGGACGAGGCCCGGGAGCGCAGGCTGGTCGGCGGGGTGATCGCCGGGGCGTACGTCCTGCTGGTCGCGCTCTGCTTCGCGTACTTCCACCCGATCTTCGTCGGGAAGCTGCTGCCGTACGCCGAGTGGTCGGCGCGGATGTGGCTGGACGGCCGCTGGATCTGACGGACGGCACGGCGCCCGCCGCGACCGGCGGGCGCACGGGGAACGGGCCCGCACGCGGTGGCGTGCGGGCCCGTTCGACGTAGATGCGCGCCCCGATCGCCTGCCACGGGGGAAGCGGGCGATTGGGGCGCGCATCAGAAGCTTAACCACCCCGTACCACTGGCACAACGGGTCGACTTCGGTCAGATTTCCGACCCATGCCACTCCGTACGGATGGTTTACATCCGGCATCTTACGGTCCGTCATCCTGCGCAAACGGTACGGATCGGCGGCGCGCATCGGGTTCGGTGTCGCCCGCATTGTGCCGCCGACGGGATTCCCACCGGTGGGGAGTTCCCGTAACGTATCGATGAATTTGGTTCCCCAGTCATCCGGGGTCCGGTCCCTCGGCACCCGCGCCGGTTGCACTGTCGGCCAATCCCCGATCGATCGGACGGAGTTCGCGATGACCCGTACCCTCCGCTGGGCAGGCGGCCTGCTGGCCACCGTCACCGCCGCCACCCTCGGCCTGTCCGCCCCCGCCCACGCGGCCACCGTCTCGGTGCCGTTGCGCACCCTCGTCGCCGACCTGCCGGTGGCCGCCGAGAGCCGCACCGGCTACTCCCGGGACCTGTTCCCGCACTGGACGGATGCGGACTCCGACGGCTGCAACACCCGCTACGAGGTGCTGATCGCCGAGGCCACCACCCGCCCCTCGGTGGGCTCCGGCTGCCAGCTGAGCGGCGGACGCTGGCGCTCCTACTACGACGGGGCCTCCTGGACCAACCCGTCCGACCTGGACATCGACCACATGGTCCCGCTGGCCGAGGCGTGGGACTCGGGCGCCCGGAACTGGACCACGTCGCGGCGGCAGGCGTTCGCCAACGACCTCGGCGACGTCAGGTCGCTGGTCGCGGTGACCGACAACGTCAACCAGGCCAAGGGCGACCAGGACCCCGCGACCTGGATGCCGACCTACGAGAAGTGCCGGTACGTCGGCGAGTGGGTCGCGGTGAAGACCCGGTGGCGGTTGAGCGTCGACAGCGCCGAGAAGAGCGCGTTGACCAGCCGGGCGGGTTCCTGCACGAACATCACGCTCACGGTGACCCACGCGTACTGACCGCCGGGCGTGCCGGGGCGGCCGACCGGTCGCCCCGGACGCGGGTCAGAACACCCGGGGGTTGCGGGGCAGCCAGCCGATGAACCGGTCCTGGAGGGACGTGCCGGGCGACGGCGGCAGGTCCTGCGCGGCGGCCGCGAGGCAGGCCCCCAGGTACACGCTGAGCATCGCCCGGTCCGCCCGGTACTCCTCGAGCAGGCGGGACCGTTTGACCGCGCACGGCCAGTCGGCGCCGCAGGTGCCGCAGGTCCAGCCGGGCGCCAGTGGAGCGTGCTCGTCCGCCCCGGACGCCGAGGACTCCGCACCACCTGTCATCGCGCTCCCTCTCCGGTTCACGTTGGCGACCGGCCCCGGGCGGGGGCGTGGTCGACCATGGATCGCCATCGTCCCCTGGCGACGCACTGTCAGCGCCGCAGGACGCTCCGGTGTTACGCCCTTGCGGTACGTTCACCAACCATGGCCCTCGCGACGCTGACCGTGGACCAGGTGCTGGCCTGGCGGGCCGGTCGACACCTGCTGCACCGGCCGGCGGGCGTACGTCCCGTCGACGTGGTCGGCCGCCTGGTCGGGGTGCAGGCACAGGTCGCCTCCGCCGCCGAGCAGGCCGTCGCCGCGCGGCGGGCCGACCCCCGGCCCGGCGGGGTCGCGGGCGCGCTCGCCGGGCGGCTCCTGGTGCGCACCTGGGCCATGCGCGGCACCCTGCACCTGATGCGCGCCGAGGACGCCCCGGCCTGCCTGTCCCTGCTGGCCGCCGGCCGGTTCTGGGAGAAGGGCTCGTGGCAGCGCGCCTTCGTGACCGTCGACCGGCTGGCGGCGATCGCCGAGGCCGCCGCCGCCGCGCTGGACGGGCGCACGCTCACCCGGGAGCAGCTCACCGCCGAGATCGTCGAACGCACCGGGGACCGGACGGTCGCCGCGCACCTCGACTCCGGGTGGGGGGCGGTGCTCAAGCCGCTGGCCTGGCAGGGCCTGCTGGTGCAGGGGCCGGCCGAGGGCAACCGGGTCACCTTCACCCGACCGGAGACGCTGCTGCCCGGCTGGCCGGGCCTGCCCGAGCCGGCGGAGGCGGCGACCCGGGTGGTGCCGGCCTGGCTGGGCGCGTACGGGCCGGCGAGCCCGGAGACCTTCGACCAGTGGCTGAGCCGGGGCGGCTCGAAGCGGGCCGCGCTGCGCGG
This sequence comes from Micromonospora sp. NPDC023644, assembly GCF_040640115.1. Classification (NCBI taxonomy): domain Bacteria; kingdom Bacillati; phylum Actinomycetota; class Actinomycetes; order Micromonosporales; family Micromonosporaceae; genus Micromonospora; species Micromonospora sp. NPDC023644. Next base: position 11,792 of record NZ_JBFABA010000008.1, on the reverse strand, counting down.
CTGGTTCGCCCGCCTCGTCGACGCGGGCGAGCTGGTGCCGGTGACCGTCGGCGACCGGCCGGCGTACGCCCGGGCCGCCGACGTGGACGAGATCGCCGCCGCCCGCCCCGACGACGCCGTACGCCTGCTCCCCGCGTTCGACCAGTGGGTGCTCGGGCCGGGCACGAAGGACACCACGATCGTCCCGGCCGAGCGCCGCTCCTCGGTCAGCCGGGCCGCCGGGTGGATCTCGCCGGTGGTGGTGCACCGGGGCCGGGTCGTGGGCACCTGGGAGGCCCGCCACGGGGAGCCGGTGCTGGACCTGTGGCCGGAGTCGCCGCCGGTGCCGGCCGACGCGCTCGACGCCGAGCGGGCGCGCGTGCGGTCGTACCTGTCGGGGGGTGGCGATGCGTGACCTGCTGCCGCCGGCCGTGGCGGTGGCCGTGGCCGGGGCGTCGGACTGGACGGGCGAGCTGCTGCCGGCCGAACGGGCCTGCCTGGGTGAACGCGCGGTCCAGAGCCGCCGCCGCGACTTCACCGCCGGGCGGGTCTGCGCCCGCCGGGCGATGGCCGCCCTCGGCGTACCCCCGGTCGCGGTGCCGACGGCTGCGGACCGGTCGCCGGTCTGGCCGGCGGGCGTGGTCGGCGCCATCACGCACACCCGCGGCTACTGCGCGGCGGTCGCGGCCCGCGCCGGCGAGGTCCGGTCGGTCGGCATCGACGCCGAGGGGCACCGCGAGCTCAACGCGGGCGTACGCCGGCTGATCTGCCTGCCCGAGGAGGAGGACCGGTGCGCCCGCCTGCCGGCGGGGACCTCCTGGCCGGCGGTGGTGTTCAGCGTCAAGGAGACGGTCTACAAGGTGTGGCACCCGGTCGTCGGCACGTGGCTGGACTTCCACGACGCCCTGGTGGAACTCGATCCGGACGCCGGCACGTTCACCGCCCGCATCGCGCCGGCGCGGTGCGACGCCGCCCCGGTGGCCGAGCCGCCCGCGCTGGTCACCGGCCGGTTCAGCGTCGACGACGCCCTGGTCCGCACCGCCGCCGTGCTGCTGCCCCGTTGACCCGGGCGAAGAGTCCGAACAGGGGACAGCGCAGCGCTGCCGGAGACGCGAAGATGGTCCGTTGTCCGCGCACGGTAGCGTCAGCCGCGTTTGCCGTCGTCGTCAGGTGCCTAGGAGTACGGTGAGTCACCCCCCGCCCCCTTACGGGCCTCAGGATCCGAACCAGCCGAACCCGGAGCAGCAGCCGCAGCCGTACCCGACGGCCCCTATGCCGCAGTTCCCCGCCGAACAGGGCGGCTACCCGCCCCAGCCGCCGACCTCCGGCGCCCCGCAGGCCACGGGCGACCCGTGGGCCCCCCTCCCGCCCGTGCCGCCGCAGCAGTCGGCCGGCGACCCGTGGGCCGCGCCGCAGCCGCCGGTCTCCGGGGCACCGCAGCCTCCGGTGTCGGGCGCGCCCGGCGAGCCGTGGGCTCAGCCGCCGGTCTCCGGAGCGCCGCAGGCCCCGGTGTCCGGGATGCCGCAGCCGCCGGTCTCCGGAGCGCCGGGCGAGCCGTGGGCCGCCCCGCACCAGCCGACCTCGGGCACCCCCTACCCGCCGGTGTCCGGCACGCCCGGCTACCCGCCCGGCCCGCAGGGATACCCGCCCGCCGGGCCCGGCTACCCGCTGGGTGCGCCGCATCCGGTCGCCCCGCCGAAGAAGAACAAGACCGTCCTGATCGTGGTGGCCGTGGTGGCCGTGCTGGCCCTGCTCTGCTGCGTCGGCGGCATCGTCGCGCTCGTCGCCGGCGCCAACAAGGCGGCGAACGACCTGGAGAAGGCCCTGCCCGCCCCGGGGACCCCCACCCTGCAGCCGGACGGTCCGCCCCCGTCGGCGAGGGACGGCGAGAACTTCAACCTGAGGCCCGGCGCCACCCTGGTGGTCGCCGACGACGAGGGAACCATCGAGATCACGGTCACCCGGTTCACCACGGAGACCAAGGGCTGCCGGACGTACGCCCCGGACCCGGACAAGGGCATGTACCTGATCGCCCACGTCACGGCGACGGTGACCAAGGGCAAGAGCTCCATCAACCCGTTCTACTTCGAGTGGGTGGCCGCCAACGGCACCACGGCCAACGGCCTGGCGAGCGCGCTCTCCGGCTGCGGCGACACGCTCGGCTCCGGCAACAACCTGCGCGAGGGCAGCAAGCGGGCCGGCACGGTGGTGTTCAACGTGGCCGACAAGAACGGCGCGCTGGAATACCGGCACAGGTTCGAGACGGCCGGCTCCTGGAAGCCGTGATCCGCGGATCGTGACGGGAGGCCGGTCCCCTCGGGGCCGGCCTCCCGCGCCCTTGCCGGCCGATCCGGCTGCCGTGCTGCGGGGCGCACGCCGTCGGCACCGCTCCGCCGGCCGTCCCGTTCCGGCCGGCCGCCCGTCAGCGCCCCTGCTCCAGCAGGTCGGCGACCGTGATCAGCGGGGTCACCAGCGACGGCAGCAGGGCGGGATCCTCCAGCCGGCCGCGCCGGTACGTGATCAGTTCCGCCTCCCGCACGCTCCAGCTCGGCACCGCCCCCGCCAGGTGTGCGGCGATCAGGGTCGGCCCGACCAGCGCCTGCTGCCCCGGCGCCGCCGCGGCCACCCGCCACTGCCGGTCGAACTCCTCGTGCCCGGTGGCGTAGGTGTCGCTGCCGAACAGGGCGCGGCCCAGCTTCGAGAACGCGTGTCGCGGTCCGACCGCGAGCGCCGGGAACGCCCGCCGCAGCCACACCGAGCAGACGACGTACGTGTGGGTCTGCGAGCTGGTCGTCTGGTTGCCGTCCGCGCCGGTGGAGCTGTGCGTCTCGGTGTACGCGTACTCGGCCACGCAGACGGGACGGCCGTGCAGCGTCCCGGTCAGCGCGAACCGCACGCCCCGCCGGCTCCGGCCCGGCACCCGGTCGGTCCAGGTGATCTCGGGCCGCTCGACGAACGTCCAGCCGTACCGGGCGGCCCACTGCCGCCAGTGTTCCCGCCGCTCCCGCTCCCGCCGGTGGGCCGCCACCACCAGCGCGACGAGGCCCGCCACGACGAGGACGGCCACCGCCGCGCAGCCGCCCAGCCAGAACACGCTCGCCATCCGCTCCACGGGCGGCAGCGTAGTGAGCGCCCGCACGCGCGTCGATGCTCGGGACGGTCGCGGATCCGGCCGCCGGGGCCGTTACGGGGTTCCCTGGACGCCGCGCCGCGCGTTCGTCACCCCGTGTCGTCGCGACCCCTGCCGACCCACTGATCCCACCCCAGACGTCCACGCGATCCATTGATCCACATCTGGCGCGCTGTTTAGCTCACGCCGGCACCGTCGACGACGAGGCTGAATATCTGCCGACACACCAGGAAGAGATCCACAGTGAACAGAATGACGACGGTCCTGCGCCGGATCGCCGCGACCGCGAGCGCCATGCTGGTGGTTGCCGGGGCCGCGGTCGTCGGGGCCACGCCGGCCTCCGCCGCGAACTACTACTACGAGATGCCGTACCCGGCGGGCGAGTCCTACCTGGTGACCCAGGGCCCGGAGGGCACCTACTCGCACGTCGGCCCGTACAACGAGTACGCCTGGGACTTCGGCCTGCCGGCGAACTACGAGGTCTCCGCCTCGCAGGCGGGCACCATCATCATGTCGAACTGGTCGCCGTACTGGCAGAACGGCATCGAGGTGATCATCCGGCACTCGAACGGCCAGTGCACCCACTACGCGCACCTGAACCGGGCGATCTACAACGCCGGCACCTGGGTGCCGCAGGGCCGGGTCATCGGCTGGTCGGGCAGCACCGGCGCGTCCACCGGCCCGCACCTGCACTTCCAGGTCATCAACTGCAACACCCGGGTGGGCATCCCCGCCACGCTCCAGGGCTGGACGCCGTACACCGGCTCCTGGCCGGTGAGCGTGAACTACTACGCCTGATCCGACCCGCCGCGCTCACGTACGAGCCACATCAGTGGGAATCGTGCATCGCCACTATCCCCTGGCTGATAATCCCATCTACTGATGGAAACGCTTCCAGCGCGCCCCGGCGACGGCCGGACCGGCGCCCGGATGTCGCGGCCGGGGTGCCGGCAGGTGCCGGCACCCCGGCCGAGGGGATCACCATGACGGAGGGAAGTCGGATGGCGGCACGGACGGACGACGCGGTCGAGTTGAGCGTGGTCATACCCACCTACCAGGACGCGCAGTGCCTGGCGCTGACGCTGCGGTCGCTCACCCGGCAGACGGTGGGCCCCGAGCGCTTCGAGGTGGTCGTGGTCCGCGACGGCGGCTCCCCCGCCGGATACGCCGAGGCCGTCGAGGCGGCCGCCGGGCTCGACCTCCGCTTCTTGGAGTTCCCCAGGCGACGCGGACGCTCCGCCGCCCGCAACGAGGCGGTCCGGCGCACCCGGGCGCCGCTGCTGCTGTTCCTCGACGCCGACTCGTACGCCGCCCCGCAGCTGCTGGAGCGCCACCTGGCCCACCACGCGGTCGCCGGCCGGCCCGCCGTGCTGATGGGCCGCCGCGACGAGCTGAGCCTGGAACACGTCGCAGCCGCCCTCGACGACCGGGAGCTGACCGACGTCCCCCGCCGCCGCGCGGACCGGGCCGGGGACCTGCGCTTCCCGCACGGTGAGCCGCCGGGGCAGGACTGGCTCCTGGCGGGCTGGGCGCTCGCCTACACCCACAACATCTCGCTCGCCCGGGACCTGTTCGACCGGACCGGCGGGTTCGACGAGCGCTCCGGGCTGCGCTGGGGCCTGGAGGACATCGAGCTGTTCTACCGGGTGCACCGGCACCTCGGCGTGACCGGGTCGAACTTCGCCTACGACGACGAGGCCCGTGCCTTCCACCTCCCGCACCACCGCAACACCGACCGCAACTGGACCGACTTCGCGGCCAACCGGGGCCTGTTGACCGGGCAGTACCACGTCATCGAGTGGGAGTTCTACGGCCTGCTGGACGTGTACGACTCGCTGGAGCGCATCGTGTACTACCGCGCCGCGGCCACGGACTGCGCACGGCACTCGACGTGCCGGATCGGGCCGGCGTACGACCGACTCGCCGACCGCCTGCCCGGCCCCCGCGTGCTGTGGGTGGGCACCGGCAGCGAACAGGCCGGCCTGCCGAGCGGCGCGCTGACCTTCGACTACGCCGCCCCGCCCGGCCCCACCAACTACCACCTGGTCGGCATGGACCCGCCCATCCCACCGGGCAGCCTCGACGCGGTGGTCAGCGTCGACTTCTGGCGGTACCTGCGGTGGGACGACCTCTGCCGGTTCGTCAACACCTCTGGCCGGCTGGCCCGCGAGGTGCACCTGGTCTGCACCGGCGACCCCGGATCGGCGCCGCTCACCCCCGGGCCTGCGGTGCTGGACTACCTGCGCCGCGCCCTGAGCGACGCGTTCGCCACCGACCTCGCCCACGTCGACGGGCTCGGTGAGGTGCTGACCCTGCGCCCCCTGACCCCGGCGCGCAGGGGCCCGGCACGGGTGTGACGTTTCGCAGGCGCCCGTCGATGCAGACGGGCGTCTGCCGCCCCGCGGCAGCCGCCAGGATCGAAAAAGGCCGTCTCCTACGAGCGGAAACGGCCTTGAGCTGGGTGGAGTTGAGGGGATTCGAACCCCTGACCCCCTCGATGCGAACGAGGTGCGCTACCGGACTGCGCCACAACCCCTCCGCCGGCGGACCGGCATCGGTCCCACCCGGCTTTCACCGGGCGGGCCGGCGCCAAGGTTAACAGGTTCACCGCCCCCGCCGCGAATCCACCCCCCGCACAGCGGGATCTTGGTGCGAAACCGCCCCTCCGAGGGCCGCCAGACACCAAGATCGCGAAGCAGGTGAGCGCGGCGCGCCGGCCGGTCAGGCCGAGTGGGAGCCGCGGCCGGACTGGTAGGGGCGGCCGCGCAGGCCACCCGAGCGGCGGTAGGAGACGGAGCCGCCGTTGGCCGCCGCCGGCAGGTCCGCCGGGCGGTCCAGGCCCATCGCGGCGCGGCGTACGACCTCGCGCTGGGCCGCCAGGCGGCGCTGCGCCTCCCGGCGGGCCGCCGCCCGGCGGGCCTGTTCCCGCCGCACCTCGGCCTGCCGGGCGGCCAGCCACGCCGCCTCCCGGGCCCGCGCCCGCCGCCGCCGGCGATCCGCCAGGGCCAGCCGCCGCAGGTGTACGACGTACGCGACCAGCAGCGCGGCGGTGACCCCGAAGCTGATCCAGAAGCCGGGACTGACCACGATCACGCCGATCAGCTCGACGAAGTTCAGCAGCAGCAGCGCGGCGAGCACCCGGCGGCGCCGGTAGACGGCGGGGGCGTGCTGCCGGCGGGGCGGCGGCCGACGCCGGCCCTTCCTGGCGGCGGGCGGCACGGCGCGCAGCCGCTTCGACCGGCGCGCGGCGGGGGGCGCGGAGACCGGCGCGGAGAGGCCGCCCGTGTTCGCGTCCTCGCTTAGGGTGATGACGAGGCTCCGAGGCGGGTGCACCGGGCGGCGCCCCGGCACAGTGCGGCGCCGCCGGCGGCGCTGGAGCACCCGCGCCGTCGACTGCGCCCGCTCCGCCACCAGCCGCTCGGTGGCGTCGTACCGGCGAACCAGCGCCGGGGCGAGGGCGAGCAGACCGGCGGCGGCGAGGACGGCGAGGAGCACCGAGGTCGGCACCCTCACCCCTCCCGTCACCGAATTCGGAGCAACCGCCGTCCGACCGCAGGATCTTCCACCGATCGTGGTCGGGTGCGCGGATCGTACGGATGGAGCAGCGCTTGCCACAGCTTGCAGTTACTTGAGGTTACGGGCCGTGGACGCGGATGCTGACACGCCGCGCCGATCCCGTGCGTGGGACGGCTCACCCCGTGGTGGCGCGGATCCGGTGCCAGCGGGCCAGCAGCCCACCCTCGGCGACGACCTCCTCACTGGTCATCGCGTATCCGATGTGGTCCCGCCACGCACCGTCGATGTGCATGTAGCGCACGTGGTACGCCTCCTCGCGGAAGCCCAGCTTCTCCACCACCCGCCGGGACGGCCGGTTCTCGGGGCGGATGTTCACCTCGACCCGGTGCAGCCCACCCACGCCGAACGCGTGGTCGACCGCGAGCGCCAGCGCGGTGGGGATGACGCCGCGACCGGCCACCCGGGAGTCCACCCAGTAGCCCACGTACCCGGAGCAGAACGCCCGCCGCACGATGCTGCCCACGTTGAGATGGCCGACCAGCCGCTCCCGGCCGTCCTCGCGCAGGCAGACGGCGAACGGCATCCCCTCGCCGGTGCGCGCCGACCGGCGCTGGTCGCGGTACACCCAGCGGAACGCGGCCGGCGAGTTCGACTCGTGCCAGTTCCCCGGCAGGGACGACTCCCACGGCGCGAGCCACTCCCGGTTGGCGCGGCGCACCTCCGACCAGGCGCCGGCGTCCGAACGCCGGTAGGGCCGCAGCAGCACCGGCCCGTCGGCCAGCACCGCCGGCCAGCCGGGCGCCCGACCGACCCCGAACAGACTCACTGCACAGACCTTCCGCTCACGACCGAGAACCCGATGACCGGGCGGCGCTCACCGAGCCGACCTTCCGTTCGCGACTGCGGGGCTCGCAAGCTCACTCCTCGCGCTCACCGGCGCCGGTCCAGCAGGAGCACATCCACCGTGGACCCGGCCGCCGCGGTGGTCACCCGCTCGCCGAGCACCATCAGCCCGTTCGCCTCGGCCAACCCCGAGAGGGTGTACGGGCCACCGTTGAGCGGCTGCACCGTGTAGCCGCCGCCGCGCCGCTCGGCGACGTGCGCGGGACGGAACTCACGCAGCCCCACCGGGGACGAGATCGTCTCCAGCAGGTGTGCGCGGACGCTGGGCCGGAACACCGGTTCCGCCCCGGCCAGCAGGTTGATCGCCGGGCGGGCCAGCACCTCGAAGCCGATCAGGGCCGAGCCCGTGTCGCCGGGCAGGCAGACCACCGGCACCTCCTCGGCGCCGACCGTGCCGAAGCCGAGCGAGGTGCCGGGATAGAGCGCGACCTCGGTGAAGGTGACCGGGCCGGCCCGGCTGCCCTCCCGCCGGGAGAGGATCCGCCGCACCATGTCGCCCGGCCCGGTGCCGGTGCCGCCGGTGGTGATGATCAGGTCGGCGCGCAGCGTCTGGTCCTCCAGCAACCCGCGCAGCCCCTCCGGATCGTCGTCGCAGATGCCCACCCGGTACGCCAGCGCCCCCACCTCGGCCGCGGCGGCGGTCAGCGCGTGCGAGTTGGCGTCGACCGTCTGGCCGGGCTGGCTGCCCCGGCCCACGTCGACCAGCTCGTCGCCGGTGGCCACGATGACCACCCGAGGGCTGGGCCGGACCACGACGTGCCCGATGCCGGTGGCGGCGAAGACCGCCACCAGCGCCGGCGAGACGTAGGTGCCGGCCCTGGCCAGCAGGGTGCCGGCGGGCAGCTCCTCGCCCGCTCGGCGCACCCCGTACCCCCGTTTGGGGACGCGGAAGATCTCCACCGCGGCCATGCCCTGGTCGGTCCACTCGACCGGGACGACCACGTCCGCGGCGAGCGGCAGCGGCGCCCCGGCGGCGACGGAGAAGCAGGCGCCCGGGGTGAGCCGGACCGGCCGCCAGCTCGCCGCGCCGAGGTCGCCGACGACGTTGAGCCGGACGTTGCGCCCGCCCGGCCCGCCGGACTGGGACGGGACGTAGCCCACGCCCCGACCGCCTCCGGAGATGTCCTCCCAGCGGGCCGCGTACCCGTCCACGGCCGCCTGGTCGAAGGCCGGGAAGGAGTGCGGCGCGACGACGTCCTCGGCGAGGACGTTGCCGTGCGCCTGGGTGAGGTCGAGGTCGAGCGGAGGCAGCGCGCGTAACCTGCGCAGCACGCTGCCCAGGTAGTCGGCGAGCGGCGTCAACTCGTTCGCGGCCGCCTCGGCGTCGGCCGACGCTGTCATGTACCAGTCACGCCCGACGCGTCGGAGTTGACGAACTCGGTCAGCCACTTGCGGAACTCGGCGCCGAGGTCGTCGCGCTCGGCGGCGATCTGCACGACGGTCTGGAGGTAGCCCAGCGGCATGCCGGTGTCGTAGCGGGTGCCCCGGTAGACGATCGCGTGCACCGGGGTGCCCTCGCTGCGCAGCAGCTCCATCGCGTCGGTGAGCTGGATCTCCCCGCCGCTGCCCGGCTTCGTCCGCCGGATCGCGTCGAAGATGCTGCTCGGCAGCACGTAGCGGCCCAGCACCGCGAGGTTGCTCGGCGCGTCCTCCGGCTTGGGCTTCTCCACCATGCCGGTGACCCGGACGACCTCCCCGACGTCGGTCAGATCCGCCTCCGCCGGCTCCACCGAGGCGATGCCGTAGCGCTTCGTCTCGGCCGGGTCGACCTCGAAGAAGGCCAGCACCACGCCGCCGGTGCGCGCCTGGAGCTCCAGCATGGCCGGCAGCAGCGGCTCGGACGGCTTGACGAACTCGTCGCCCAGCAGCACCGCGAAGGGCTGGTCACCGACGTGCGACTCGGCGTAGCCGACCGCGTGGCCCAGGCCGAGCTGCTCGGGCTGCCGGCAGGTGTAGATCTCGGCCAGCTCGCTGGGGCCGCGCACGGCGGCCAGCCGCTCGGCGTCGCCCTTCGCCTCCAGCCGCGCCTCCAGGTCGGGGCGGCGGTCGAAGTGGTCCACCATCGACGTCTTGCCCCGCCCGGTGATCAACAGCACGTCACCGATGCCGGCATGGGTGGCCTCCTCGACGATGTACTGCAGCACCGGGCGGTCGACCACCGGGAGCAGCTCCTTGGGCACCGCCTTCGTGGCCGGCAGGAACCGGGTGGCCAGACCGGCGGCCGGGATGACGGCCTTGACCGCGCGGGAGCGACCGGTTGCGGCGGTCGCCGTTGAGGGGTTCGCTGAGTGCTCCGACATGTCGCGAGACTATCGGCCACGGCTCTGTCGTGGAGGGTGAGGACCGGAAGACGCGCCGCCGCAGGGACCCGGCCGCACCGGGTCGGGTCCGGCCGGCGCGCTCCCCGGGACGGCGTCGGCCGGGTCGCCCGGTTCGGGACGGGTCCGGACCGGCTGGCGGGGAGCGCCGGCGCGCGGCAGCCCGTCCTCGGGGGTGACCGCCGCGGCCGGGACGGGGATCTCCCGCGCCGGGGGCCCGGCCCGCACCTCGGCGATCCGCCAGGTGTCCCGGCCGGCCGCCTTGGCGGCGTAGAGCGCGTCGTCGGCGGCGTCCAGCACCTGCTGGCCGGTGCCGCCGTGGTCGGGGTGCACGGCGATGCCGATGGAGACGGTGACTCCGATGGCCACGGCCGCCCCGCCGTGCCCGTCAGCGGCGATCGGGGCGTCCCGGACCGCCGCGCCGAGCCGCTCCGCGACGATCGCCGCGCCCCGGGCGTCGGTCTCCGGCAGCAGCAGCACGAACTCCTCGCCGCCCTGTCGGAAGGCGAGGTCGACCTCGCGGATCTCGCCGCGCACCCGGCGGGCGAACTCGGCCAGCACGGCGTCGCCGGCCGCGTGCCCGTACGTGTCGTTGACGGCCTTGAACCGGTCCAGGTCGAGGGCGAGGACGCTGAGCATCCGGCCGAACCGGCTCGCCCGCTCGACCTCCCGGCGGATCGACTCGCGCAGGTAGCGGTAGTTCCACAGCCCGGTGAGCGGGTCGGTCAGCGAGAGCCGCTGCGCCTCCTCGTGCACCCGGACGTTGTCCACCGCCACCGCGGCGTGGCCGGCGAAGGTGCGCAGGGTGACGAGGTCGTCGTCGTCGAACTCGTCCGCGCCGAGCCGGTCGTAGAGGGCCAGCACGCCGAGCGCCCCGGCCGGGGCGGCCGGCTCCGACCCGGGGCGGCCGGCCGGCCCGTCGCGGGCGGTGGCGTCGGGCGGGCCCGCCGTGCCGGGGGCGGCGAACGGCACCGCGATGTACGTGTGGCAGCGCGGCTCCCCCGGCGGCGCGGCGGAGGGCTCCACCCGGCCCCGGCGCGGCTCCCCGGTCGCCGCGACGGCGCCCACCACGCCGCTGCCCAGCGGCACCCGCAACGGCCCCGACCGTTCGTCCGCCGGAGCGCCCCCGTCCAGCCCCTCGGTGCACTGCGCGACGAGCACCCCGCCGTCGTCGACCAGCAGCACGGCCCCGGCCCGGGCGCCGGTCGCCGCGATCGCGCTGTGCAGGATCACCCGCAGGATGCGTTGCAGGTCGTGCGTGCTGGCCAGGGTGTCCCCCAGCACCGCGAGGTGCCCGCGCAACTGGTCGCGGCTGCTGGTCAGCGCCGCCACGTAGGTGCCCGTCTCGCGGGTCATTCGGTTGAACGCGCCGGCCAGCCGGCCGATCTCGTCCCGGCTGCGCACCGGCACCCGGGCGGTCAGGTCGCCGCGCGCCACCCGGTCCACCGCGCCCGCCAGCTCGACCAGGGGGCGGGTGGTCACCCGGGCCAGCCGCCACGCGGCCACCACGGCCAGCATGGCCGCCACCAGCACCGCCGACCACAGCGCGACGTACAGGCCCCGCGGCCGTTCGCTGGGGACCGAGAGCACCAGCGGCAGGGGCTGCCCGGCGGACGGGCCGACCCGGCGGACGTACCGGCCGTCGGGGGTCTCGGTGACCCGCTCGCCCCTGAGCGTGCCGGCGGCGGCGAGCACGGCGTCGCGTACGCCGGTCGACTCGGTGCTGTGGGCGAGCCGGACGGGCGCCACGGCGTCGTCGAGCAGGGTGACCGCCACTCCCGTCACGGCCGCGAGGCGCGCCACGAAGGCCGGGTCGACCGGCTGCGCGGCGGTGACCGTGCCCAGCGGCCCGCCGGCCCGGTCGCGCAGGTCGGCCCGGGCCGCGAGCGCCCGCGCCGGCCCGGTGGCCCCCCGCGGAGCCCTGGCGCGACTGCGCCGGCCCGCCG